>DHJP01000132.1:0-20683 GCA_002404395.1 Clostridiales bacterium UBA4717
TTTCTTATGCAGTTTTTGAGCATCTTTGAAAATTTCGATTTGACTAAAAAACAATAGATGCACTCACCGATTTGACCGGACTTGAACTTGGGACACCGTGAAAATCAAATATGAAATCAAGTTAAAAATGGCAAATGTACAAAATAGATGCACGGTGTAACATAATGCTTTTGAACCGTAACACAATTTAATACGAATAGATTAAGATAATAGTTTCTTAAAGGAGAAATATTGTATGACGATAAACATAGTTGATTATGGAGCGCGAACTCAAAACAGTGATAATGCTGAGTGCATACAAAAAGCAATAGATTGCATGACAAAGGGTGGTACGTTGGTTATACCGAGCGGAGTGTTTGTTACCGGCGGGTTAAAACTGCGTTCTGACATATGTATTATACTTGAACCGGGTGCGGTTCTTAAGGCACATACTGATATATCAAAATATATGATGAATGGTTATTTTGATAGTTTCGGAAAAGAAACAAATTCTCTGATAATTGCAAAAAACTGTAAAAATATAACTATTTGCGGTGATGGAGCTATTGATTTATCAGGGAAAGAATTTGTAGATTTTGAACCTCATGGTGAGCAGATACAAATGAGCACTGAAGATTTCTTGCAAATGCCGGCAATTCCACTCGATAGACCTCGCAGACCTATACTTTTTGATGGTTGTACAAATATAAAAATCAAAGATATTACTGTATTTGATTCTCCTTGTTGGACATTTACTTTGCATAACTGTAATGATATCTTTGTCAGCAAAATAAGTGTTAAAAATAATCCGAGAATACCTCACAATGACGGTATTCATCTTACTGCGTGCCGAGATGCAATAATAACTGATTGCAGTTTTGTTTGCGGTGATGATTGTATAGCAATAACTTCGCTTTTTGACTATTCAATAGTTACAGAGAATATTGTTATTTCAAATTGTATAATGAGTTCGCGTTCGGCGGCCCTAAGAATAGGCCATATATCAAGCAAAATAAAAAATATTATTGCAAGTAATTTAATTATAAAAGACACAAATCGAGGTATTGCCATATTTGCCGGAGACGGTGGAAGCGTTGAGAATGTAAGGATTTCAAATGTTATAGCACATACCAAACTTTTTAAAGGTGGCTGGTGGGGTAAAGGAGAACCGTTTGTACTTTGTACATATAACTCAACCGGAAAAATAAAAAATGTTTTTATAAATTCAATGACTGCGTTTAGTGATAATTCGGGTGTGATTGCAGGAAATAATATTGAAAATGAATCATTTGCGGATGTTTCGCTTAACGTGGATTTTAGTAAATTTAAAGACGACAAATATGAGCTTTGTCCAAACGGCTTTGCAGATAGAAATGAAAAACAAAACGATATTGTGTATCTAAGTTAAATATATCGGGGGATGCAATGAAAAGAATACTGTTTCAGGGAGATTCAATTACTGACTGGTTTCGTGCAAAAGACAGAGATGATGTTTTGGGCTCGAATTATGTGAGTATGATTTCAGGTGAACTAGGGCTGAAATATCCAAACAAATATGAGTTTATAAACCGAGGAATCAGCGGCAACAGGAGTATTGATATTTTAGGCAGAACTCAGAAAGATATCGTTGCCTTAAAGCCGGATTATATGAGTATACTTGTGGGGGTAAATGATGTTTGGCACGGCTTGGAATGGAACAATGGAATATCGCCGGAAAGATATGAAATATATTATAATATGATTATTGAAGAAACTAAGGAAAGCCTTCCTGATATAAAAATAATGATTTTGGAACCTTTTATATTAAAGGGAAGTGTAGCAATGAAAGATCCTGATGCGTATATCAGCGGTGTAAAAAAACTTGCAAAAATTGCAAAAAAAGTTGCTGATAAAAACGGCGCCATTTTTGTTTTTTTGCAGGAAAAATTTGATGAAATGCTCAAATATGCACCTGTCGAATATTGGAGCTATGATGGTGTTCATCCCAATGCTGCAGGACATTGCATTATAAAAAATGCGTGGATTGAAGCTTTCGAAAAACAGTTTAGTTAAAATATTTTAAAAAACAGCAAACTTGGCAAAAATTGCTTTTTGAGTTTGCAATTAAAAAGCTATTATCTGTTTTAAAAATGTGTTTTAATGCAAGCAGGAACAACTATTGCATTATAATAATGATCATGAGAGTTATGATAAAGTCACGCTCTGTATATGTATTTGTACATTAAAGGTCAGTCAAAAATGAATTTCTCAAAATTCATTTTTGACTGACCTTTGTTTTGCTTGAATCGGCATTGACTGCATTTTAAAGACAAATTTATCGCCCGCCAAGACCCGATTTTCCGCTTTCACCTTTTATTATATTGAATGTGCCGGAGTCGGATGTTTTAACTTTTCCTTCAGAGCGTATAATTATTTCAGGCTTTACATATCCTTCTGCTTTTACGTTTTCCAAATTAACCGTGTCAAAAAATTCAGCGTCCATAAAAACTTCGGAATTGTATTCGGGCGATGCGGAAAGCTCAGAGTTTTTAATGTTGAATACTATCGGATCTTCGCGGTCGCCGTGTATGTAAATCGGCTGTTTAAGCCCTGTTGCTTTACAATTATCAAATGTGATGGAGGTGAGGGCTTTGTTGCAGCACCAAATATGGTTTCCGAAATCCATATTGAATAACTGCATTATATTTTCAAAAACGCAGTCTTTTATCAAAATATTTCCCATACGCGGCAGAGGCAGTTCGCCGAAGCGATCGTCGCAATAGTACAAAAAGGCGATAAGCGAGTGGTGTCGTGCATCTGGACCCGGCATTGAACCCAATTTCTTTTTATCAATAGTTAGCGAACCCCTGAATGCGAATTCGGTCGGAGAGGTGCATTTGCAGCGTTCAATTATAACATCAGCCCCGCCGAAACGAATTGCGCTGCAAGATGAGTTGAGAATACAATCGCGTACCCTGACATACTCGCTTCCGTAACCGGCTATACTGTCGTCTCCGCTGAAAAAACGGCACTCGGATATATCAACATTTTTGGATAAAAATGCGTCAAAGCCGTCATGTCCTCCGTATACCGTGACATCTTTAACCGCTATGTTTTCGGAACGGAAGATGGCGTGAGCCCAATTTCCCGTGTTTCTTATGGTATATCCGCGCAGCGTAACATTATTACACAGCCATAGGTTAATACCGTGAGGGCCGCGATAGCCTTCCTCGCCTTCGGAGTCAAAGCAATTCTTTCCGTCGATCCAAGAGTAAGGATCACCGATTATTCCTATATCCGTTGCATTGACCGCGCGGATTATACCGTGATTCCAACGAGATAAAGGTTGCGCCGAACTCCGAATGCCGTTTTGAAAATCCTCCCATGATACCGGCTCCAGCGTATCGCTTTCCAAAGCGGCATAATCCTCGGGATCCTCACTCGCCTCCAATATTGCTCCGGAAAGCAAATGCAGCGTAACGTGTGAACGCAACCGCAGTCCGCCGGTGCGGTAAACACCTGCCGGAATAACAACTTCGCCGCCGCCGTTTAAAAAGCATTTATCGATAGCATTTTGAATAGCTTCGGTTTGCAGCAAATCACTTACTTTCGCACCGAAATCAATTATATTATATACCATAACAGCCACCATACCATATAAAAGGTTGACTGCACACATTGTAACATAGTTTAATAGTTTTGTAAATACATAGTGTAATAATCGTCGCTCATGTTTGAATGATTTTCAAAGGGATACCGTCTTCTGCTTGCCTGATATCGCAAGGCAGACAGACGCGAGCCTTATACTTGCATTGCTGCCGGAAGAAAAAGCTTTCATACGTTAACTCTGTTTCTTATATAAATATTTTTAATTTGCCAGAATTATACATTAAAATCCCAAAAAATGTCAATATAATCTTCTTACAGGCACTTGTCAAATTAAACCTTAATATTTTTGCGAAAATCAGTCGGTGTATACCCGGTTTCTTTTTTGAAAAAACGAGTGAAATAGTTTGTATCGTAAAATCCGACTCTGCCTGCAATTTGACGAATACACAAATTACTGTTCAAAAGTAAGTCCTCGGCGAGTTTGATTTTTAATGATATTATATACCTTTTGGGTGCAATTCCGGTTTCTTTGGAGAACTTGTGACGAAAGTAATCTGTTGAATAACCGAATTGCTTGGCGGCCTCGTTTAAATCAATATACGGTTTGTCGATGTTATTATTTATATATGTTAAGATGTCGGAAAATTCGCTTTTGACATACGGCTTTTCAGTTTCATCAAGTAATGATAATATTTCATAAAAGGTGGATTTGGCTTTCAATTTGTTTTCGCCTTTAAATTCATTAAGGATACGTTTGAAAGCAGTGGAAATGGCATGACCGTTTAGCTTGTACAGTTTGGCACTGTTAGATAATGAATGTTCCGAAGTGAAAAATATACATACACCGGAGCCGGGCTTCAGAAAGATTTTATTGTATGGAATATCGCTCTGCGTTTCACACGGAAGAAAAAGCACGGAGTTATCGTCATATATAAAGTGATTGTTATTGTATGTTATGCTTGTTTCACCTTTGATTTTTATTCCTAATTGATAGAATTTGGTTTCTCCCAAACGCCGGATTCCGGTTCCGACTTCGGTTCGGTTTACGGTAGTTGTAAAAACATTTGTAATATGTATACAGTCGGTATTATAATTGCAAAACATTTCATCACCCCGCTTCATAATAACATAAAAAAATTTAAAATACAACCGAAAAATGCTGTATATCCGAATTTTTAAATTGATGAAGGCTTTAAAATATAATATAATCATTGTGAGGTGATTTATATGAAACTTAATAAAACAAAGTTATTTATGGAAAGTTTAATAAAAGAAGGAGTCCTTGACTCCTATGCCGTACTTTTTAAAAAAGAAAATGACAAATGCTTGATTTCTTCCGATAATGTAACTCCGGACACCTACTTTGATATAGCAAGTATGGGTAAAGTACTTGTCACGGCAACGCTTATCCTAAAGGCGATGGGTGAAAAGAAGGTCTCTCTGAATGACACGCTGGATATGTTTTTTGATGAAGTGCCGGAGAGCAAAAGAAAAATAACGGTCAGGCAAATGCTTACACATACCTCCGGAATTGTAAGATGTCCTCTGCCGCCGGAGCTTGCCGAAAAAGGGAATAAGGCTGTGGCAAAATATATTATAGATAATCCTCTGGCATATGAGCCGGGTGAGGGGAAGATATACTCCTGCAACGCTTATATTTTGCTCGGGTTCATTGTTGAAAAAATATATAATATGCCGCTTGATAAGGCATTTTATGCTAATACCAAAAGCGCATTGAATCTGACCAAAAGCGGATTTAATATTGATATTAACGAGCCGAATGCCGCGGTTTCATACAGACGCGTCAGGGTTGGAAAATATCGGTCGGATGATGACAATGTCTGTAACATGAAAGGCATTGCCGGGAGCGGAGCGCAGTTTTTTACAATGGCTGATATGGAAAAATATTGTGATGCAATCATGCAAAAAAATTCAAAGCTGTATTCATCGGAAATCTATGACCTTGCGGAAAAAAGTTACACCGGGAGTCTCGGCGAAGATGCGAACGGGCTTGGATGGCTGATCGTTGACAAAAGGTACAGGCAAACGGGAAAGCTGTTCCCAAACGGCAGTTTCGGTCACTGCGGTCACACCGGAACATCGTTCTTTTTTGATCGCGGAGAAAATATGTATGCGGTTATACTGACAAATGCTACGAGATGCATATGGTTAAAAAATAATTACAAAGAAGATTACGATGCAGTTTGTAAAATGAGAGAAAATATTCACAACAAAATTTTATCGGACATAAGCGAATAGAGGCAAAGTCGGCAATCGCGGCGTCAATATATGTTTGACAAAAAATGTATTGGGTGATATAATAATTTTGACTCTTTTGAGTCCTGAAAAGGCGCGGCGCAGGTTTGATTTTGAGACGGCGGCGCGCGTTAAATGCAATAAAACAGTAAAAAGTCGAAACAAGAGGCCGGTACACACTTATTTTATGGGAAATTCATTAAACGCCGTGGCATTTTATAAGAAATTTTTGCTCTCATTCAAAGAGGAACGAAGCTTTATTGACGGCTCGGGCAGAGCAAGAACTTATATGGATATTTACCGATGCGATGAAAAGCAATTTACATATATCGCAAATAAAATCCTGATTGAAGAAATAATCGAATCGTTCGGACTTACCGTACAACACGAATATTTCAGGATCGACACGGTCGGTTACCTTGGCAGATATCTTGAGCTTGACAAAGCCGAAGCTAAAAAACTCGGCATGAAACGGCATTTATGGGATTTGAAAATCGTTGTTGAGCATGAAAACAACAAAGCCGATTGGCTTGACGAGCTGATAAAGCTGATACACATAAAGTGTCCGCTCAAGGTCGTGATCGGATATAATTATTGTGACAGACGCGAGAACGGCGAGAGCGGAAAGCTGCGGTATGCCGCCGAGTGCATGAACAAGATCGAGGCGTTTAATGCATTCGATCCCGAGGAATATTTGCTGATCATCGGTTCGGGGGAGCCTAAGGAGCGGGGAAAGCCGATGTACCAAAGTTTTGATTACCGAGGGTATTTGTACAATCCCGACAGCGGATTTGAAGCGCTGTAATTGTACTGCAAAGCCTTCCGAAGTTTTATTTTTTGAGCTTGCTTTTGTACCGCTTCAATACTCGTTTCATATGCGCGGCATCGTAAAATCTGCATTTTAACGCAAGCTCTTCGCCCGACAATTTCTTTTGCGAAGATAACTCAAGCGCAATTTTGCAACGGTAGTTGTTCAGATAATCGATCGGGCTTTGCCGACACATTTTTTGAAAGAGAGTGGAGCGTGACATATATGTAAGCTTACAAAGGCTGTCGATTGTGATTTTTTCCTCGTAATGCTTTGAATGCTCTTGAAAGTATTGTTAAGACCTATGCCGGGCGCGGCGGATTTGAGATGCAGATCAATGTGGTTGACGCAAACACACTTAAAGCGGCACGGGCAGAGCCGGAAAAATATCGGGATCTTATTGTACGTATCGGCGGATACAGTGATTATTTTGTCAGGCTTTCCGAGAATATGCAGAATGAAGTGATCGCAAGGACCGAACATAAAATATAAAGCTTTATATTTCGTAATTGAACTGAACCGCCAAGAAGGGTAGTGATACATAATTATGGGTAAGATATTCAATATTCAACGCTTCAGCACTTCGGACGGAGAGGGAATAAGAACGGTAGTGTTCCTTAAGGGATGTCCGCTTTCCTGCGCGTGGTGTCATAACCCCGAATCCCAACGTATGGAGCCCGAGCTGTTTTTTCAAAGCAAGCTGTGCATCGGTTGCGGCGCATGTACGGAGGTGTGCCGCGAGAGCTGTCACAGGATAACCGTCGAACATTTGCATTTGTTTGACCGCGAGCTGTGTGTGCATTGCGGCAGTTGTGCAGAGGTTTGCCCGACAAAGGCATTGCAGCTTTGCGGTGAGGAAAAGAGCGCAGACGAAGTTATTGCCGAGGTCCTTAAGGACAAGCTTTTCTATGAAGAAAGCGGCGGAGGGGTGACTTTGTCGGGAGGTGAGCCGCTGCTGCAATATGATTTTTCAAAGGAAATATTGCAGAAAGCCAAAGGTTTCGGTATGGATACTGCGATAGAGACCAGCGGATATTCGCAAAGATCGCTTGACAAGATATCAGATTATGTTGATCTGTGGCTGTTTGATATAAAACTGACGGACGGCGAACTTCATAAAAAATACACAGGCGTTTCAAACGAGCTCATTATGAAAAATCTGAAGCAGCTTGATGCGCTCGGAGCAAAAATAATTTTAAGATGCCCGATCATGCCGGGGATCAATCTGACAGACGAGCACTTTATGAGGCTTGCCGCAGTGGCGCGGGAGCTTCATAATATTTCGGGCATACATATCGAGCCGTATCACCCTCTAGGGATCTCCAAGGCGGCGCAGCTTGAAAAGACGCAGGCATACGGTAATACGGAATTTCTGAGCGGCGAAGAATTAGCGCCGTTTGTCCAAAAGCTTAGGGAAAATACCGAAACTGAGGTTACGGTGATGTAGCGGCAGAGGGACGTGGGCTTGACTTGTCTCATTATGCTGTGATATAATTTGCTTGCAATATTGAATTTTCAAGGAGACACATAGCGCGAAAGCGCGATTTCCGCCAAGTGAAACTTTGGTTTTGCGCCCGAATTTTCACGCCGCAGTCGGCGTGAAAACTTACGTTTGTTTTTTGAGCCGCCTACGGCGGCATTGGAGAATATTATGCTTACCAACGCGGATCTGAGATATCACTATCATCCCCAAAAAGGGTGGATGAACGACCCGAACGGCTTGTGTGAATTTAAGGGTGAATATCATTTTTTCTATCAACATTCATCAAATTTCGAATATCCGTGGCAGGAGCCGATGGAGTGGGGGCACTGCCGTACCCGTGATTTTTTGAATTATGAGGAACTGCCGAACGCGCTTTCATCTGACAAGGAATATGATAAGGGCGGAGTATGGTCGGGAACCGCCGTTGAAAAAGATGGTATGCTGTACCTGTTCTATGCTTCGGTGGACACAGCGGGAAAGCAGACGATCAGTGTTTCGTATTCAAAAGACGGGATCAACTTTGAAAAATATGAGAACAATCCGATAATTCGCGATTATCCCGCGGACGGCAGTCGGGACTTCAGAGATCCGGCAATACTTGTCTGCGAGCATGGAATGTTTCTTGTAGTGGCATCCGCAGACGTAAAAAAGGGTACGGGAAATCTGTTGCTTTATCGTGGCGACGACTTTTTCAATTGGCATTATGTCGGTGTGCTGTATGAATATGAGGATCGAAAGTACTGCGAGTGCCCGTCTTTTGTGCCGCACGGCGATGGATATATTCTTTCGACATCGGTAATGAAACATGACGAAACGCACTATTTTGAGGTTATGTACGGTGATTTCGATGGTACGCGGTTTGTGCCCGAAGTCGTATCTCATTTTCAAAAGGGACCGGACGAATATGCGGGTCAAATATTTCATGCGAAAGACGGCAGAAATATTCTGATATCGTGGGTGCCGGGTTGGAATTATCAGCCTAAGGAAAAATGCATCGGCTGTCTCTCGCTGCCGCTTGAGCTGAGTGTTAAAGACGGGGTAATGCGTGCCTATCCGATACGCGAGGTAAGGCATCTTCTTGAAGCGGACGATACGTTTACGGATGCATATATTAAAGAGACCTTTGTTCGCGGCGGCGAAGAAGTGTATATCAATGTAGTAGAAAAATAATGGCAGAAATACAATTGATCAATGAACTAACGGAGACCGATCGGCTTTTTTTGAAGCCGACCTGTAAGCTCAAAGCAAAAGAACTTTCAGATTTTCATATCAGAAACCGAGAGTTTTTGAAAAAATTCATACCGACTCACGATGAAGCGTTTTTTACGGAAAAATATTGGGAAGAAACGCTGCAAGCGGATTTGGAAGACGAGAAGAAGGACCGATCGTATCATTTCTATATCTATTGTAAAGAGTGCCCGGATGAATTGATAGGATATATCGGAGTGAACGGCATAATCAGAAGAGCGTTTCAATCCTGCTTTATCGGCTACCAGATGGATAAGGCATGGATCAATAACGGATATATGACCGAGGCAGTCGGGAAGGTGACCGAAATCGCATTCGGCAGATTGGGGTTGCACCGCATTGAAGCTAATATCATGCCTTGGAACACACGTTCATTGCGGGTGGTGCAGAAAAACGGATTTGTTAACGAGGGGATTGCCCGTGATTATTTATTGATAAACGGGAAGTGGGAAGATCATATACATATGGTCAAGCTCAATCCGGAATGGAAGCAACTCATCTGACTGTAATATTTCGAGCCTGTAAAAAGTCGTGCGGATTTTTTACAGGCTCGTTTTTTTATTTATTGCCCGCAAATAGTGGTCATATTTGCATACGGCTCAACGTTTCTTTTTTATATTTGAGCGGAGACATGCCGGTTGAAGCTTTAAATATACTGTTGAAGTATGACTGCGAGGAAAAGCCGCATTCTTCGGCGATCTCAGCAACCGTCTTGTCACTTGAAATAAGCAGTTGCTTCGCGGCGGTGATTCGTGTATTTGCTACGTATTTTGCCGGCGTAATACCGAAGTTTTCACAAAACAGCTTATGAAAGTAGACCGGACTCAGTCCGACGCGCCTTGACAGCGATTCAAGCGATAGGTTTTCAAAATAGCGATATTTGATATAGTCTTTGATCTCGCCGAGTTCTTTGGCGTGCGCGCCGCGCTTTGATTGCGGCGGCTTTTCTCCTGATTTTAACAAAAGGTAAAGGATGCGGTCGGTGCAGCTGCGCACAAAAAAATAATCGGATATTTCAGCTCCGTCGTGTGCGGCAATTTTGTAAAACAGTTTTGTCAATTCCTCAAATTCCGACGGATAGTCGGTATCTTTAAGTTGTAAAAGCCGCTTTTCAAGCGCTTTGCTCGGCGTTTTAATATGAAGGTAGCAGCATTTGAACGGGAGCCTGCTGTGACGTGTCTGACCGGGCTTGCAGCAAACTAATAAGCCGCTGTTCAAAGCGTGGCTTGTTCCGTCAATATACGCAAGTCCCGGGCAGTCCGAGGTATAAAGCTCAATTTCAAAGCAATCAAGCAGACGGTCGCGGGTAACGGCGGTGTCCGGAAATTTTGCCGCAGAGTCAAACAGTCCGAATTGTATTATCTCGTATGTATAATTCTCCATTTTGCTCTCCGAAAAAATAAGAAATCTGAAAAAATAGTAAGAACGGATATAGATTTGCAAATCGGAATTTTCTATAATTGATACATTAGAATTATAATATATCTTTAATGTTCAGTCAATATATATTCAAAAAGTATGTTGAAGAAAGGGCGGACTGCCAAATGAAAATCATCGACGTAAAGCCGTTTGTCGTGGATTGTTTCCGAACAAATTTCGTTTTTGTCAAAATTTATACGGACGAAGGGATCACGGGTGTCGGAGAGGGCACGCTTGAATATAAAGAAAAAGCCTTTCTCGGCGCGCTTGAACATATAAAGGAGTATCTGATCGGAAAAAGTCCGCTTGATGTTGAACTGCATTTCCGCAATATATACCGCGACGCATATTGGCGCGGCGGACCCGTTCTGATGTCGGCGTTGTCGGCGGTCGAAATGGCTATGTGGGATATTAAGGGCAAATGCCTGAATGTGCCGGTATACGAACTGCTCGGCGGCAGGGTCAACGACCGTGTGCGCATATATGTTAACGGTTGGTTCTCGGGCGCCCGTGAGCCTGAGGAATTTGCCGAAAAGGCAAAGCAGGCGGCGGCGCGAGGTGTTACTGCGCTTAAGTGGGATCCTTTCGGAAAAGCGTATCTTGGAATTTCAAATGCCGAGCTTGATAAGGCACTGCGGTGCGTAGCGGCAGTGCGCGAGGCGGTGGGCAAAAACGTGGATCTGCTCATCGAAGGTCACGGACGGTTCGATATACCGACGGGAATAAAGATTGCAAAAGCGCTGGAGGAGTTTGATCCAATGTTATTTGAGGAGCCGACGCCTCCCGACAGTCTGGAAGCACTGAAAGCGGTGCGCGATAAGTCGCCGATTGCCATTTCCGCAGGCGAGCGGCTGTATACCCGTTGGGATTTTCGCAGATTCTTCGATCTGATGCCCGCGGATTATATTCAACCCGATGTTTCGCACGCCGGCGGCATTATGGAGTTAAAGAAGATTGCGGCGGAAGCGGAGTGCCGGTATATACCGTTTGCTCCTCACAATCCGTCAGGTCCCGTCGCCAATGCCGCGACGCTTCAGCTTGCCGCCAATTGCCCGAATTTCTGTATCCTTGAGATCATGTACAGCGACGTATGCTGGAGAGGCGATATAACCGACGAAAGACTTGAATACAAAGACGGTTATATAACCATACCCGACAAGCCCGGGCTGGGGATAGAGATAAACGAGGAAGAATGTCTGAAGCATCCGTACAAACCGCATACCCTGCGCCATTATGACGGAACGCTTACCGATATCAGACCTGCCGAGACCGAATTTTATTTCTGACGGTATTTCGGGTAAAAATTCGTAAACGAGAGAATCGGCGGCGCATTTGCGCGGGTCTGTACTCACAGGCTGTTCTGATGCGCTGTTTGGGTCGGCTTCGCCGACATGGAGTGAAAATTGAAAAAAGCAGTATTTATAACCGGAGGGACGGTCGGAACCGGATTTGCGACGGCGGAAAAATTCGCCGAAAACGGCTACGCCGTAATCATTACGAGCCGAAGCGCGGAAAGGGCAGAGCGTGCGGCAGATGAAATTGCCGAAAAACACGGGGTCTATGCCAAAGGATACGCGCTTGATATCCGAAATGAACAGGCAGTAATTGATATTTTCAATGATATTGACCAAAGCGGAGTTTTTGTCGAAACGGTAGTGCTCAATTCCGCAGATATGGGCTTCGGAAACGATCCGGCAAAGGGTATGGACTTTTTCACCGTGCCGATCGAAGAATTCGGCCGGGTATTTGAAACTAACTTAGTCTGGAATTTTATGATAGTGCGTCAGGCGGCGTTCAGAATGAGGGAGCAGCATAAAGGTGCGATCGTATTTTTCAGCTCGAATACCGCATACAGAGCAATACCCAATCGAAGCGCATATTCGGCGTCCAAAGGCGGGATCAATGCAATGTCAAAAGCCTTTGCGGTCGATCTCGGCAAGTACGGCATACGTTCAAACGTAGTTCTGCCCGGCACGATCAAAACCGAGCGTTGGGTCAGAATGGGAAGCAAGCAGGTAGTGAACGGCACACTGACTCCTATAGGTGACATTTCGGATTTTGAAGATATTGCAAATGCGGCGTTCTACCTCGGAAGCGATCTGTCCAAAAATGTTACCGGAAGCGAGCTTATCGTTGACGGCGGAATGAGCTGCCAGCTTTATCCTCAGGTCCTGAATGAACTTAAAGCGAAGTGCGGCGAATAGATCAACTGAGATGTGTATTTGCAAAAGGCTTGTCCGTTTTATTGCGGCAAGCCTTTTAACTTTGAGAATTTTTCGCCAAATACGTGACAATGCGCATACAGTATGGTATAATATACAAGAATGTCTTAAAGCATGATTTTTCAAGGAGCATTTCAAGGACGTGAACAAGTATACAAAACTGATAACGAATACCGCCGTGCTTGCGCTCGGGACTCTCGGAAGCAAGCTGTTGGTGTTCTTTCTTATGCCGCTGTATACGAGGCTTTTGTCAAGCAGCGAATACAGTACGGCGGATATCATAACTCAAACAGCAAATCTGTTGATACCGCTTGTATCGCTCGGTATGTACGAAGCGGTATTCCGATTTGCGATGGACAAGCACCGAAGCAAAGAAGAGGTGCTGACCACCGGACTTTTCATGACGCTGGCGGGAGGCGCGGTTTTCGGAATCGCCGTGCCGTTTTGCTCGTGCATAGCATATTTTGATGGATATTTTGTCCTCATATACATCTATGTGCTGACTTCAAGCGTTCATTATCTGGTGTCAAGATATACGCGTGCGATAGGAAAAAATACCTTGTTTGCCGTGCAGGGGATACTCGCTACCGCGCTTAATATTCTGTTCAACATAATCTTTTTGATCGGATTTGATATGGGCGTTACGGGGTATGTGGCGTCGGTTATAGTGTCCGACTTTTTGATGATCGTATTTTTGTTTATCGCGCTCGGACTGCCAGGACAGATAAGGCTTTCGCGCTTTAACCGGGAACTGCTTGCGGAAATGCTTAAATACAGCGTGCCGCTTATACCGACGACGGTGTTTTGGTGGGTAACAAATGTTTCCGACAGATATATTATCAAGGGAGTTATCGGAGACGCAACCAACGGACTTTACGCCGCTGCTTTCAAGATCCCGACTATATTGCTTTTGCTGTCGAGTGTGTTTACCGAAGCGTGGAATTTTTCGGCGGTCGTGGAATCCGTTGACGGGAAACAAGCGCATGCCGAATTTTTCGGACGGGTCTTCAACAGCTTTCAGGGACTTTTGTTCATGTCGGCTGCCGGATTGATCGCTTTTTCAAAGCTTTTTGCTTCGATCCTGTTTGCTCCCTCATATTATGAGGCGTGGCGGTATATGCCGCTTCTGATCGTTGCGACCGTATACTCCAGCCTGGTCACCTTTATGGGAAGCGTTTATCTTGTCGATAAAAAAAGCATGATGTCATTTATTACGGCTTTCATCGGCGCCCTTGTCAATATCGGACTTAATATATTGCTTATTAAGCCGCTCGGTGCTAACGGTGCGGCGCTTGCGACCTTTGTTTGCTATTTTATCGTTTATATTATCCGTGCGGTGACGACAAAAAAGCTGATCCCGTTTGATCAGCATACGGTCAAGGTGGCGCTTAACACGGCGATTTTGCTTGTTCAGACGGTGTTTATGCTGTTTGAATTAAGATGTTGGATAATTGTACAGATCGCAGGCATAGCGGCGATATTTGCGCTTAATGCCGGACCGATACTCGGCGGAATCGGCAGATTGCTGAAAAAACTCGGAAAGCGGGCATAATGCCCGCTTTCCGAGTTTCTGGTATGTACTTATGTGCGTTCGGGTCTGGCTTCACAGCGGTTGATCGGTACGCCTTTTTCGGAAAAGTTCTTCTCATATTCGGTCATTATATTACCTGCCGCGTATTCGCTGTTGTGAAGGTCATATGTGACTGCATCAAGGATATAGCCGGCGGTCTGGAATTCTTCGAGCGAAAAATCAAACAGTCCGCGATTGTCGGTCTTGAAACAGATCACCCCGTCCTCTTTCAGTATGTGTTTGTAAACTTCAAGAAAGCCGCGGTGTGTCAGTCGGCGTTTCGCATATCCCTTTTTCGGCCAAGGGTCGGAAAAATTGAGGTACAGTCTGTCGATCGAGTGCTCCGGCAAAGCTTCGCAGACGTCGAGCGCGTTGCCGATGACAAATCTGACGTTTTTCAACTGCCTTTCGCGAACTTTTTCAAGTGCGGCAATAATTACGTTCGGCACACGTTCGACCGCAATATAGAAAACCTCCGGGTTTTGCGCGGCAAGCTCGGTAATAAATGCGCCCTTGCCGCAGCCGATCTCAAGGCAAAGCGGACGGTCAGAAGCTATATTTAATTCTTCAAGTCCTTCAAGTGTTTTGTTTTCTTTATCAAGCACGAGCAAAATATCCGAACAGGCTCTGATGCGCTCGTCGCCGTGCTTTTTCTTTCTCATTCTCATAAAAACAATCTCCGCGTAAATATAATATTCGCAAACAACCATATTGTATCATAAAATCGGGATAAAATCAATTCCGTTTGCCGAACTTATGCGCGGCAGACAGAAAAAGACCGTGACTTTTTGATGCGATCCGTCAACTGTCGGCTTTCGATCCGATCTTTTGAGCGGAGAACATTTAAGTCTCGGCCTTTTCTGCGTTATTCGGGTTTGACGGCGGATATGTTCGATTCGTTTTTGAGCGTCGGCGCAGTGTAGGACGGCGAATGAATGATCTTGCGCGGACATTTTTCAGCGCATATTCCGCAGTCGGTACATTTGTCATAATCTATTTCGGCAATGGAACCGTTTACCGTGACGGCACCCGAAGGGCAGTTCTTTTCGCAGATACGGCAACCGATGCATCCGACGTCACAATAGCTGCGCGTAAGCGCGCCTTTATCGGTCGACATACATCCGACAAAGTATTTTGCGTCAAACGGTATAAGTTTGATAATATGCTTGGGACAGGCTTCGGCGCATTTGCCGCACCCCTGACAAAGCTTGTAGTCCACGGCGGCAATACCGTTTTCAATTTTGATCGCGCCGAAGGAACAGAGCTTTGCGCAGTTGCCGAAGCCGACGCAGCCGTTCGGACAAAGCTTGTCGCCGCCGCCGAGCTTTGCGGCGGCAATACAGTCGGGCGCGCCGTTGTATATATATTTTTTCTTTGCGATCCCGATGCATCCGGAGCACATGATCTGCGCTCTCATTCTGACGGTTTTATCTGCGGAGCAACCCATTATCTCGCTTATGCGCTCGGCAACGTCATCGCCTCCGACAACGCAGGCGCTTGTTTTGGCTTTGCCTGCAACTATTGCCTCGGCAAGCGCCGCACAGCCCGCAAATCCGCAGCCTCCGCAGTTGGCGCCCGGAAGCTCATCGCATATCTTCGGGATCCGCTCATCGACTTTTACCGCAAATGCTTTCGAGGCAAGCGCAAGGATCAGACCGAAAAGCCCTCCGAACAGTGCAAACCACAGCAGTGCGGTCAAAATATCTTTAATCATAACGATCGTTTCCGTGTCGGCGAAGCCGACTCATTATTGTCGGGCGTGCGCCCGTGCGTCAGAATGACATTCCCGAAAAGCCGGAAAACGCCATTGCGATCAGTCCTGCCGTGACGAGCGCGATCGGCACTCCCTTAAAAGGCTTAGGCGGTTCGGCAAGCGAAACTCTCATGCGGACTCCGGCAAAAATTACAATTGCCAGCGTAAATCCGACCGCCGAGGCAAAGCTGAAGGCGATGGATTCGATAAAACTGTATCCGTTCTGGATATTGAGCAATACGGCGCCGAGCACCGCACAGTTGGTGGTGATCAGCGGCAGATATATTCCGAGCGCGCCGTAAAGCGCCGGAACAAATCTGCGCAAGAACATTTCGATGAACTGTACAAGAGTTGCAATAATAAGAATAAATGCAATGGTTTCAAGGTATTCAAGGTGGAACTTTACCAGAATGAATTTGTAAACGCCGTAGGTCGCGGCGCCTGACAGAGTCATGACAAACATGACTGCAAAGCCCATTCCGAGCGCGGTATCGGGCTTCTCGGATACTCCGAGGAACGGGCAGATGCCGAGAAAGCGAGAGAAAATATAGTTTTCGATCAGCACCGCGGTGAGCATCAGTATCAGTATCTCTTTTACCCCTGTCATGATCAAGCCGCCTCCTTGTTCGCCGATTTTGAAACTATGTGGTTCATCAGCGCGATCAGGCATCCGAGTATGATAAATGCGCCCGGCGCCTGTGCGATCATTGCGACCGGCTCAAAGCTGTCTCCGAAAAGCGGGATCCCGAAAAAGCTGCCGTTTCCGAGCACTTCGCGTATCGTTCCGAGTACGAAAAGGGCGAAGATATATCCGACACCCATTCCGATACCGTCTATTGCCGACTCAAACACGGTGTGTTTTGAGGCAAACGCTTCCGCTCTGCCGAGAATGATGCAGTTTACAACGATAAGCGGTATAAATATGCCGAGAGACTCGTACAGCGACGATATGTATGCCTGAAGCAAGAACTGTATCGCGGTCACAAATCCGGAGATTATTACAATGTAAGAAGCGATTCGTATTTGCTTCGGGATAAAATTACGAAGCAAAGAAATAAATATGTTTGAGCAGATAAGTACCGCCGCGGTTGCTGCGCCCATGCCGAGCGAGTTTTTTACCGAAGTGGTAACCGCAAGCGTCGAGCACATTCCGAGCAATTGACCGAGCACGGGGTTATCGGTCAGTATCGCGCTTTTAAGATGAGCGGCAATACTGAATTTTTTGTTGTCTTTACTCATGTTTCAGCCGACCGCGAAGCCTGTGCGCGTTGCGCGCGGGCTCCGCCTGATTCCTTTCCGCAGTTTGTAATTTGTTATCGGACTATATTGCGCTTACTTTGCTGTCTGAGTGTAATATGCGATCACACGGTTTACCGCATCGGTGACCGCGGACTCAGCGCTTGACATTTCCGCTTCGCCGGTTTCGTTTATCGGCTCGGTAATGCCGCGGAACCTGCCGATATTGTTATCATCGGCGAAAAACGCGCTTATCGATTCGCTGTCCGAATGAAGCGGTGTGACCGAAAGTATCTGCTTTTCGGGCCACGCCCAGGTTCCGATTGCAAGCTTTGCATAGCCGTCATCCGCTTCGATCGTTACCAACGCGCAGATACCGGCATCGGCGCCGTCGGCTTTGATGTTATATATCATGTCAAAGTCATCAGGCGTGTCGCTCAGGCTGAATATCGAGTCGGTTACCCAATTGTACTGCGCCTTGACGGCTTCAAGCATCATAGAGCTTAACTCGGCATCCGAAAATTCGGTGCGGTTTGCAAGCTTTTTGTATTCGCCGTAATAAGCGAATACTTTGCTTGCCGCCGCATTGACCGCTGCCTTTGCAGGGTCGTCGGCGGTGTCCGAAAGCGAGGTTGCGCCCCTGAATGACGAAATATATTCGGTGTCCGAAGCGAGCGCTTTGAATGCTTCGCCTTCGGTCTCAAGCACGCGTACTCCGAGCAACTGTTCGGGCCATGCCCAGGTTCCGATCAGAAGCGTAGCGCTTCCGTCTGCCGCTGTAACCTTGACAACGGCGGCATATCCGGCATTCAATCCGTCTGCGGTTACAAAATACATGGCATCAAACGGGGTTTCAAGCTCGGTGCGGCTGAAAGCCGCATTGTCTACCCAACCATACATCCCGTTTACTGCGGCGTTTATTGCGGCTTCGGGATCGGATGCTGCGTGTGACATATCCGCAAATACGACATCATACGCGGAAAGCGCACGGTTCACGCCGGCGTTTACCGCTTTTGAAGTGACGGTGGCATGAGCATATGCGTCAACTCCGTCTCCGAGTGTGATACCGGGCCCGCCGAGACCGTTGTAAAGCGAAAGATATGCATCGTTCAGCGCATTTGTTCCCACACCGGCGGTCTCACTGTGGCCGATGATCCGTATCCCGCGCACATTGCGTTCGGAATCAACTCCGACCATCATATTGAGTTTTCCGCCGAAGCCCGACGGGGTGGTTACGGCGCAATATCCGATCGCGCCGTTGTTATCCGAAACAATATATATTTCGTCGGAATCGGTCTGCGATGCGTCAAACGTTTCGTAGGCGGTCAGCTCGGGGAAAATCGAGGAAAGTGCAAGCTCTTTTTTTGCAAGCTCGTTTTCAGCGATTATCGGCGCGGTAAAATGATTGACAAAGGCAAGCAACGCGGCGGTGGCGGCGCAGATCAAAAGCAACTTCAGCGTAAGCTCTGCCGCAAACGCGAATGTGCTTTTATGCGCTTTTACAGGCATCTCGTCCTTTTTGTCCGCTCCGGTGTCGGGCAGAGCGGAAGCTTTGCTTTTGTCACGCTGCTTTTTGGAGCGAGGTGGATCTTCGGTTTCGGGAAGTTCGTTTAGGAGCATCATTCCGTTGTTCTGCGTGGTCGTCGGCGGGCAATCGTCGTCGAAATCGTTTCCGATAAACAACGGGCGGTGTCCGCTGTCTTCCATATGGGTGTTTTCGTGCGCAGCGGATTCTTCGATCGGTGTCACAACAAACGGGATCCCGTTATCGGATTCTGTCGGCTTATCGATTTTTTTCTTATCTGACATTGCTTCTGCCTCCGAATTTGATCGGTTTTGTGAATCTGTCTATATACCATACAAGCAGATTCATAATGAGTATCGCGAATGAAACGCCTTCCGGATATCCGCCGAAAAATCTGATGAAAACGGTTATCAGACCGCAACCGATGCCGAAGATCACTCTGCCCGTGCCCGTAACCGGGGTCGTCGCGTAGTCGGTCGCCATAAAGATCGCGCCGAGGAAAAGTCCTCCGGAAAGGATCTCGCAGAGTGCGAAATCAAACGGGTTGACGCCGTCCGGAGCAAAGATCAGAGTCAGCACGTAGACCGTCCCGATAAACGCGACGGGCGTGTGCCAGGTTATAACTTTTCTGCACAAAAGATATATTCCGCCGGCAAGTAAGAGTAATGCCGATACTTCGCCGATGCACCCTGGGATATATCCGAGAAACAGATCAAGCGGAGAAGCGTCGGGCAAAGCGGAGCTTTTGAGTGCGGCGAGCGGGGTCGCGCCGGCAACCGCATCCGCATTTGCGCTTGCAAACGCGCCGAGCTTTACTCCCGGCAGGGTAAAGGTGCTCATATGTCCTGTCCATGAAAACAGGAAAACTCTTGCCGCAAGCGCCGGATTCACTACATTCTTTCCGATTCCGCCGAAGAGCTGCTTGACTACGATGATTGCGAAAAATGAAGCAAGCGGAGGGATCCACAGTGGGATCGAGGCGGGAAGATTCAAGCCTATCAACATACCGGTGACTACCGCCGAAAAGTCAAGCACCGTAATAGGCTTTTTCATCAAAAGCTGATAGATGAATTCAAACAGTACGCAAAAAAATACGCTTTCAAGAGTGACGGTCAGACTTCTGAGACCGAAGACTGCCGCTCCCCATACCAATGCCGGCAGCATTGCGATGATCACGCTTATCATTATAGAACGCGTGGTGTCACGGTGTTTGATATGCGGAGAGGGTGAAACGGTGAGTAGTCCGTTATAGCCGGCAACATTTGTGATGTTATTATCCATTTTCAACGGTCTCCTTTTCCTTCGTTTGACGCGGAAGCGGCGAGCGCGCGTTCACGTGCGCGCTTAAGGTCGCCGATCTGCCCTTTGGCGGCGCGGATAAGTTGTACTATGGGCATATTCCCGGGACAGTTGTATGAACAGGTGCCGCATTCCACACAGCTCATGATATCGAATTTTTCCGCCGATTCAAGCATACCGTGAGAGGAAAAAGCGGCAAGATAGTTCGGCATAAGATGCATGGGACATCCGCGTACACATCTGCCGCAGCGAATACAGCACGGATCTATTTCGTATTTTTTGTCATACGCATCCGAA
>DHJP01000132.1:20719-25112 GCA_002404395.1 Clostridiales bacterium UBA4717
AACAAGAATTGCCGAGGTGCCCTTGGTAACGGGGGCATTTATGTTCCATTGCGCACTTCCCATCATGGGACCGCCGTTTATGAGCTTCCACGGAGTTTTTTTGAGACCTCCGCAGTATTCGATAAGATCGCTGTACGGAGTGCCTATCGGGACAAGCAGGTTCTTCGGAGTCGCCACGCAGTCTCCGTCAACGGTCACCACACGTTCTATCAAAGGCATTCCGGTTGCAAAAGCGTTGAATATTGCCGAACAGGTCTCGGCATTGAACACCACGCATCCGACGTCGGCAGGCAATTTCCCGGCGGGCAGTTCTCTGTCTGTGAGCGCGTATATCAACTGACGCTCATCTCCCTGCGGATACTTGGTTTTAAGCACCTCGACACGGATGAGACGGCTGCCTTTAAGTAATTCGTTCAGTCGCTTTACGGCATCGGGTTTGTTGTCCTCGACGGCAATTATACCTTCACGCAGACCGAAAGTGCGGAGCAATATCTTCAATCCGTTTATGACGCTTGCGGGGTTTTCAAGTAAAAGTCGGTGATTCGCCGTGATAAACGGTTCACATTCCGCGCAGTTGATTATAATGGTGTCGACCTTTCCGAGTGCGGACGAGATCTTAGCAAAGGTCGGGAAGGTCGCGCCTCCCATTCCGGAGATGCCGGCGTTTTTCACTATTTCGATGATCTCGGACGGTTCGGTGTCTATAAGCTTTTTTTCAAACGGTTTGATCGAAGGGTCAAGACGGTCCTCAAAATCGTTTTCAATAACGATTTCGGTAACCGACGCGCCCGAAGCCATTTTGGTTTCCGCTATGGCGGTAACCTTGCCCGAAACGCTTGCGTGTATCGGACAGAAAAGTCCGCTGTCGCCCGAGCCGATAAGTTGTCCCTTATCAACGGTATCGCCGACTTTTACAAGCGGTTTGCAGTGAGCGCCGACATGTTGAGACATGGGGATATGCACGCATTTGGGAGCGGGAAGCTTCTCTATGCATGATTTTTCCGTATTCTTGTGTTCATCCATGCGAACACCGCCGCGAAATGTTTTCGCCACATTCATCACCTCATTGTTTCAATTATACAACACCGAGCCGAAAAAAACAATACGCAAGCACAAAATTTGTCGGTTTTATGCCTGAATTTCGGTGCAGATGCCCTCTCCGTCAAATTTCGGAATGAAACTTTCGCCTATTGAGCCGCCCTCTTGTACAAAACCGCGTTTTATTCCGAGTCTGACCGCGTAGTCTGTAAGTTCACTGTATTCTTCGTCGTTCAGCGGTCGCATAAGCTCAGGGAAGCGCGACAGCTCGCCGTGCGGTGTGTACTGACGCATGATGCTTACGTAGACCGACTCGCCGAAGTTCAAGCGGATCGAGCGAAGCACTTCCTTTGAATCCGAAACACACCCCGGAAGCATCAGATGGCGTATTATGACTCCCCGCTTCATCATGTGGCCTTTGCCGAAGCACGGTTTCGGCTGTTGGCGAACCATTTCCCTCAAGGCAGGGAGCACAACGCTTGGGTAGTCGGGCACGCCCGAATAACGCGCTGCAAGCACAGAGGATACGTATTTGTAATCCGGAAGCCAGATGTCGATCAGACCGGAGAGCCGCTTTAGGGATCCAACCTTTTCGTATCCGGAGGAGTTATATATGAAAGGCAGTGCAAAGCCTCCGTCTTTGGCTTCGCTTATTGCCTCGGCTATGAGGGGAATGTAGGGCGTAGGCGAGACTAAGTTTATGTTGTGCGCGCCGCGTTTCTCAAGTTCAAAAAAGATCTCCCGCAGTCTTTTCGGCGTGAGCTCAAAACCGATTCCGCTTTGCGATATTTCGCTGTTTTGGCAAAAAACGCAGGAAAGAGGACAGCCCGAAAAGAAGATCGTGCCCGAACCTCGCTCGCCCGAAAGGCAGGGCTCCTCCCACATATGCAGGGAAGCCCGCGCGGCGCAAAGTTTTGCCGGTGCGAGACAGCTGCCGAGCCTGCCATGCGCACGGTCGGCGCCGCATTCGCGGGGGCAAAGGGTGCAATGATTTAAAATCTCCGCGCTCATATTTTATCTCCGATCATTTTATATCAACTCTGCCGCTTAAATCAAAAGCGGGGTCGTAATTATTGCTTGGGGCTGATAAGCGGCTCGTATCTCACTTGCTTATCCTATTGAAAGTATACAGTAAAATGCGCAAAAAAGCAAGCGGGCCTATTTACAAAAAATTAACTTGTTATTTAGACGGTATATAATGTTGGACTGTAAAATAAAAAGAAAAAGGTTTGAAAGCTATTGTTTGGATATGTTGAGCCCGAAAAGGCACAGCTGAGACTTTGGGAGTACGAGCAGTACAGGGCGCTCTATTGCGGACTTTGCCGCAGTATGGGTAAGCATACGGGCGGACTTTCGAGATTAACGCTGAACTATGATTTTGTGTTTCTGGCAATGATACGCACGGCGCTTACGGGCGAGCTGCCCGAATTTGTCAAAAGCCGCTGTGCGGTACATCCTATGAAACCGCGCGCGATCGCGCGCGACGGCTCGGCGCTTGCTTATTGTGCGAATGTCGGCGCGTTGCTGGCATATTATAAGGTGTGCGATAATATTGCCGATAAGCGCGGAGTCGGCAGACTCGGAGCACTTGCCGTAAAACCGTTTGCGGCGTTGGCGTTGCATCGGACGCGGGATATCGGAGCGCTTGAGGTCGCGGTGCGAAATTCGCTCGGAGTGCTCGGTAAACTTGAGAAAGCGCAGGCAAGCCCCGACGCATGTGCCGAAGAGTTCGGAAAGCTGATGGCGGAGTTGTTTGCGTTCGGACTTGAGGATGAAAAAAAACGGCGGATAGCGCACGAGATCGGATTGCACACCGGACGGTTTATATATATTGCCGATGCGCTTGACGATTTTGAAGATGATATTAAGACCGGAAGCTACAATCCTTTTTTTGCACATTACGGCGACGATATTTCAGGCAGAATATCGGGGATAGAGACAGGAGCTCTGCTTGAGCTTGAGTCGCTCGGCAGAGCGGTCGAACTTGCGGACTTTTCGCTTTGCCCGGGATACGGTGCGGCAGTCAAAAATATTGTTTATCTCGGAATGCCCGCAAAGCTGAGGGCAATAATGAAAATGAATGATAAAACAAATAAAGGCGATGCGCGGTCGAACGGCCGGGACAATAAAGAAAAAAGCGTGCATTACGGCGAAATAAATAACGGAGAATTTGATAGATGAACGATCCTTATAAGGTCCTTGGCGTGTCTAAGGATGCGACAGATGATGAAATAAAGAAAGCGTACAGAGAGCTTGCGAGAAAGTACCATCCCGACAATTATTCGGGTAATCCGCTTGAAGATCTGGTCCAGGAAAAAATGAAAGAGATCAACGAGGCGTACGACCAGATACAAAAGGAGCGCGCCGGAAAAGGATCGGCGGGAAACAGTCATTACGGACCTTCGGGCTTTACAAACGTACGCAATCTGATAAATGTCGGAAGATTTTCGGAGGCGGAGCTGATACTCGATTCCATAGCGCACAGCGACCGCAATGCCGAGTGGAACTATCTTAAGGGAGTCGTGCTTATCAAGCGCGGTTGGTATATCGACGCGCAAAAATATCTTGAAACGGCGTGCTATATGGCGCCCGATAATGCCGAATACCGCAATATGCTTAATAATCTGCGAAGCCATGCAACCTCATACGGCGGCGGATACCGCACCGCACAGGGCGGCGGAACTTCGGCGTGCGACGTCTGCTCTACGCTTATCTGCGCCGACTGTATGTGCGAGCTTTGCGGCGGCGATCTGATCCCATGTTGCTGAAAGGACGGTCGTCGGATTGAGAACTCGTCAAAACAAAATTACCACGAGAACGGCGGCGCTCGGAGCAATGCTGTGTGCGCTCGGCGTGGTGCTTGTATATCTCGGTGCAATTACCGATATACTTGACCTTTCGCTTTGCGCGGTAGCCTGCTTGATCGTGATATTTGCCCGAATAGAGGTCGGCAAGGGCTTTGCGTATCTGGTGTATGCGGCGAGCGCACTGCTTTCGCTTGTATTGTGTCCTCAAAAATTTTCTGCGGCGGCGTATGCGTTTATGGCGCTTTACGCGGTGCTGAAAGCGGACATTGAACGTCTCGGCAAACTTTTATCGTGGATACTTAAGCTTGCATACTTTAATCTGGCATTGACCGGTGCGATTTGTGCGGCAAAATATTTGTTTGCCGTGCCGGATCTCGGCTCGGTTCCCGTGTGGTTCGTGCTCGGAAACGTGACCTTTGTATTGTTTGATATCGCGCTTACAAAGCTGATCACGCTGTATATAATAAAGTTCAGGCAGCGGCTGAAGATAGATAAATTTCTCCGA
Organism: Clostridiales bacterium UBA4717; assembly: GCA_002404395.1. Classification (GTDB taxonomy): domain Bacteria; phylum Bacillota; class Clostridia; order Oscillospirales; family CAG-272; genus UBA4717. The sequence goes on from DHJP01000132.1 coordinate 25,070, forward strand.
AAACTCTGACTAAAGGCAAAAATTGTAGGTTTGTCAATGATGT
>DHJP01000066.1 GCA_002404395.1 Clostridiales bacterium UBA4717
CGAGGTCGCAACCGCCTTTCCGTCGCAATCGAGCACTGTCTGCTTTACGGTTGCACTTTTGTCGATATCATAATAGTTTCTGATCTCGGTCTCGATCGTTGCCTTGCTTGTTCCGTCGGTATATATGTATGTACCGCCGTAATTTACGCAAAGCTTATCGGTAACAGTCAGCCATACGTCGCGCTGTATGCCAGCGCCGGTATACCACCATGCGTCGGCGTATGCATAATCAACTTTGACCGCAATACTGTTAGGTGTGTTGCCGAAATTCAAAAACTTGGTTATATCAATATTAAAGGAAGAATATCCTCCCGGATAATATCCGGCTTTTTGACCGTTTACATAAACAGTGGTATTCTTCTGCACACCGTCAAAGCGCAGGGACACTTCTTTCCCGCGTTCTGATTCGGGCAGATACAAAGTTTTGCGATACCAGCCTGTTTCGGAGCGATAAAGATTTCCACGATCCACATTCCCGCTTATTTTCCAATCATGCGGAACATCTACACGTTCCCATGCGCTGTCATCATATTCCGACGCACTGCAGTCTTCGCTTGTCAGCGTAAATCTCCAATCGTAGCTGAAAAGACTGCTCCGCTCTCCGCCGAGCTGACTGTCGCGTACAGCTCTGACGCTTTCAGACTCGGCAAATACCGAAAAACTGCCTATCGGCAGCATCAGTATCGCAAGCAATACCGCAAGCAGCTTTGAGGTCAAGCGTTTGACTGAGCACATTGCTGAGCTTTTATTTGCTTTTAGCATAACTAATTCCTCCGGGGTTTAATATTATTCGACATACACGTCGGCGATTTTATATTTAAATGGTATCACAATTATTTTTCAAAAACCATTGCCATTTGTGACACGAATATGTTATAATTTACGCAAGAAGCGAAAATGCTGTATGTTTTTTGTCCAAATATCACAGTAAAAAAGCGGGAAACAGCAAAACAACACCTATAAAGATCAAATAAGCACAAAACTTATTATTACCTTTTGTGACATATAGGAAGGAGAAGGCCGATTGAAAAAATCACTTCGCGGTTCAATGCTTGATCTGCCGATAAACGGAGCGGAAATCGACCTCAAGCCGATTCTCGCCGGCTTTCAGCAATGCACAAAATTGCACGGCAGCGGTCCGCTTATACGAGACTACTTTTTGATCCATTACTGCATATCGGGAACAGGCAGATTTTGGAATCCGCGCGGAGAATATTCCGTATCGGCAGGCGAAATTTTTATAATATGCCCCGGCGACAAATGTACATATTTATCGGATGCCTGCGACCCGTGGGAATATATATGGATCGGATTCTCCGGAAATTATGCCGAAAAACTGCGCACGCTTGATTCGGTCGTAGCATATCCTTACGATACTTTTTTCAAAATACGCGAGCTTGTCGAAGCGGAGATCAAATCGCCCGAGGAATACCTTGCGCTCATTTGCGAGCTTTTTAAAAACCTTTTCAAGAATGCCAAAGTCAGATCGGACGCGATACTCGAATCAAAGCATTATATCGACCATTGTTATATGTACGACGATATTTCGGTAGAAACGATCGCGGCGCGCGCTCACATCGACCGCAGTTATCTTTCGCGCGAATTCAAAAAGCGTTTCGGCTCCACCGTGCGTGATTACATTATAAAGCAACGCATTGATGCCGCGGGGCGGCTGCTTTCGGAAGGATATACGGTAGCGGAGACCGCTCAGATAGTCGGATATGCGGACGCATTTACCTTTTCAAAAGCGTTTAAAAAACACACCGGCACCACTCCGAGCAAGTATGAATCCTCTGCCGCCGAAACTTAAAATATTTTGTGAAATTCCCGCAAAACAGAAAAAGCCTTGCGCGAACGGTCAGGTACCGTGCACGCAAGGCTTTTTTGCAACGCCGCAACCCGTGCGGTATCGCTTTTAATTGTTTTTTCCGAATTCGGACGGAGACAGACCGGTCCGCTGCTTGAACACACGGCTGAAATAAAACGGATCGGTGAAACCGAACTGTTCTGCCACGCTTGCCACCTTCATTCCGCCCGTAAGCAGCATCTTCGATTTTTCGACTATGGTATCAAGCACGAAATCCCGCGGTGATCTGCCGTATTCATGCTTGAACTGCCTTGAAAAATGATATTCGCTCATATCGCACATTTCCGCCATCTGCGCCACCGTGAGTCTGAACGAATCCGAAGCACCTGCCGCCTTTACCGCAGGTGCGAAGCGACTGCTTTCAAAATCTTCGCCGAGCGCGGCGAGCAATGAAAGCAATATCCCGATACCGAACAGCTCTGCGCCCTCTCTTTTATCGTAAAAACAGTCGCTCATTTTAACAATACCGTTTTTGTAATCGGCTCCGTCCCGCTTACGGTATACCGTTTCGTCTAATCCGAGTCCGCTCAGGATCTCACGGCATTCGGTACCCGAAAAATGGATGAATCCGTATGACGAACCTTTGTAAAAACCGTAATCCTGCCTTTCGTGCGGTCGGAACAAGAGCGCGTCCCCCGCGCGCATTTCACGCCGGCGTTCGTTCAATGTTACATATCCCCTGCCGAAAAACGCGACAAGCTGATAATCGCTTCTGCCGTCGGGACGGTTGGCGCTCATGTCATCGTTCATATCGAGCACATATCCAGAATTGAGTATTTCAAGCCGTTTATCCGAAACTCTGTCCGTACACTCACCGCTTTTCCCGAAACACGATATCATCAGACCCACCTCCGTAAAAATATGCCAAATCTCATTTTCATCATAGCACAAAAATGCGGCTATATCAAGCGCAAATTCAAAAATTCAGCAGGATTTTACAGTATTTGCCGACCGTTTTATATTCCGCGGCGGCCGTCACGGTGATATAATCATAGCGTAAAGCTACAGCATAAAGCTACAGCGTAAAACTGCGGCGCCGCAATGCGGTTGCTCCGAATACAATGCAAATGAGGTACACTATGCGTAAAACAATACCGTTTGATAAAAATTGGCTGTTTCACAAAGGCGACATCAAAAACGATTTTCCCGCGACCAAGGGGCCGCTGTATGCAATGGCAAAAACCGGTCACGCTCAAAGCGGGCCTGCAAGCCGCGGCTATCCGGCATACGCGGACGATTACGGCAATGACGGAATTCGTTCGCTCTGCACCGAACGTTGGGAATATGTCGAACTTCCGCACGACTATATAATATCGCAGACGCCTTGTGAAGAATACAACAACGCCGTCGGATTTTTCAAATATGAAAACGCCTGGTACCGCAAAAGCTTCAGGCTGGAACCCGAAGATATTCCAAAGCCCGGCAAGCATCGGCGTTACCTGCTTGAATTTGACGGTATCGCGACCTACGCCACGGTATACATAAACAACTGCCCTGTTGCGCGAAGCTTCGAGGGGCACACTCCGTTTGAAGCCGACATTACCGACTTTATTGATTATGACGGTGAAAATATAATTGCGGTATACGTTGAAAGCGGGACCTGCGAGACATGGTGGTACGAGGGCGGCGGGATATACCGTCATGTAAGACTTGTTATCACCGACGATATTGCAATCGACAGATACGGAGTATATGTATGCCCGAAGCTTGAAAACGGCGTTTGGCAAACCGAGGTCGAGACTACAGTTATAAGCGAACGCAAGACCCCTGCCAAGCTCAGAGCGGTAAGTACGATCTACGCGCCTGACGGCAGTATTGCCGCTGTCACAGAGGGTGAGCTTACCGCAACTCCGTATGACAAAAGCAATGTTAAATATAACTTTGCACTTGAGTCTCCACTGCTTTGGGACACCGAAACCCCGAACTTATACCGCGCACATACCGTGCTCTATGAAAACGATATCAAGCTTGATGAGCTGATAACAAGGTTCGGCTTCAGAACCTTTACGGTAGATCCCGAAAAAGGGCTGTTTTTGAACGGACGCCACGTCAAGATAAAAGGCGTATGCGCACATGAAGATTTCGGGCTTACCGGAAAAGCGGTCAGCGACAACATTCTCAAACACAAGATCAAGCTCATACGCGAAATGGGCGCAAACGGCTACCGCACGAGTCATTATCCGCACAGCGATGCCACTATGGACGCGCTCGACGAATACGGCTTTATTGTCATGGACGAATTGCGTCACTTCAGCTCAGCTCCGGAAGGGCTCAAAGAACTTGAAACATTGGTCAAGCGCGACCGTAACCGTCCGAGCGTGTTCTGCTATTCTATCGCAAACGAAGAATGCTACACCAAGCATGACGAGGGACGGCGTATTGCCAAAAAGATGACCGCGGTATTAAAGAAGCTTGATCCTATGCGCCACGTCACGCTCGCTTACTCACACGAGCCGGAAAAAGCTCAGGTATTTGATGAACTTGACCTTATCGGAATAAACTATCACATAGACTGCTATGACCTTGTTCATTCAAAATATCCGCGTCTCGGCATAGTATCAAGCGAAAACTGCGCGATCGGCACATCGCGTTCTCATTATCTGCCCGATTCTCCGACTCACGGTATGTGCAGCGCGGTTGAACACAGTATCGACAACGGATTTTCGTCTACACGCGAGGACACTTGGAAAGCGATCGCCGCGCGCGATTTCGTGATCGGCGGATACCAATGGATCGCCTTTGAACACCGCGGCGAAGCCGTATGGCCGAGGCTGTGCAGCATTTCGGGCGCTATGGATCTGTTCTTGCAGAAAAAAGAAGCTTTCTATCAGAATCTTGCCGCTTGGTGCGACGACAAGCCCGTGCTGCATATTGCAACTCATTGGAATTTTGAGGGCTATGAAAACGAACCGCTTGAGGTCTGCGTTTTTACAAACTGCGATGAGGTCGCGCTTTGGCTTAACGGAAAGCCGATCGAGCGCCGCCGTGCCGAACGATACACGCCGGTAAGATTCACGCTCGGATATGCTCCGGGCGAGCTTAAGGCAGTCGGCTACTCAAACGGAAAAGAGGTCGCTTGCGATATAAGAAAGACGACAGGAAAGGGCGAAACGCTGGCGCTTGATGCGGAAAACTCCGGACTTGCGGAGCATGGCGACGTCTTGCTTTTCACCTGTACCGTGCTCGACTCAAACGGGCTTGAAGTGCCCGACGCCTCGCCGTTTGTCTCCTTCTACACAAATGAATACGGAACTATTATCGGAACCGGTTCGTCAAATACCGACCATAATCCCGTGACCCTTCCCGAACGCAGAATGTACGGCGGTAAGATCAGCGTTGCAGTCAAGCTTATAAAATCGGGAACGCTTAAACTGTACGCTCAGAGCGAGGGACTGCGTCGGGCGGTGATCTCGCTTGAAGTTTAACAAAATTTCCGATTGACACAGCAGAAAAAAAGTGATATCATAATCGCTGTAAAGCAGCGGCAAGCGAAGTCGGGCAATTCCCGCCGCAACGCTTGCCGCTGTTGCTTTTCCGGTATCTTATATTAAAAATATTAAAAATCGCTTACTTCTGTCCGCCTACGGCGGTGAAAGCAAATTGCTATGAAATACGAATACGGATTCATCGGCTGCGGTAACATGGGCGGCGCGATCGCCGACGCAGTCGCCAAAACGGTCAACGGTACACGCATCGCCGTCTCCGACCACAGCAAAGCCAAAGCCGAGCGGCTTTCGGACGCTTACGGAATTACTTGCACCTCAAATGAGGATATTGCTGAAAGCAGCCGTTTTATCGTGCTCGGCGTAAAGCCGCAGATGATGGGCGAGCTGCTTGACGGAATCAGTCATATTTTGCTGCGCCGCGCGAACGCGGGCGAACGCTTTGTAATGGTTTCAATGGCTGCGGGGATGAGCACCGAACAGATAGCAAAGCTTGCGGGCGGAGAATATCCTGTAATCAGGATAATGCCGAATACGCCGGTCTCGGTCGGCGAGGGCACTGTCTTGTATTGTGCCAACTCTGCGGTTACGAACGCCGAGCTTGAAGCTTTTGTCGCAGCAATGAAATGCGCCGGCGTGCTCGACGCTCTGCCCGAAAAACTGATCGACGCCGGTTCGGCGGTCTCGGGCTGCGGACCCGCATTTGTTGCCCTGATGATAGAAGCGCTCGCCGACGGCGGCGTTGAATGCGGACTGCCGCGCGACAAAGCGCTGTTATATGCCGCGCAAACCTTTGCCGGAACCGCGAAGTTGCTTATCGAAAGCGGAAAGCATCCCGGCAAGTTAAAAGATGAAGTGTGCTCGCCCGGCGGGACCACGATCAAGGGAATGCACGCACTTGAAGCACACGGCACAAGAGGCGCAATCTACGATGCGGTAGTTGCCGCATATGAAAAAAGCCTTGAATTTGCAAAAAAATAATTCATATCGGATGGGTATATGAAGCTTTTCGTTTTTATACTTGAAATGATCGGCACGGTCGCTTTCGCCGTATCGGGCGCAATGACCGGAATGAAGAAAAAAATGGACGTCTTCGGGATAATTATCCTTGGTCTGACTACCGCGGTCGGAGGCGGTGTACTGCGGGATCTGATACTCGGTATCACTCCTCCGAGGACCTTCCGTGACCCGTCGTTTGCCCTGTCGGCAATCGCGGTCTCGGCAATATTGTTTATTCCGACCGTCAGGCACTTGTTTATGAAAAATCACCGTTTGTACGATATAGTACTTTTTGTGATGGATTCGCTCGGATTGGGTATTTTCTCCACCAGCGGCGTACTTATTGCATACGAAAACGGCAACGGAGACAATATCTTCCTGCTGTTGTTTGTCGGCACGCTTACGGGGGTCGGCGGCGGCGTGATACGTGATATGCTCGCCGGAGATACGCCGTATATTTTCGTAAAGCACATATACGCCTGCGCTTCGCTTTTCGGTGCTTTTCTCTGTTGGCTCGTGCTCTATCTCGGATTTGCAAGCGAGCTTTCAACGATCATCGGCGCGACTGCGGTAGTGGTGGTCAGATTCATGTCGGCAAAGTTCAAATGGAATCTCCCGCGCTGCAATGAAAATATCGACTGACATTCCGCAAGACATCGGTCTCAGCGGAAAGCAAAAGCACGGAACCAAAAACGTTCAAGATCGCTAAAAAATGTCGGGGCGACCGACAACTCGGGGCTGTTAAAAACATTGATGTTTTTA
>DHJP01000112.1:0-24328 GCA_002404395.1 Clostridiales bacterium UBA4717
ACATCATTGACAAACCTACAACAGCTTTTAAACAGGATGGAGTAAGCTTTATGAACATTGATGTCAGAATAAAAAAAGTGCGCAAAAGCGCGATCATTCCCGAATATAAGACCTCGGGTGCGGCGGCGCTTGATCTTCATTCTGCTTCAGAATTGCCGATATGCGTTCCGCCTCGCGGACGCGCCATGATCCCTACGGGCATTGCGATCGCACCCGAGGACGGCTCGGTGGTTTCGATCGTTTGCGCACGCAGCGGACTCGCTTCCAGACACGGAATTGCGTTGTCGAACGGGATCGGAGTTATCGACAGCGATTACCGCGGAGAGATTATGGTCTCGGTATGCAATCTGTCCGATGAGGCATACGAGATCAAACCCGGAGAGCGTATTGCCCAACTGATGTTTATGCCGGTGCTTTCGGCAAGGCTTATCGAGGTTTCGGAGCTTGATGAGACCGCGCGCGGCGACGGCGGATTCGGTTCGACGGGCAAATAAACTTTTGATTTTATATGAAAGGCAACGGGCAAAAAATGAAGGAACTTATACTTGCTTCGTCCTCTCCGAGGCGAAAAGAAATACTCTCGCACATCGGGCTTGATTTCAAGGTCATTATTGCGGACGCGGATGAAGAAAACGATCTGCCGAATGATGTGCGCACGCTGGTAATGACGCTTGCCGAGCGCAAGGCGGCTATCGTTGCCGAAAATCACAAAGACAGTATAGTGATCGGCTCGGATACAGTGGTCAGCTTTGAAGACAAGGTGTTGACCAAGCCGAGATCCGAAGCGGAGGCGCGTGAAATGCTGAAGCGGCTTTCGGGAAATACTCATTCGGTATTTTCGGGGCTTTGTGTGATAAGCGGCGAAAAAAAGATCTGCCGCTGTGACGAAACGCGCGTATTTATGAAGCCGCTTGACAAGGATGAGATCGACAGATACGTTGCAACCGGCGAGCCGATGGACAAGGCGGGCGCATACGGAGCACAGGATCTCGGCGGCGTATTCGTGGAGCGGATAGAGGGCGATCATTATAATGTGGTCGGACTACCGCTTGCAATGCTGTATAATATTCTTAAAGATGAGTTCGATTTTTCACTGCTTGAGGCGGCAAAACGCTGAGGTGCGGTGAGGCGTGAAACACGGCATCTGTCGGTTTTGCGGCTGTAAATTATCGGTGTCGGCTGCGCCGACGGTGGAAATCCGATGTCTGACAAACGATTGCCCGAAAAACTAAATACTGCGCAAAAACGAAAACGAATAAACGAAGCGGCGCATATACTCGAATCGGTTTATCCCGAAGCGGAATGTGCGCTAAAGTACGAAGGCGAGCCGTGGAAGCTGCTTGTAATGGGCAGACTCTCGGCACAATGCACCGATAAAAGAGTGAATATTGTCTGCCAAACGCTGTTTTCAAAGTATCCGACGCCCTCGGCGCTTGCTTCGGCGCCGCTTGAGGCGATCGAGGAGCTTGTCAGACCCTGCGGACTTTATAAGACCAAAGCGAGAAATCTCAAGGACTCATGCGTTATGCTTTGCGACGAATATAACGGGGTTTTGCCGAGCGACATGAATGAGCTTTTGCGTTTCCCGGGAGTAGGCAGAAAGATCGCAAATCTGCTGAGAGGCGATATCTTCGGTCTGCCGGCGATCGTGGCGGATACTCATTGTATGCGTATCTGCGGCAGGCTCGGAATGTATGAGGAAGGTTTAAGAGATGCTCAAAAGGTTGAGGCGATACTTTCGGAGCTTGTTGAAGCGGAATTACAGACCGATTTTTGCCACAGAATAGTGATGTTCGGCAGAGACACCTGCACGGCGCGATCGCCTTTCTGCGATAAGTGTCCGCTTTGTGAGCTTTGTGTCAGCACCGAAAAAAAGAAAAATGATCAACTTAATGCAGAGAGGAGCGCGGAGACATGAAAATTTCAACAGCGGAGATTCTTTGTGTGGGCACCGAATTGCTGATCGGTGATATTGTAAATACCAACGCGGCTTATATTTCCCGCAAGCTTGCCGAAATGGGAATAAGCCAATATCATCAGGGCGTGGTGGGCGATAATCCGACGAGGCTCAGGGAAGCGGTGTCGGAGTCGCTTTCCAGATCGGATTTAGTCATACTCAGCGGCGGACTCGGTCCGACTTACGATGATCTGACCAAGGAAACGGTCGCCGAACTGATGGGAAAAAAACTCATACTTTCGGAGGAAATACTCGGGTCAATATCGGAGTATTTCAAAAATACCTGCCGCACCATGCATCACAATAATGAAAAGCAGGCATATATACCCGAGGGGGCTGTCGTTTTCAAAAACGAAAACGGCACCGCGCCCGGAGTTGCAATAGAAGACTCAGAGCGCGGTAAGATCGCGATAATGCTTCCCGGACCGCCGCGCGAGCTTGAGCCGATGTTTGAAAACAAGGTCATGCCGTATCTGAATAAATTTACCGATACGGTGCTTGTCAGCCGAAATATAAATATTTTCGGTATGGGTGAATCCGAGGTTGAAACAAAGCTTCACTTACTTATGGAAAATGCCGTGAATCCTACGGTTGCGCCGTATGTCGGTACCGGAGAAGTCAGACTTCGTGTGACTGCGCGCGGCAAAAACGAGAGCGAATGTCTTGATATGTGTAACGAAATGATTGAAAAGATCAAAGGCACAGAGATCGGAGCGCACATATACGGGATCGACGCCGTCTCGCTTGAAGCGGCATTGCTTGAGATCCTGAAAGCAAAAAAGCTTACTTTGGCCACAGCCGAAAGCTGTACGGGAGGACTTGTCGGAAAACGCATTACGGATGTTCCGGGTGCTTCCGCGGTGTATCTCGGCGGTGTGATCGCTTACGATAACCGTGTAAAGGAAGCGGTGCTCGGAGTGCCCGGGGAAGTGATAAAAACTTACGGTGCGGTTTCGCCCGAATGTGCGGTCTGTATGGCGCGCGAAGTCAGAAAACTGCTCGGCGCGGATATTGCCGTGAGCACTACGGGCTTTGCGGGACCTGACGGCGGAGAAGGCGGCAAGCCTGCCGGACTCGTATATGTGGGAATTTCCTCCAAAGACGGGGAAAGCGTAAGAAAGCTTATGCTTGCACCCGGTAGAAAGGCGCGCGACTATGTCAGGGTGCTTGCGGCAAGCAATGCGCTGTCGGACGCGCGAAAGGCGGCGCTCAAACTATAAAAAGCACCGCGTTGCTCATGCAGTCATGCGGTATTATATAAACTAAAATAAATCTTATTTTATTAACGGGAGAAAAACATGAAAGCAAGCGAACTTAAAAACAGAGTACTTAACAACGGCTTTGAGGAGATCTTCGGCGTTCTTTACGGCAAGGAAAACCTTGACAAAGCAAATGCACGTTATGCCAACGCGATCGACGAGTTCAGCGGGATATTCGGAAACGATCGCGATATCGAGCTTTTCTCGGTAGCGGGCAGAAGCGAAATTTCGGGAAATCATACCGACCATAATCACGGCAAGGTCATTGCCGCTTCGATTGATCTTGATATTATTGCCGTGGCTTCAAAGCGCGACGATATGCAGATAAATATTAAGAGCGAGGGATTCCCGATCGACGAAGCCGATGTAAGCGACCCCCAACCCGATGAATCCCTGTTCTTTACGTCAAAAGCCATAATCGGCGGAATGGCGCGCGGCTTCCTCAACGACGGCTATAAGATCGGCGGTTATGACGCATACACTACCTCAAACGTGTTTAAAGGAAGCGGACTTTCTTCGAGCGCGGCATTTGAGGATATGGTCGGAAATATTTTGAACTATTTCTATAACGACGGAAAGGTATCGAACATTGAGATTGCAAAGCTTGCTCAGTATGCGGAAAACGTATTTTTCGGCAAGCCCTGCGGACTTATGGATCAGGTTGCCTGCGCAGTCGGCGGATTCGTGGCGATCGACTTCAAGGATCCGAAAAATCCGATCGTCGAAAAGCTTGACTTTGACCTTACCGGCGCCGGATATTCGCTTTGCATCGTAAACACCGGAGGAAACCATGCCGATCTTAATGAGGATTATGCTTCGGTTCCCGCCGAAATGAAGAGCGTGGCGGCTTTCTTCGGCAAAGAGGTCCTGCGCGATGTGGATGAGAGGGATATACTTTCAAATATTCCGACGCTCAGAGAAAAATTCGGCGATCGTGCGGTAATGAGAGCACTTCATTTTATGGAAGAAAACAAGCGTGTTACATATCAGACCGAAGCGCTCAAAAAGGGCGATCTGGCCACGTTCTTCAAGGGCGTGCTGGCTTCGGGAGATTCAAGCTTCAAGTATTTGCAGAATGTTTATACCACAAAGAACGTGTCCGAGCAGGGGCTTTCGCTCGCGCTTTGCATTACCGAAAAGGTTCTGGCGGGACGTGATGCGGCTTGGCGTGTTCACGGAGGCGGATTCGCAGGAACGATCCAGGCGTTTGGGAAAAATTCCGATGTTCCGCTGTTCAAGGAAGCGCTTGACGGCGCTTTCGGAACAGGGGCTACCACCGTGCTGAGAGTACGTCCCTACGGTGCGATCAAGATTTCGAAGTGAAGCAGACTGACGTAAAACGCAAACTCCCCGAAAATCGGAATATCGGCAGATTTATTTTGATTATCGCTCTTTGTGTTTTGTTTGCGGCGGTGTATTTCGGAGTGCTGCGCGCCGAGCAGGCGCGCGGTGCTTCCGACAGTGTGATTATGCGCGTGTATGCATATGCGGACGCCGCGCTTTTCATTGCCTTTGTGATCATTAACGTCGGTTTTTCGACAAAGCTTCCGACTCGGGATATGTTCGATCCCTCGGTGAGCGATGCCGAAGCCGAAGCGGTAATATCGCGGCTGAAAAAACGAAAAGCGGCGGCGCGCAATCTGCTCTATCTTATAATACCACTGACCTTTTCACTTTTTGCCGATATTATTATTCTGTTTTGGTCGGATTTTTTTGCTTCATTGTTTAAAGGACTTGCCTCGTCCTTCGGAATGTGAGTCTGAGATTTGACCCTATCGTAAAGGTCAGCGCGAAAGTCGATCTCCGTCAGGTGAAAATTCTGATCTTACGCCGGGCTTTGCAAAGCCGACACGAAAATTCATGTTACTTTTTGAATCGGCTACGCCGACAGACATAGGAATTATTTTGCTGAATGTTCGCATAATTTTTGTCGGTGCGCCCAAGGAAAGCTATTTTTCCGAGGCGGTCGCCGAATATGAAAAAAGGCTCAAAGCGTACTGCCGTATAGAAAATGTGATGGTAAAGGACGAAAAGCTTTCCGAAAAGCCCTCCGATTCCGAGGTGTCCGCGGCGCTTGATAAAGAAGGCGAGCGGGTGCTTGCCGCACTTGTGCCGCGTTCCTATAAGATCGCGCTTTGCGTAGAGGGCAAAGAGCTGTCAAGCGAGAAGTTTGCGGAGCTGATCGAGTCTGCCGCAACGAGCGGCGACGGTACGATCTGCTTTATTATCGGCGGTTCGTTCGGGCTTTCGGACAAGGTAAAAAAACGGGCGGATTTCAGACTGTCCGTATCTCCTATGACTTTTCCGCATCGCATGATGAGAATGATATTGCTTGAACAGGTATACCGTGCGTTCAATATCATCTCCGGCGGGAAATACCATAAATAAGCCGCCTGTTGCCTGAGCGGCATAACTGAGGAAGTAAATCAAATATATGAAAAGATATTTCCGCACTTTTATGACCGTTGTGCTTGCCGCGGCTTTCGTTGCTTCCGCGATCTGGATTTCGCGTTCGGTGCTTGAATATTTTGAGAGCGCTGACAGTACCGAAGAATCGGAGTCGGGAGAATCGTCTGAGGTCGAAAGTACGGCTGCGGAAGAAGTGTCCGAGCTGTCGCGTTTCCTTGATTCTCTGCCTGCAGCAACGGGAGGAGAGCCGGATACGTCGACTTTTGACGCTTCAATTATGTCGCTGTCGCTTGAAAATCTTGAGCCGTTCGGACTCAGCGGTGAGTTTTCGCTTTCCGAAAAAACGGTGACTTTGCCGGTCAGGGTGCCCGATGAGGTGTTTGAGACCTATTCTACCGAGTTGCGCGAAACTCAATGCGCGCGACCGCAGCTTGAGCTGTATATGGGATATTTTATTGTTGACCGCGGTACGTACAGGGAATTGTATTCGTCGGACGGTACGCTGATCGACGGCGCGCTTGAAGCCTTGCCGGCATATCGTCGGACTGCCGACGGTTCACCGCTCTTTTATGACGGCAGTTCGTATTACACTGTCTCGGACGGCGGACTTTCTGAGAGCGATTATTCGCCCGAGACTGATCGCCGCGCGGTGTATTACGAATATCCTGCGGATTTTGCCGCTGATGACGGCTTTTCGGTCACCATGGATCCCGAAAGCGGGCTGTGCGCGCTGACCGATGCTGACGGCGAGCGCCTTACCGGGTATGATTATACTCGGATATTTGCATTTTCTGAGGGGCTGGCGGCGGCGCTCGGCGAAGACGGAAGCCTTTCATATATTGACGCCGACGGTAAAATCGTTATAGAAGGCAGAGAGACCTTCCGCACCGAATCTGCAAGATATGCCGACAGAGTTTACAGGCTTCCCGACACTCTCGGACGCGAGTCAAAAGGCTTTTTGTATTTTGACGGCTCGGTGGTTCTGGCGAGAGTTCAGACGGTGGATATCGTTTACAAGGAAAATGTTATGAGCGACACGACGGTTGCACTCGGAGTTGACGGCAAGGTGCTCGGATATCCGGGCGACTATACTCCGATCTCCGCTTCGGACGGCGCGGTGGTGCTTGAGCGCGACGGTAAATACGGTGTGTACGCAAGTGATGATTCGTGGAGGCTTGATCCGATATACGATCTGATATCACCCTTTTACGAGGGGCTGGCAGTGGTGGAGAAAAACGGCAGTTTCGGAGTTTGTTCGAACGACGGTGAGCTTGTGATCCCCCTGCTGTTTGACTATATTTCCGACTGCTCGGCAGGACGGATCGCGGCGTATTCCGCCGAGACCGGTTTTGTGCTTTTTGAGAAATGCCGTCTGTCTGAAAATTAACCATCAACAAAATTTTGAAAGAGATAAATCAATATGAAAGAAGTTCTTTTGCTGAAATACGGTGAGCTTATTCTTAAAGGGGCTAACCGTGCCTATTTTGAAAACATGATGCTGCGCGACCTGAGACGCCGGGTCGCCGAGTACGGAAGATTTGAAATAAGCAAGTCGCAGAGCACGGTTTTTGTTGAGCCGGCAGACGGATCGGCGGATATCGACGGTGCGCTTGAGGCTTGCAAAAAAATATTCGGTATCGTATCTATCTGCCGTGCGGCGGCGTGCGAAAAAAGCATGGACGCGATCATAAGCACGGTGAAAGAGTATATACCGCCGTTCCTTGAGGGTTACCGTACTTTCAAGGCGGATGCGCGGAGAAGCGATAAGCGCTTCCCGATGACTTCACCGAAAATTGCGTGCGAGGTCGGCGCGGCGGTGCTTGAAAGCGTGCCGCGTATAAAGGTCGACGTAAATTCTCCCGAGATCGTGGTAATGATCGAGGTAAGGGATACATACGCGTACATTCACGCAGGTAAGATCCCGGGAGCCGGCGGTATGCCCGCAGGCTCAAGCGGGCGCGGACTTTTGCTGCTTTCGGGCGGGATAGACAGCCCGGTTGCCGGATACATGATGGCAAAACGCGGAGTGGAGATCGAAGCGCTGCACTTTGAAAGCTTTCCTTATACCAGCGAGCGTGCCCGCGAAAAAGTATTTGAGCTTGCGCGTATCCTGTCCGAATATACGTCGGGCATAAAGGTTCACGTGATCTCACTTACCAAGATACAGGAAGAGCTTAAAAGACACTGTGAAGAGGACTATTTTACTTTACTTTTGCGCCGCTATATGATGGTATTGGCGGAGATGACCGCAAATCGTTTCAATTGCCGCGCGTTGATCACCGGAGAAAGTCTCGGTCAGGTCGCAAGTCAGACGATGCAGGCGATAGCCGTGACAAACGAAGCGGTAAAAATACCGGTATTCCGCCCCGCGATCGGCATGGATAAGGAAGAAATAGTACAGGTCGCGCGCAAGATCGGCACTTTTGAAACTTCAATACTTCCGTTTGAAGACTGCTGTACGGTTTTTACGCCTAAGCATCCGCGGACCAGACCCGAGCTTGAAAAGGTGCTTGCCGAAGAAAACAAGCTTGATTTCAATGCACTTGTAAACGAGGCTTTTGACAGTCTGTATACGGTGAAGATCGGACTTGAATGAGCTTTGTCGGTTTGATGTGTGCAAATTCGGCAATTGCTATTGACAAAATCGCGATTTTTATGTACAATAATATTATGTATAATTATAATTATGCCGTGCGGTAAAATGTCGGCTGATGAGAATTTTACATAAAAAATATTAAGGAGGTGTGACAGTGCCACAAGAAGCAATCATGATAATCATTACGGTCGTTGCGGCGATCTTCGCAGGGATAATCGGCTTTGTTTTCGGTAAGATCTATCGCAAAAAAGTAGCCGAAGCCGAAATAGGCTCTGCTGAAGAACAGGCAAAGCGTATCGTTGATGACGGATTTAAAGAAGCGGAGAATCTCAAAAAAGAAGCGCTTATTGAAGCTAAAGAAGAGATACTCAAGCAGAAAAACGAATCGGAACGCGAGATCAAAGAGCGCAGAGCCGAGCTTTCCAAGCAGGAGTCGAGAGCTTTAAAGCGTGAAGAAACGCTTGAGCGAAAGATCGAGAGCCTTGAAAAGAAAGAAGAGCTCTTAAACGCCAAGATCAAGTCAAACGAAGAAGCGCGCGCCGAGATCGACAGACTTAAGGAAAGCGAGCTTGAAACGCTTGAAAAGCTTTCGGGCCTTACATCGGATCAGGCAAAAGCGGAAATTTTAGCAAGACTTGATGATGAGATCGCTCATGAAAAGGCAATGAGACTTGCTGAGTATGAGCAGGAATTCAAGGATGAAGCGGACGAAAAGGCAAAGAATATACTTGCACTTTCGATTCAGCGCTGTGCCGCGGATCTGGTTACCGAGGCAACTGTTTCGGTAGTAAATCTGCCGAATGACGAAATGAAGGGACGTATAATCGGTCGCGAGGGCAGAAACATTCATGCGATCGAGGCGATGACGGGGGTTGACCTGATCATTGACGATACGCCCGAGGCAATTACTCTGTCAAGCTTTGACCCGATCAGACGGGAGGTTGCCCGTATAGCGCTTGAAAAGCTTATCGGTGACGGACGTATTCATCCGGCGCGTATTGAAGAAACGGTTGAACGTGCGCGCAGAGAGGTAGATTCGGTTATCAAGCAGGCAGGTGAGCAGGCTACATACGAGACCGGAATACACGGACTTGCTCCCGAGGTGATAAAGCTGCTCGGACGGCTGAAATTCCGTACCAGCTACGGTCAGAACGTACTCAATCATTCGATCGAGGTTTCGATACTCTCGGGAATGATCGCCGACGAACTCGGAGTGGACAGTATGCCGGCAAAGAGGGCGGGACTGCTTCACGATATCGGCAAATCGCTTACCCAGGAAATCGAAGGATCTCATGTTCAGCTCGGCGTGGATATTTGCAAGAAGTACAAGGAGCATGCAGATATTATTCATGCGGTTGAGGCACATCACGGTGATGTCGAAGCTAAATCGATTACGGCGGTAATCGTGCAGGCGGCGGATGCAATTTCTGCGGCAAGACCCGGTGCGCGGCGTGAAGATCTTGAGAATTATATCAAACGTCTGCAGAAGCTTGAAGAAATTACCAACAGCTTCAGCGGTGTTGAAAAGTCATATGCAATTCAGGCGGGGCGTGAGATCCGCATAGCGGTCAAGCCCGATGAAGTCAATGACGAACAAATGGTTATAATCGCGCGTGATATTGTTAAGAAGATCGAGGGAGAACTTCAGTATCCCGGACAGATCAAGGTTCATCTTATACGCGAAAGCCGTGCAATTGATTACGCGAAGTAATGATCCCACAAGGGAGTAAATATAGATATATAGAGAGAATCACGTAAACAACAGTGCGTTGAGCACTTAATATATATCAAATACGAAACTGTTCCTTGAAGGCGGTTTTCCGCTTCACGTGAATTTGCAAGGAGGTTGCCGCAGGCGTGCGATACGCTTGTCGGCAGCCTCTTGTTATAGAAAGGAAGTCGCTTATGAATTTAAAGCTGCTAGGTATCTTTGTAAAGGGGCTTAACGGAAGCGGAGAGCTTACGCCGGAGATAAGAAGAAACTGTGGAAAGGCAGCAGGTGTAATAGGGATCGTATCGAATCTGCTGCTTTCCGTTTTAAAGGTCGTGATCGGTATCGCCTGTCACAGCATAGCCATAACCGCCGATGCAGTCAATAATATATCGGACGCAGGTTCGTCGGTTATTACACTCATCGGATTCAAAATGTCCGAAAAGCCTGCCGATGACAAACACCCGTACGGTCATGCAAGGATCGAATATCTTTCGGGATTTATTGTCTCGCTTGTAATTACGGCGCTCGGAGCGCAGTTTTTCAAGGATTCCGTCAAAGCGATAATATTGCCGTCGGATTCGGGATACAGTACCGCTTCGTTCATTGTGTTAGCTTTGGCGATAGGCATAAAACTGTGGCAGGCAGGCTTTTACAAGGGCGTGGGGGGATACATTAAATCTCCGTCGCTTATTGCCACTGCCGCCGACAGCCGCAATGATGTATTCACGACTGCGGCGGTGTTGATCGGAGCGATAATTTCAAGACTTACAGACATTAATCTTGACGGTTGGCTCGGCTTGCTTGTGGCGGCATTTATTATATACTCGGGAATCAGACTGATAATCGAAACTGCTGATCCGATACTCGGCGTTGCGCCGGATGAGCAGTTTGTCAAAGAGATCAGCGATAAGATCCTTTCGTACGACGGCATACTCGGTATCCATGATCTGATCATTCATAATTACGGTGAAGGAAAGTGTTTTGTCTCGGTTCACTGTGAGGTGTCCGCAGATGAAAATATCATGAAAAGTCATGATATCATTGACAATATTGAGTTTGACTTCTTAAGAGAGCGGAATATTCATTTGGTTATCCATATGGATCCGATCATTACAAATGACGTGCATATCAATGCGCTGAGGGCGCAGACGATGGAAATAATCAACAGGGTTTCAAGTGAGCTTGAAATTGCAATGTCAATGCACGATTTCAGGGTCGTTGCGGGAGAAACGCATACCAATCTTATATTTGACATACTGCTTCCCGGCTCGGCGCGCTCGGACACCGGACTAATTTGCGAGATGATAAAAAGTGAGCTTAAAAAGCTCTCACCGACTTACAATGCGGTAATAAACGTGGATATCAACTATTCGACGATATCGGATAAATAGCGGGAGCAATGGTCCGATGATGTTAAAAATTCCGAGAGCCGGCGCGGCATTATTTGCCTTGCCTTTACCCTCGGAATTTTTTGTTCATAACGTATTATGCGGATTGTTTTGATACGGTATATGCGGTTCATGAAATCGTATGTACTTATAAGCATCAAAAAGCTCAGCAGGTTTTGATACCTGCTGAGCTTTTGCTTTGTAGTTTTGCTTATGCCATTGCGTTCGGGAAGAGGTTGAAGAACCATTCGTTGTACTGATATGTCAAACCGTCCGGATCTTCAAAGGAAATATAGCGCGAAATCGTAGGATCGGCTTTAAGTTTTGCCGTAGCGTCCGTGATCCATGCGTCAAACTGCGCATACGGTACCGCATCAAGCTCGGCAAAGTACTGTTTGCTTATTCTTGCGACCTGTTTCATAAGGTCTTCGTCAACGAGATCGTAGTAGTAGAAACCAAAGTAAGGATCATCAACGATCTTGAGGTTCTGCGCTTTGCAGTCTTCCCAAACTGTGGGCGAGGTACCCTCGGGCGGATATGCAATAAACATATTGCCGGTCAGATTCAGGGGAGTGTCGTAATCGTTGTTGAGCTTAACCACAACGCCGTCGGCGTCCAGTCGGTAATGGGTGCCTTCAATACCGTATCCGAAGATATTACGAAGCTCGGAGTTGGTGTTAAGCGCACAGAGCACTTCCATAGAACGGGTTATGTTTTTGGTGTATGATGAAATTGCGAACATATCGCTGTAAACCGAGTTGTCAACGTGCGGGTTCTGCAAAACAATAACTTCGTACTTATCCTTGTATGAATCCATCTCGGCGGCGTCGCCTCTCATGACCCCTACCGCAAACTCACCGGATTGCGCGGTGCTGTTTCCGAGATAGCCGAGAGATTGGTACTTTTTGAGCTGTCTGAGGTGGTCGACATAGTTGCTTGCGGTAAAGATAATTCTCGGGACACCGTAAGCATCAGCGCTCTTGTAAGCCGCAGCGGAAAGCATATTTCCGACAACCGACTTGGAACCGTCTGTGGTAAAATACTGAACACCGATCGGGTCAAAGTCGCCGTAAACCGGAACTATACCGGGTTCGTTCGCTCCGACGTCCATGATGAACTCATCAGCCATAGAGAAAAGGGTTATATCATCGGCATCGTAGTAATACTTGTCAAGCAGCTCTTTGTTGAGCAACATATATGTATACTCGCCGATAGGCTTGTTGTTGATTATTGCATATGTCATTCCGTTAAGCTTGGAGGCACCGAGAATGTTGGGGTGAATGTATGTCTTCATGAGCTTTCCGGTCGAGTCAAGCTCGGCATCAAGTGCGGAAAGCCAACCGTTTGCCTGATATTCAACATAGGTATCATAATCCGGAATGTAGAAAATGTCAAGCTGTGCAGGTTCGACTTCCGGATAAATGACCTCAACCAGACCGAGCTCGTTTATCGAGGTCTCGTCCTCCGAATAGCTTTCGGAGACTTCCGAATCAACGCCCGATTTTTTGGAAAGCATCGCGATCGCTTTTTTGTGCTCGGCTTCCGCGTCTTCAAGATCCTTCTGATCCGCTATCTCGTCAAGTCTTGCTTCAAGCGCCGCTTTGTATTCGTCGGCGGTGAAAAGGTTAAGCTTGAGCGCGGTGTTGAATTCGGCTTTTGTGACGGCGCTCATCGCGTTTTCGACAAGTGCGACCGCCTCATCCGTTGTATTATCGCCCTTGACTCCCCAAAGCGTCAGCGTCATGGCAGGCGAAGTGTTTTTGGTATCGTTAACCGAAATTGTATCAAGATCCTCGTTTTCTCCGCAGGCGGTACAGAAAGTACCGACAAGAAGAACGAGAGCAAACAGCAGACACTGCAATCTTCTTTTCATATTTTTTCAGATCCTCCGATCGGGCTATGTTGATATATACCCATATTATTACTGTATTATTTTACAACAAAAAGAGGCTTATGTCAAGGACGAATTTCGTCAAAGTGCGGTCATTTTTGCGGCTTTTGACCGCATATCGGCAAACTGCTCAAAACGTCGGACGTAACTTTGGACAGTTTGACGTTTAAATCGTTGAACTGCACAGAAATTTGCGTGAAAATTTGTGCATTAAGCAGATGGAATTATTCAAGAAAATCTTTAAGTTTTTTCGATCTGGTGGGGTGGCGCAGCTTACGGAGCGCTTTTGCTTCGATCTGACGGATGCGTTCACGCGTGATCTTGAATTCTTTTCCGACCTCTTCAAGAGTGCGCGTTCTGCCGTCTATGAGTCCGAAACGCAGCTTGAGCACCAGCGCTTCACGCGGGGTCAGCGTATCAAGCACACCTTGGATAGCTTCCTTGAGCAACGCGTGTGAGGCGGCTTCTGCCGGGGCCGGTGAATCATCGTCCTGAATAAAATCTCCGAGGTGGGTGTCTTCCTCCTCACCGACCGGGGTCTCAAGCGAAACCGGGTCCTGCGCGATCTTCATTATATCGCGCACCTTATCGGGCGTGGTATTCATGCGTTCCGCAATTTCTTCCGGAGTTGCCTCGTGCCCCAACTCCTGCAGGAGCTGTCTTGAGCAACGTGACACCTTGTGTATGGTCTCGACCATGTGTACCGGTATTCGTATGGTTCTCGCCTGATCGGCAATTGCACGCGTAATTGCCTGACGGATCCACCAGGTAGCATAAGTTGAAAATTTGTAACCCTTGCTGTAGTCGAACTTTTCCACGGCTTTCATAAGTCCGAGGTTGCCCTCCTGGATCAGGTCAAGGAAGAACATTCCCTTGCCGACGTAACGCTTTGCGATGCTGACCACAAGGCGCAGGTTGGCTTCGACAAGTTTGCTCTTTGCAGCTTCGTCGCCTTGAGCCATTTTGCAAGCCAACTCCTGTTCGGTGTCGGCGTCAAGCAGGGCGACCTTGCCGATCTCCTTGAGATACATACGCACCGGGTCGTCTATCGACAGACCCTCTTGCACAAGCATCTTTTCCATATCCTCGGCGCTCTCGTACTGTTCGACATCTATTGCGACGTCGTCAAGATCGACCGGTTCCTCATCAAGATAATTTATCTCAATGCCGTTGTTCTCAAGCTCCTCGTATATTTTGTCAATTGCTTCGATGTCAAGATTTTCGTCCGGGAATGCTTCGAGAATTTCACTGCTGGTAAGCGATCCCTTGGCTTTTCCTTTTTCGATCAGTGCCTGAATGTTGATTTCCTGATTATTTTCCATGTTTCCTCCGCTTATGTATCCTGTTTGTTATTTCGCTTTCGGTTAATAATATTTTTTATGTCGGCGATGCTTTCGCCCGTCGTTGCCTCTGCTTTGAGCTTTGCTATGCTGTCTTCCATTATCGAGTCGCCGTTGCGGACGAGCTGCTCGCGGCGTATACGAAATTCTGTGATCCGCCCCATTTCCTCCGGGGTGAAATCTTCGCCGAGCGCGCCGATCTCAAAGTGTCCGTCAGGCTCTGAGTGTGCCATTATCGAAGCAAACACCCGCTTGCCGAAGTTTGTGAAAAAGTCGGATTCTGAAAGCTCAAGCTTGCCCGATTTGATTTTTGCAATGTATTCGGGCATATATAATAACAGTCCGAGAATGGTCTCTTCGGCGGAAGCCGCCGATTTGTTTTTGGTTATATCGGTGTTTATTCTGTCACCTATCCCCGCAGAGCGCATATATATTGATCGATGCTCGTTCTTGGCAAGCTCGCGTTTGAGCCGACGCATTGTCCGCTCGGTATCGGCTTTAAGACTTTCCGTGCTGACTCCGAGCCGCTTGGCGGCGGCGGAGCAGGCAAGCTCGCGTTCTATATTTGAATAGATGCCGGCGAGCATTTCACATACCTCGTTTCCGGCTCTCAGCTTTTCGTCTGGCACGGCGAGATCGTATTTTTTTAAAATGTTGTCAAGTCTGAAATCAAAACGCGGAGTGCTCTTGTCAAGCAGCTCCTTGAATCTGATGTGCCCGTCGTCGCCGTGACGGCGTATGAATTCGTCCGGGTCTTTTGCGCCGGTCACCCGCAAAACGCGCCCGTCTATGCCGACTTCCGAAAGCAGGGAGAGCGCTTTTGACGCCGCGCGTTGACCCGCTTCGTCGCTGTCGTATGAAACTATCACGTTTTTGGTGTATTTTGCCATTATTCTTGCCTGCTCGGGGGTAATTGCCGTTCCGAGAGTGGCGATCGCGTTTTCAAATCCCGCCGAGTGAAGCGCGATAACGTCCATGTATCCCTCACAGAGGATGAGGCGTTCGGCAGCATGGTTTTTGGCAAAATTCAATGCGAAAAGATTGCGGCTTTTTTTGAATACCGGAGTATCCGACGAGTTGAGATACTTCGGAACGGAATCGTCGAGCACACGACCTCCGAAAGCGATAATGCTCCCCGAGGTGTCGATTATCGGAAACATCACTCTGTTTCTGAACATATCGAAGAGCCTTCCGTTTTTGCGGCTCCTGCCGCAGAGAAAGCCTGAGATAAGCTCTTCCTCCGAATATCCGAGGCCTGTCAGATGAGCGGTAAGCTCTCCGAAACCGTTCGGAGCATATCCGAGACCGAAGCGGCTGACTATCGCGGTGCTCAGACCCCGTTTCTTGAAAATGTATTCACGTGCCGCCGCCCCTTTTTCGGGATCCTTCAGTGCGCTGTGAAAGAATCTTGCCGCGTCCCGATTCATAGCAAGCAACCGTTCTCTGCTCGGACCGGTGCGTTCGGACTCAAAGCTCTGCGGCAGGGAAATGCCGGCGCGCTTTGCCAAAAATTCAAGCGCTTCCACATAGCCGAGGTTTTCGGCGCGCATTATGAATGTGATCACGTCCCCGCCTGCGCCGCATCCGAAGCAATAAAAGCTGCGGGTGTTGTGAAATACGGTAAACGACGGAGTTTTTTCATTGTGGAACGGACAGAGTCCGTTGAAATTTGAACCGGCGCGTTTGAGCGTGACATAGGAGGATATTACTTCTTCGATATCATTACGGTATTTGATCTCTTCAATGATCTCGGGTGAAATCAATATATCCCCTCCTTTGCGTCCGCTTTTTTATTTTCCGCCGACCCACACGTTCGGAATGAAGATCTCTTTGTATATTTCAATCGCGTGGCGGTCGGTCATTCCGGCTATGTAGTCGCATACGCAGCGTTCCACCGGTTCATTCGCGGTATTTTTATAGAAGAATTCGGGCATTTTATCCGGATTTTTAACAAAGTATTCGTAAAGCCTGAAGATCAGATCGCGTGCTTTGCCGTCTTCCGATTTGACCTTCGGATTTGTATATATATTTTCAAATAAGAATTTTCGCAAAAGCTCTGTCGCTTTTGCTGTTTCTGGTTCCATTGAAATTTCGTTTTTGTCAAAGCTTGCCGAAATTACGCTCCTGACCATATTGTTTATACGCTCGCCGTGTCCGCGCCCGAGTATCTCGGTCAGCTCTTTCGGTATGTCGTCGACCGTAAGCACGCCTGCTCTGATAGAATCGTCGATATCATGATTGATATACGCTATACGGTCGGCGAATTTGACTATAACGCCTTCAAGCGTGGAAGCGAGGTTGTCGCCTTGGTGATTCAGGATACCGTCTCTGACTTCATAGGTAAGATTCAAGCCGCGCCCGTTGTTTTCGAGAAATTCAACTACGCGGATACTTTGCTTGTAGTGTGCAAAATCGGGCGAGAAACATTCGCGCAGAGCTGCTTCCCCGGTGTGGCCGAACGGAGTGTGTCCGAGGTCATGACCGAGTGCCGCCGCTTCGCAAAGATCCTCGTTCAGCAGCAGCGCGCGGCTGATTATGCGCGCGATCTGAGTTACTTCGAGCGTATGCGTAAGTCGGGTGCGGTAATGCTCCTCTATCGGCGAAAGAAAGACCTGCGTTTTGTGCATCATTCTTCTGAAGGATTTGCAGTGAATAATGCGGTCGCGGTCGCGTTGAAATTCGGTTCTGATCGTGCAGGGCGTGTAGGGGTGGTCCCTGCCTTTTGTATTTACGGTCAGAAAGGCTTTGTCGGACAATGTTTCTTTTTCGCGCTCGAGAATAATATCACGGATGCATTTTTCCAATGTAAACGCTCCTTTGCGATGTAATTATCGGTTCGTGCGTTTGCAGTGTGCAGTTTGCACGTATCAAATATGTTGGCGTGGCTTTATCATACTGCTTGCCCTTTACATATAATATACGCGGAAAATGGCGAAAACACTTTGCATTTTTGAATTATCGCAAAATTATTTTGAAATTTTGCGATCAAAGCGCTCACCGAGCACAGTCGGGATCAGCCTCCCGCCCGAAAGTTCGCGGATCCTACCGATCACGGCGTCGGCACGGCTTGCCTCAAGCGCAAAGCCTACGCTGACTTTGTCTGAGAAATCGGTGCTGTCGATAATGGCATCCGCGTGTTCAAGCTCAAAGGTCAGTTTGGAGTAATCACTGTAATCGACATTGAGCGTGTATGCGAAGTATTTTACAAAAGTAACTATATGAGCGGCGTCAAGCGCCAGCTTGGCAGCGGCGGAATAGGCGCGCACAAGTCCGCCAGCACCGAGCAGAGTCCCACCGAAATAGCGTGTAACTACAACCGTACAGTCGTCACAGCCGCTTTTTTTTATTACGTCAAGCACCGGAGGACCGGAGGTTCCCTGAGGCTCGCCGTCGTCGCTGTATCTTGCCATTGCGCCGCCGCGCAGATAATAGGCAAAAACATTATGAGTGGCGTCGGCGTGCTCGCTTCGTATGCGTTCGATAAACTCAAGCGCTTCGGAGTCGTCGGCGGTATGCTTTGCGTGACCGATAAACACCGATTTTTTTTCAATCAATTCCGCACTTGCCTCGCGCTCAAGCGTGGTGTAGGTTTGTTCGGTCATACTCATAAGTGCCGCCTCCTTTTTATATTTATTATTCGTCTTCCTGTTTATCCTGTTTTTCAAGATACTTCGCGAACAGTCCGCGTGCCTTTTTATCCGCAATGGCGTTTATCACTGCGGCATCGTTTTCATAGGTTACGTCTTCAACAGTCATGCAGGCATACATTCGCGAAATTACTCCGGCATCGGAGTTGGGTACACGGAAAACTACGTGAGTTTTGCCGTCAAGCACGAGCTTTTCAATTTTTTCGACCAGCTCATCAAGTCCGATTCCCTTTTTTGCCGAGATCATTACCGATTCCGAATCCCCGCTCATGATCGGCGGAGCGGTTGCAAGATCGCATTTGTTGTACACATATATTGTCGGCTTGCCGCCGGCGCCGAGTTCGCCGAGCAGTTTTTCGGTGACTTCGGTCTTTTCCGCAAGCTCACCGTCCGAAGCGTCGATAACTATAAGGATAATATCCGAAAACGCCGCTTCATCAAGCGTGGATTTAAATGCTTTGATCAGATGATGCGGAAGCCGTCTGATAAATCCGACCGTATCGGTGATAAGCACATCTTCGCCGCAGGGAAGCGTGAATTTGCGCGTGGTAGGGTCAAGCGTGGCAAAAAGCTTGTCCTCGGCAAGTATTCCGGCGTCGGTCAGGCGGTTCATCAGCGTGGATTTCCCGGCATTGGTATATCCGACGACCGCTATTTTTTTTATTTCCGAGCGCTCACGTGATTTTCTTTGGGTAAGCCTTATTTTGTCAAGCTCGCGAAGCTCCGATTCAAGCTGCAATATTTTTCGCTTAAGATGACGTCTGTCGGATTCAAGTTTTGATTCTCCCGGGCCGCGTGTGCCGATACCTCCGCCGAGCTTTGACATTTCGCTTCCGTGACCCGCAAGGCGCGGAGCGCTGTATTTTAACTGTGCAAGCTCGACCTGGAGCTTGCCTTCGCTTGTGACTGCGTGAAGCGCAAAAATATCAAGTATGAGCATCGAACGGTCGATGACTCTTGCGCCGTCAAGCACTTTTTCGATATTGCGTATCTGCATCGGAGACAATTCGTTGTCGAATATAACGAGTCCGATGTCGTTTGCACGGCAGATCTCCGCAAGCTCTTCAAGCTTTCCGCTTCCGAGGCAGGTCGCCGGATCGGGATTGTTTTTGGATTGGGTGAGCCGTCCGAATACTTCGCCCCCCGCAGTGTCGAGCAGACTTTCAAGCTCGTCAAGCGAGCGTTCACATTCACCGTCCGCCATATCCGGCAGATTCAGACCGACGAGCACGGCTTTTTCAAAAATATGTTCGGTTGATTCCATAAAGAGCTTTCTGCCGCCTTGGGCGGCTGATGTGACATGAGCTTAGCGTGAAGCCCGACGACGGAAAGAAGTTTTGACTAAGTTAAATACGAAAAAGGCAGGCATAGCGTACCGCTACGCGCTGCCTGCCGTTTTGCGTTCGTTTTACCGAGCAATTATTTCGCAGATGCTTTGCTTCTGCGCTGATTGAACTTATCAACACGTCCGCCGCTGTCAACAAACTTCTGCTTTCCGGTGAAAAACGGATGACACTTCGAGCAGATATCAACTCGCAGGTCGCCCTTGGTAGATTTGGTTACGAAGCTTTCGCCGCAAGCGCAACGAACAGTTACCTCTTCATACTTCGGATGAATTCCTTCCTTCATTTTTATCACCTCACTGTATACGTATTCACAATGCACTTTAGTATAACACATAAATGTCGTTATTGCAAGAGTTTTTTGAAAAAAACGCAAAAAAATCAGTCTGTCGGCTCAAGTTTGTTCTTTAAGTCGATTATTATTCGCTTTTCAAGTCTCGATATGTAGGACTGGGAAATGCCGAGCAGATCCGCGACCTCCTTTTGAGTAAGCGCTTTTGAGCCGTTTAAACCGAAACGCATCGAAATAATGATCCGCTCTCTTTCGGACAGGTCGAGCAGTGCTTTTCTGATGATGAGTCTGTCCTCCTCCGCTTCCAGATTCCCTGATACCGTGTCGTCGTCACTGCACAGAATATCCGAAAGCAAAAGCTCGTTTCCGTCCCAATCGACGCTGAGCGGTTCGTCAAACGACATTTCCGCTCTGAGCTGACTGTTTTTTCGGATATACATTAAGATCTCGTTTTCGATACAGCGCGAAGCATATGTGGCAAGCTTGATGTTTTTGTCGGCTTTGAAGGTGTTTATGGCTTTGATGAGTCCGATCGTACCGATCGAGATCAGATCCTCTATGCCGATTCCTGTGCTTTCAAATTTTTTGGCGATGAATACTACCAAACGCAGGTTGTGTTCGATAAGCGTCTGTCTTGCGCACTCACGGTCTGTACCGAGCATGGATATGTATTTTGCTTCCTCGTCGCATGAAAGCGGCGGCGGCAGAGTATCGGTCCCGTTTATGTAATATAATTCTTCCTGCCTGCAAAGCCTGCCGAAGGCTTTTTTAAACTTTGTGCCGAGTGAGAGTATTAACTGTTTAATGCCGTTCACTTGTGTTCCTCCTTGTGCTTTTACAGAATTGCTGCGGGCACGATCGCCCGATATGTATCGGCGGATTTCGAGGGCAGTTTTCCGAAAGCAATGATTGCGTCGCTTTCTTTTGTGCGGTTTCGGTATTTCAGAGTTATCCGATCGGGGACGAAGCCTACGAGCAGACTTTTTCCGATCGCGGTGGATACCGGCAATATCCTTATGCATTTCGGAAGCTCGGAAGCCGTGTCGCAAAGTCTGCTTTGCGGATCAAAGCTTAAGACCGTGCTCGGTGCAATACCGCAAAGATCCTCTTTTTGAGCAATTATGACAGGCCTGCCGCTCATGGGCTCGCAAAGCAGATTGCCGCTGTCGCTCATAAATGGAAGTTCTATATGTTTGCGTGCATATTCAATGATGAGCGTCCCGTCAATATTGCTTTTCCCCGAAACGATGAAACGCCGTATCGGCAGAGTCACGAGCGTGACTGCAAGCGATATAAGCATAAACACCGAAGCGGATATGTCATTCTGACGTGTCGGCGCAAAGCCGGCACGATTGAAAAACGAATACAACAGAGTTAGCGAACCACCGAGGGTGATGCCCGAAGCAAACAGACAGGAGGCGGCCTTCAGGTAATCCGTGAGATCGCCGCCCGTAAAGGCGATTGCACACATGATAAAGGTTGAAGCGATCTCAAACAGTGCCGTTGCAATACGGCTTTCAATGAACAGTGCCGCGAATCCGAGCAACGCGCCCGCCGCGGCAGCGATAAGCAGCCTCGCGGTCTTTGTCTGACGATGCATGATTTTGGAAGTCAAAAGCAAGGAGAACCAATTGAGACTCAGGTTCACCAAAAAAAGCACATCGGCATATACCGTCAACTCTTTTTCCCCCTTTGACCCGTTTAATGATATTATAGGCGGTGCCGAGAGAGAAAAAAGTCGGAATATATGTCGATGTGAATTATAAATATGGGTATCTCAGTATTCTTTGAGCTTTATTCGCTTGCCGTCGGATACGTAAACTAAATTTCCGTCCTCGTCGGTGCGGCTGATACTTGCGCCTGCTTCGGCGAGCCGTGCGGTTGTGTCCGGATGCGGATGACCGTACTTGTTGTCGGCGCCACAGGAGATTGCCGCAAGTTCGGGCGACACGGCGTTTATGAAGGTTTCGCTGCTTGAAGTGGAGGAGCCGTGATGACCGACCTTCAGCAGGTCGCAGTCAAGCTCGGACACGGTAAAATATTCGAGCATTTCCGACTCGGAGAGCGCCTCGGCGTCCCCCGTAAGCATAAAAGCGGTATCGCCGTAGTCAGCGCGCAATACTATGCTGTAATTGTTTGTTTCTTTGTATGTTTTTGAGTCCGGCGCAAGCACCGTGAATGTGAAGTCGCCGAATACGAAGATGTCTCCGCGCTTCGGAACCGTGACTTCGAGCGCGGCGGCTTCGAGCGCATCGAGCAGTTTTTCAAAGGTCTTGGAGCCGGATACCGTGTCGGGCATGAGCAGAGTGCCTATTTCAAAATTTTGTACAACTCCGTCGGCACCGCCGATATGGTCCTCGTGCGGATGAGTGAGCACAAGCATATCAAGCTTTTTAATATCGAGCCCTTTCAGGTATGAAATAAGTTTATCTTCACTTGAGTTCGGTCCCGCATCTATCAGGATATCGGTATCCCCCGAGCGCAAAAGTATGCTGTCTCCCTGGCCGACGTCGATAACATGAATTTCGGCGGTCTGACTTTCGAGCGGCTGTGTATATACGGGAAGCGAGCCGTGCTCGGTGAAAAACAGAAAATAAACGAAAAATAAGATCAGGCAGACAATGATCGCGGTAAGCGCCGGCAGGCGAAAGCCGCCGCGTTGCTTTTTCGATGACATGGAAATTCCTCCGAAAGCTTTGAGGCTGAACTGTTTTGGCAGAGTGTCATACACCTTTACCGAAAAAATTCTAACATATTTTGAATTTAATGTCAATTATTTGCCGCGTATGAAGCATAAATATGCAAAATGTGTTGACAGGCGCGGATAAAGTTTGGTATAATATCATAATGAGTGAAAATATTACGGTGTCCGACACGGCATTAAGCGCGAAAATTTCGTCTCACCCAAGTAAAGTCTCTAATAAAATTTCGAATTTCGCACCGTGAATTTCTGCGCCGCAGTCGGTGCTTGATTTTACGTTTACTTTTTTGAGTCGGCTACGCCGACATGAAGAATATTATGGACCGCTTCGGCGATTCGGGAAGGATGAAAACAAAATGAAATGGACCGGTTTGAACGAACTGAGAGAAAAGTATCTTTCGTTTTTTGAGTCCAAGGGACATCTGAGGCTTCCGAGCTTTCCGCTCGTCCCGATAAACGATAAGTCGCTTTTGCTTATCAACTCGGGTATGGCACCGATGAAGAAATTTTTTACGGGTGAGGCAGAGCCTCCGCGCAGACGTGTAACTACCTGCCAGAAGTGCATACGTACCCCCGACCTTGAACGCGTGGGGCATACCGCTCGCCACGGCACTTATTTTGAAATGCTCGGAAATTTCAGCTTCGGCGATTATTTCAAAAACGAGGCCATTCCGTGGGCATGGGAATTTTTGACCGAAACGCTCGAAATACCCGAAAATCTGCTTTGGCCGTCGGTTTATGAGAGCGACGACGAGGCGTACAAGATCTGGACCGAAAAGATCGGCGTGCCTGCCGAACACGTTGTAAGACTCGGAAAAGAAGATAATTTCTGGGAGCACGGCACCGGACCTTGCGGACCCTGCTCGGAGATATACTTTGACCGCGGTGAGAAATACGGTTGCGGTTCGCCCGACTGTAAGCCGGGTTGTGACTGCGACAGATATATGGAGATCTGGAACAACGTATTTTCACAGTTCAATAACGACGGCAAAGGCAATTATACCGAGCTTAAACAGAAGAATATCGACACGGGCATGGGGCTTGAACGCCTCGCCTGCGTAATGCAGGGTGTCGATAATATGTTTGAGGTCGATACCATAAGAAAAATACTTGACGCAGTGTGCGCGGTCTCGGGTAAAAAATACGGAGATAATGCCGAAAACGATATTTCCATAAGAGTAATTACCGACCATATCAGAAGCGCAACCTTTATGATCTCCGACGGAGTTATTCCGTCGAACGAAGGCCGCGGGTATGTGCTCAGAAGAATACTCAGACGCGCTTGCCGACACGGAAAATTGCTCGGCATAGACCGCGTGTTCCTGCCCGAACTCTGCGAAGTGGTTATCGGTGAAAACAAGGCGGGATATCCAGAGCTTGAGGAAAAACGCGATTATATACTCAAAGTGATTCAGATAGAAGAAGAACGCTTCAATGCCACGATAGATTCCGGACTTTCGATCCTCAACGGCATTATCGAAAAGGCGAAGAAATCCGGTGATAAGGCGGTCTCGGGTGCGGATGCTTTCAAGCTTTACGATACTTTCGGTTTCCCGATCGATCTTACCCGTGAGATACTTGAGGAACAAGGGCTTACCGCAGATGAAGAAGGCTTTAAAGCGCTTATGGCGGATCAGCGCGAGCGTGCAAGAAGCGCGAGAGCGAATATCAGCGGCTGGAGCGACCGTTCAAAGATTCTGCTTTCCGATTTCGCCAAGACCGAATTTACGGGGTATAACGAAACGTCGTCCGAAGCGAAGGTTATCGGAATAATCGACGAGGATATGGCGG
>DHJP01000112.1:24377-29337 GCA_002404395.1 Clostridiales bacterium UBA4717
AAGCATGTCCGAGGGAGAGTTCTCGGTGATTCTTGACCGCACTCCGTTTTACGGCGAAGGCGGCGGTCAGGTCGGAGACACAGGCTATATTACCTCTGGCGGAGTCAGCCTGAGAGTTACCGATACCAAGAAAAAAGATGGGGTATATATACATCTCTGCACGCTTGAGAACGGCAAAATCTCGGTCGGAGACACTGTTGACGCCAAAATAGACGTCGAAAGACGTGATGCAATAAAGCGTAATCACTCGGCGGCGCATTTGCTTCAGGCGGCGCTCAGAAGCGTGCTCGGAACTCATGTCGAGCAGGCGGGTTCTTATGTGGACGAAGAAAGAGTGCGTTTTGACTTTACGCATTTTGCCGCAATGACCGCAGATGAGCTTGAACGTGTTGAAAAACTCGTGAATTCTCATATCCTTAACGGTGAGCCGATCGTGACTGCCGAGACCGATATCGACAGCGCGCGCAAGATGGGTGCGATGGCACTTTTCGGAGAAAAATACGGAAGCGTTGTCCGTGTTGTAAAGATGGGCGAATTTTCTACCGAGCTTTGCGGAGGAACGCACCTTGACAATACGGGAAAGGCTGGCTTGTTCAAGATAATCGGCGAAAGTTCGGTTGCCGCCGGGGTGCGCCGTATCGAGGGTATAACCGGTACGGGAGTTATCGACTATATTAACTCAAAGGATCAGCTTATCGAGCAGACCGCAAAACAGCTCAAGGTTTCAAAGGTCGGAGATATTGCGGTACACGCGGCTCATCTTCAGGAGGAGCTTAAGAAATACAAGAGCGAGATCGAGAGTCTGAACTCCAAGATCGCCGCGTCCAAGACTGCGGATATAATGAAAGCCGCAAAGCAGGTCAAGGGGGTCAGAATCGTAACTATGATGACCGATTCA
Organism: Clostridiales bacterium UBA4717; assembly: GCA_002404395.1. Lineage (GTDB taxonomy): Bacteria > Bacillota > Clostridia > Oscillospirales > CAG-272 > UBA4717. The sequence goes on from DHJP01000112.1 coordinate 25,276, forward strand.
ATGGCGCCTGACGCCGCAAGAGGAGTATGCGACGAGCTTAAGAGCAAGTATTCGGATATAGTTGCGGTGATCGGAACGAACTTTGAAGGCAAACTTAATTTTGTAGCGGCGTGCGGCAAGGACGCGGTGGCGGCAGGCGCTCATGCGGGCAAGCTGCTTTCGGGCGTAAGCGCGATCGCCGGCGGAAAGGGCGGCGGACGTCCCGACAGCGCTATGTCAGGCGCGGCGGACGCTTCCAAAATGAACGCGGCGCTTGATTCGGCGGCGGAATTGCTTGAGAAATTACTGTAAGGCGTAAGTCTTTGCAGATGAAGAAGAGCGCTGATTAAAAGCGCAGGAAAAGCCTCATATGACATTGCTCAAAGCGCAAAGCGCTTAAGCAACCGTCCATGAGGCTTTTTGATTTTATGTAAAACGCGTGTACGACAGCTCTTTTATAAACCGACTTTGTTAAAGCGGCAGATATGTGAAAGAATATCGGATTCGCGCCTATGAGAGGTCAGTATTATGTATTGATGCTCGGAATTTTTCTGCTCATTTGCCGCGACTATAAGATCGAGCATTTTTGTAAGACGGGAATCGTCAAGCATGGCAAAGCTTTCGTCAAATACCGTCGGAGGGGGCGTTTGTCTGAACAGTGCTTCGGACATTGCAAGTCGCAGACTGAGATATGCGATATCCTTTGTGCCTTCGCTTAAAAAATCCGCATTTCTTGTGTATCCGTCTGTGTCAAAGTTAAGCTCAAAAGCGGGAGTAACTCCGAGCAAGCGGTATTTTCCGTCGGTGGCTTTTCCCATGTATTCTCCGGCAAGCGCAGCAAGCTTTGGGGATATACTGCTTCGCATAGTTTCGCCTGCTTCAATTATTTTTTGCTCTGCCAGCATATAAGCATCGTATTTCTGACGGTATTTTGCGATGAAATCGCGCGCAAGCCCGATCTTTTCCGCAATGCGTGCGGGGTCGTCGGAGATCGGATACAGTGCCGCAAGCTTTTTTTCAAGCTCATGAACGCGTAATTCAAGCGCTTTTGCGGACTTTTCGGTAAAGTCAAGCTCACGGCGTTTTTCACTCAGATTTTCGAGTGTGATGTTTAACGTGTCCTTTGAAGTGGCAACAAAGCTTTTAAGCGCGCTTTCATCGTGCGAAGCCAGCTGTTCCGAGAGCATGGCAAGAATTTCGGCGTTTTTTTGGTTTGCCGCTTCTTTTACGGCAAGCTCACTTGTTGCTTTGGCTACGTTTCCGAGCAACTCTTCCGGCGTGCCGCCGTTTGCGGGCTGCCATTTTTCGTATTCAAGTTTCAGCTTTTCGTATGCGGTTGCTTGCTTGCTTTTCGCCCAAAGCAGTTGCTCTTTGAGGTCCTCGGTCGGATCGGCGGTATGCTCGGGCACTGCGGCAGCTTTTTTGGCGGCTTCGGTTTCGGCGGTCAGTGCTTCGATATTTTTAACATTGCAATCGCGAAGCACCTTCTTTAACTTCCCCGAAAAACGTGCGGCAAGTGCCGCGCATAAAAGCGATATTGCAAGCGGAAAGCCGGCTGACGGCAGGATGCTCTTTCCTATGTCGGCGGGAAAGTCAACGCGTATCATCATTACTGAGGTAAAGGCAATGATCAATGCGATTATAAAAAATACGATCGAGGTGCCTCTGAGAGAGCGGCGTTTTCGTGAAGTTTCGAGCGCATTATCAAGCGCGGTGCGCAGAGTATCGTATTTTTGAGTGTCTGAGCGGTCGTTTGGCTGAGCTTGGTTACTTTTATCTGCGCTGTTTTGCGCAAGTTTTTCATTTGCCTCGTTAAGCTGCCGTTCTGCGTCTGTCAGATTGCGGCCAAGCTCGGATATTCGCTCGGCGAAGCCGTCATACGGAAAAGCTTTAGGTTCAGAGTCGTTATTCGAAACGGAATTTTGCGCTTCAAGTTCACGCTTTCGTTCAAACAGTGCAAGCAGGCTTTTTGCTTCAAAATTTTTAATGCTTTCGCGAAGTGTTGCCGCTCGCTCGTTTGAAAAAGCAAGGTTCTTTTTTGCGTTTTCAAGTGCGCTTTCGTCGGCAATTATTTCGGATGCCGTAGATTTTGCCGAATTTAGCTTTTCGGACAGCTGTTCGCATTTGACCTCAAGCTCATATATATATCCGCCTTTACCGTTTTTGTGCAAAAGCGCGACGCGCGAGGCGTCAAGCTTGCGCAGGGCTTTTTGAATGTCGGTGTTTTCGTCGGCGGAAAACAATATGTTTTCGATCGACTCGGAAAGCTTGTCGTCAAAGCCCGCTTTGTTACTGCTCTGACGTATGAACGCGGTGCTCTCAAAAATTTTGCTGTCAACGCCGAAGAAATATTCTCCCGGTTCCGATTTGCTGTTTTTCATAATTTCGGAAAGAGTGTCGGAATCGGTTACTTTCAGTGATTCACGGAAAGCCGCTTTGCCCTGAAGCTCACCGCGCTCGTCCGACAGAAGCCTGCGCTCGATACGGTAATGTTTGCCGTTTGATAAAAACGAAAGCGTGCCGGCACAGCTTTTGCTTTCCCAATTGATGAATCGTTCGCGCTCGGAAAGCGCACCGCCTGATTTTCTGCCGTCGAGTCCGTAGAACATGAATTTAATAAATCCGGCAAGCGTGGATTTTCCCGACTCATTATTTCCTTCGATAATGTTTACCCCGGGAGCAAGGTCAATGTCGCGTTCGCAAAGATTTCCGAAACGCTCGATATGTATGTGCTCGATTATCATACTGATCTTCATGTCGGCGTAGCCGACTCAAAAAAGCAAATGTAAAATTTCGTGCCGACTGCGGCTCGGAAATTTGATATGCAGGTCTGTGATCTCATTTGAGGGTAATTCCAATTTCGCACTTCATGCCGCCGTAGGCGGCTAAAAAATAAAGGTAAATTTTCGTGTCGGCTCTGCCGATGAAAATGGGACGGGACCCATTTTCAGAAAATTTTGGCGCGAAATCTGTGATCTCATTTGATGGTAATTTCAATTTCGCGCTTTAGACAAGGTCGTTTGTTTCGCCGCCCGAGAGGGCGATCAACGCATATCTGAACGCCATGATCGCTGTTTCGCGCTCGGTCGGGTCTCCCGATTCAAGCATAGGGCGCAGCTTTTCAAACAGCGCGCCGCGTATCGACGGGTCGTTTTCAAGCATCCGACTGTCGTATAGCGGAAGCGTGCGGTCGATTATTTCAAGCAAAAAAAGTCCGGTTATCTGCTTTTGCAGATATTGCGGATATATGCGAAGTTCGGGGGCGATTGTGCCGTTAAGCGTAACGCGCAGTGCAGTGCGGTCGGAGTACCCGCGTTCACGGATCAGCGTTTTTATCTCGTCGATGATCGCGACTGTGTTTCCGAGTCCGGTAACGTCAAGTATGTCGGAGCGGTATTCCCGCAAGGAAAAGTCCAAGAGCTTCGGAACCAGCTTGAGTTCCCCGCCGGATTTAAAAAGTTCGCCGCAGATAACGGTTTTCTTTCCGGTCTCGTCAAATCCGCGGCCGGTAGGACAACCGCTGTATGCATAGTATCCCGAAGCGGTTTGGTGAATACCGTCCGAATTATGTATGTGACCGAGCGCGGTGTAGTCAAAGCCTGCCTTTTCAATGTCGGCTTTGGAGATCGGACATTTTTCAGACAGGGTATCGGTCATGTCGCCATGCCCGACAAGAATGTTTATTCGGTCGCGCTCGGACGGATGTTTTCCGGAAAAGGGGCAATTTCCGAGGGTGTCCGAAAGGAAAGCGTATCCGTATACCGTGCAGTTTATTTCGGGAAAATCAATTGCCTCAAGGTGCTCGGAAGAGAATATGTGTACGTTTTCGGGAAAGCTTGTTTTTGAGTATATCCCCGACTCGGTGAACGGATCGTGGTTGCCCGGAGCGATTACGATTCGGCAATCGGGGATTGAAGCAAACTCTCGTTTGAGAAAATCTACGGTTTCTTTGGTGGCAAATGCGGTTTCGAACAGATCGCCCGCGATAAGCAATAGCTCTGTGCGGTTATTTTTCGCATATGTGATCATATCCGAAAAACTTTGACGCAGTTCATGCCGCCTGATCTCCGATTTTCCCACATC
>DHJP01000112.1:29402-31920 GCA_002404395.1 Clostridiales bacterium UBA4717
CTGTCTAAGTGAATGTCTGCGGTGTGCAGGAATCTTACGGATTGCATTTTGAACCGAGCTCCTTTCTGATCCGCATTGCATCTTTGAGCATTCCGAGCGAGTCACGCATGACCGATATTTTTGAATTGCCGTGGTTGATTATTCTGACCGGCAACTCGCGTATGACCCTGCCTTCGTGCTCGGCGCGCATGAGTATTTCAAGGTCAAAAGCAAATCCTTCGGTATCAAGCAGTGAAAACAGGTGCTTGCCGACATTGCTTTTGTAGCATTTGAATCCGCATTGAGAGTCGCTCTCTTTTATGCCGGAAAGCATTTTGAGCAGGTGAAAATAGGTTTTTGAGGCAAGCTTGCGCAAAGGCGGATAGCCGTCAAAACCGTTATCCGAAGCATTGCGGGATCCGATAAGCAATTCGGTGTCCGGCTCCTTTTCAAAAAAGTTTACGGCTTGTCCGATAATTTCAAAGCCGTATGCAAGGTCGCAGTCGGTCGTGATAAGAATGTCTCCGTCCGAGGCAGAAACACCTGCTTTGAGCGCGCCGCCTTTGCCCCGGTTCTTTTCGTATCCGGCGTCTTTTATGTGATCGCAGGCAAGCTTTTTTACCGCTTCGCGAGTGCCGTCTGTTGAGCCGTCGCTTACAATAACTATTTGATATTCGCTAAGATTAGCGGCGCACCATGCGTCGAGCTTTCGCATATTTTCTTCAATAACGGCGATCTCGTTATAAGCCGGGATTATTATAGATGCTTTCATTACACTTTGGTGCCGCCGTAGGCGGCTCATAAAACAAACGGCAATTTTAAAAAATGATAGAGCTCATTTTTCAGAAAGTTGCAGAAGCGAAGCATTATACTTCATTTGTAATAGACTATACCTTCGCGGTAAGTAAGATTATTTTTTAATAAATACGGCAAGCTCAAACTCAAGCGGAGTGGTGAGCTTCTGAAGCTTTTCGAGCTTCTCGCTGTCTGATTTTGAGGTTTTCCAAAAATACGGGGTCATTTTGAACAAATCGCGGATAAGCTTGCTATCTTCGATCGTAACCTCATAAGAAATACTTTTTCGCGATACTTCCGCAAAGCCGTCGGGCGCGGAAGTTTTTTCGGGGTCGTTCAAATATACCTTTTCATATACGGCTTGCTTCAATCCGAGCAGATGATTTTTGCCGGCGATCCCGACGATCAGTGAGCCGCCGGGCTTCAGCAAGCGTAAAAATTCCTTATCAGCGATAGGTGCAAACAGGCTTACTATTGAGTCGGCGCAAAGCGATGCAAGCGGAAGATCAAATATTCCGCATACGCAAAACAGCGAATTGTCAAAATTACGGTTGCGCTTTGCCGCTTTTGAAACGGCGCTTTTTGAAAGGTCAAAGCCGTACAGCATTTCGGGGGCGGCATAATTTAATATTGCATTTGAGTAATAGCCGTCGCCGCAACCGGCGTCAATCACTACCTTGCCTTCAGGGGCGACGGCGTCCGCAACTTCTGCGGCAAAGGCGGAATAGTAGCCGGCGTCAAGAAAGTCCGAGCGCGCGCGGATCATATCCTTTGAGTCGCCGGAGGACGAAAGCTTTGTGTTGAAATTTATGTGTCCGTCGGATGAAATATCATACGTGTGACGTGCGGCGCATACAAGCGAACCGCCGCTTTCGGATAGCGGCAGACGGCATATCGGACATAACAGTGACTTTGATATCATAGCTTAGCTGTTCACCCCTCCCGATCTTTGGCTTCGGTAACATCAATAAGTCTGGCGTGAAGCGCGTATCTTCCGCTGAATTCTTCGTTGGTGCAGGTGGAAAGAGTAAGTATCCTATCGCTTTTCGTAAATTCGGCGATTCTCGGATACATTGATTTTTTAAGCACCGAGTCGGCAAAATCGGTAAATTCTTCGGTGTTTGCGAAGCGCATTCTGAAATACTGATCGCGCGAGTTTGTTTCGTACACCGAAAACGGGGCGAATGTGTATATACCGTCGGCAGTGTATATTATTATGCGCAATTTGTCAAACAACTCTTCGTCTTCGGTCAGCTTTTCGACAAAGTTGAACATTGATCCGTCTTTCATATTATGACCGTACAGTACGGTGTTGAAGTTTGCGAGAATGTAGTCCGAAGTGCGATAGTCCGCAAAGATCGACCCGACTATAAGATACTCGCCCGAATACGAATGATTAAGATAATAGTTGTTGTCCTCGCCGCGTACGATCGGATAATCGACCTCGGTGCCGTCTATGCTTATCCAACCGTAAATGTCCGGGTTGACCTGCTTTAACCACTCAAGCTTTTGAGAAATTATGAAAAGTTCGTCGCCGTTTGCCGGAACATCGATTGTAATATCGTTAAATTCCCTGCCGGGATCGGCTGTTTGATCGGCAATTGCGTCATATAACAGTTTGGAGGGAAGCAAGCGGGGGCTTGCGGGCACTGTGTTTGAAAGCACAGTGAGATTGTCGGGCGGCAGGGTGTCTGTGCTTTTGAAAAAGTCGGCAAGCTCTCCGTAAGCATCGCGCCCCTTTGCA
>DHJP01000083.1:0-126 GCA_002404395.1 Clostridiales bacterium UBA4717
AACTGATTTCGGTCTTCACGCATAGTATTACCTCCCAAAATAGATTAAGGCGCCGCAAAACGACGCCTCTGTGTTGTGTCATACTGACCTGTTACTCTGTGAGTTCTTTCAGATACTCACGCAATA
>DHJP01000083.1:282-4258 GCA_002404395.1 Clostridiales bacterium UBA4717
ATCAGCAGTTAAGAACGCACGGTCCTCTTCATCAAACCGTTTTTTCATCCATGTTTTCACATGAACCTTCGGTCCTTTGAAATGCTGCTTGCGCTCGTAGGATACCAAATACTCATATCTGCCGTTTTCCTTCGGGTCAACAACGAACGGATATATCCGGCAAGCCCTTGGATTGACCGTGTGGATCCGGCATCGATTATCCTGCAGGAAAATGCAAGCTTCCTCCGGTCCCTGCGTCCTGAGAAAATACACGAAAAAACCACACTCATTTAACAGCGCCGGCTCGGTGTACCGTTCCCAAAAATCATCCATGCACCTGATATCTTCGCCTTGCTGCTGCAAATGCTTTACGATACGGAATGTGCATCCAGAGCTTCGACCGGAACCTGCATATGTACATGCTTGCAGCATTCTCCGCAGCCGATACACCGAAACGGAACCTGTTCTTTCGGACTCAGTCTGACGAGATTTTGATACAGTTCATCCATCAAACTTCCTCCAGCAGCATTTTTCTCCTGCAAATTTGATTTGCCTGAAGCCTACGCTGTCGCAGAACCAATACCCGATACCTGCCATCCAAACGATATCCGAAACGCTCATAGAGCGACCTCTGTATCCGTTCGGATGTTCCAGGTTGAAAATGCGAAAAGCATCTTCCGCTGTCTGCACAGGTAAATCTCCGTCAAAGACGAGCTCGTAGCTGCCTGCGTTGATCCCGCCATGTAATGCGGTAAATTCGTAACCCATGAACATCAAGTTTTTATCGTCCTTTTCAGGCGCGATCTGATACAACTTCACTTTCACTGCTGACAGCCTCCTTTTTCTCGTAATACCGTCTCATTCCCTCCATTGCATGGCGAAGGTCTAAGTCAAAGCGATACCAGTCTGCAATCAGCAGGTTTATGGACGCAGCGTCACAAAGGCATGCATCTTCTAAGCAGAACAGTTCGTAATCAACGCTGTCTACTTCATTAAACGGCAGACTCAACACGCCTTCTTTTACAAGCAGCAAGAAGGTGCCGAGATGTAGCTCGTCCGTGGTTGGGTAATACCAGCACAGTTCATTTTGATATTTCTCCATGTACTCCTCGCAAATGTCCATCAGCGTCCTATGTGAAGCACCGTTTTCGCGGAGATATTCAAGTACCTCCTGACGGCTTTTCAGCTCGCCAAGCGGATAACGCTGACTGCCGATTTTGATAAAATCATCGGTTTCAGGAGCATCCTTCACTCCAAGTATCCAGAAACTGTCCTCGGCGAGATGCAGGCATTCCCAGTCATACCCGAGATTCCTGCGAAGTAGGAGTTGGCTCACCGTCATACTGAGTGAACTGACACTGTCGGCATGATCCTCCTCCGGTGGAAGCGACAAATCACGCTGACTATCCGTTGCATCAAGTGCTTCAAGAATACGGTGCAGATCGGATAAGGGAAGCCTCTCCAAAGGAAAGCTGATATCCCAGTAAGTATCGTCATCGGATTTTGCTACACAGAAAATATCTCTGCCAGTGATTTTTCGGAGTTCTGTCCGGACCATTTCCGCGACCTCCGACCAGGTTAGTTTTATTACTTTTGAACTCATGGTTCGTTATTCCTTTCTGCCATATATGGCGCGTAATATTGGGTTTCATCCTCATCGGAGACATAGGTGCCGATGCAGATCTGCGCACCTTCATCCCGTTCGGAATTGTATTCTGCAAAGCAGAGCAGCTCGGAGGCTTTTCCGCCATCGTGATCCCAATAGATATTGATGGCAGGAAAGTGGTCGTCCTCATAGACAACGGCTCGAAGGAAGCTTCCGTCCGGAAGGGCAAGTGCAATTGTCGGCTCCAAAGGGCTATCATCGTCAAACTCGTTTGCATCTGTCAATGAAAAGCGATGTTTCCCGAGCGATGGCTTTCTGAACCGCCTTTTGGCTTTGTCCAATTCGGATTGCAGCGCTGAAAAGATGTATGCCACCTGTGTATCCGTGTACTCATATACGCCCGTTCCGGAGCAATTTCCGAGCAAGCGGATCATCTTGATGATTTTATTCACCCGTGCTTCTGCCACTCGGCGGAAACGGTCTGTCTTGGATTCTTTCATATAGCGTCGCCTCCGTTCTGTATATGCTCAATCTGAAACGCAATTTTTGCGAAGAACTGAGCATTGTCATCAAGATACCGTTGCGCTGCCTTTTCCGTTCTGAACTTCCGAACAGAGGCTGCTGTCGGCGGGATCTTTCGAGCAAACCATATGTGGCGGTTACTGCGTTTGACAAAGAAGCCTTGGTCTGCTCGCAGCACATAATACTCAGACGGCTCGTTGTGATTCAATGAGTCGTTTTTGCGCCGTGTCGGCGGATGCATCACGGTTCGGTTGTCCCAGAAGGATACCGAGATTGGTTTTCCATCCAGTTCATTTAGCTTGTCGAGCAATTTTTTCGTTGTGTAAACAACATGCTTTTTCCAAATCGGCTCTGTATACTCAACTACAACAACGGTATTACCGCACGCCCTGTATTCCTCCACGGTGTGAGCTGTTTTCATCCCATTCATGATCCAGCGGCCAAATTCGCCTACATCAAAGGAATGGTTTCGGCTTTTCCTTATTCCGTCGCGGTTATCGCTGTTCGCTGCTTCGTACACCGCTGCAATTTGCCGGATTTCCTTTTCGGTGAAAAGCTGACGGCCATGAAAAGTGTAATTCAAAACCGACCAATGCTTTTCCGGTATCTCCCGACCACGGGCGTCAAAATCGAAGCAATTGGATGAACCGTGATTGACAACCGGTATGAAGCGACTGTCTACACGGATAAAAGCTCTGTCATAGTAGATTTCGCTGCTCATGCCGATACCTCCTGTTTCACATGCAAGTGGTAGTTGGTATTGACAGTTTCAAAGCAGATTTCCTGTGCAGAGATCTTCTCGGTTCGCAGGACCGTGCTCGTCATACGCATTCCGTCTGCTTCGCGGATAAATGCAGCTTCGCCGACTTCGATTGGATAAATCAGGCTGCCGGTAAGCTCGATGTTCTTTTTATGTGGATTCATCCCGATGTCCTCCTTATAAAAATCTGATTTCAATTGCGGTGATTTCTCCGCCCTGCTCATAGGCATACACGCCATAGCAGCCATCACCATACCCGGACGAGCTATAAAAGCCATCTTTGATCAGCCAGGCATCGCCATGCCTGACTCGATCGCAGAAAGCAGCCCATTCGTCGTCGGTATAATCCGGTTTGTTATGAAAAAAGCCTGCCAGTCCGGCATCTACACCGATACTGCCAATCTCTTTCATCTCTTTCTGACACGGAATTACGCCGTCAAGATATATCCCGATGATCCCAATCACATCGTAGCAATACGGTTCACCGTTATCGAATGTGCCCTTGTCCTTGTGATGCCATGCTATGCAGGCATACACACCTTTTCTGATCTTCACATCCGTCATGCGGCACCACACATCTCGGTCATAACACGGGTCTGTAATGTCGACGCTTCCGTGAAAATCCATCGTTCCGATTTTCTTTCGTCTCATTTCTGAGCTCCTTTCTGAAAAAATATGGCGGAGCAGGAAAGACCCGCTCCGCCACATTTTGCTGAAATCATTCAGCGAGCATATTTTCAAATTCCTGTTCTGTCAGAGTCTTCACACCGAGCTGCTGCGCCTTTGCAAGCTTGCTGCCGGCTTTTTCTCCCACGATCAGGTAGTCCGTGTTTTTGCTGACGGACGAACCGGGCTTTGCGCCCAGCTCCAGAAGTCGCATCTGGATGCCGTCACGGGTGTAATTCTCCAGCTTTCCCGTTGCAACAACGGTTTTGCCATAGAAGGGATTGGTTGTATTTGTGGACATATTTGCCGTCTCCTTTTCAAAAATAATTTTGTCGAGCAGCGGACGCCAAAGCTTCGCTTCTTCCTCATCCGCATACCATTTGTAAATGTTGTTGTGCATCGTTTCTCCGAAGTTCGGAAGCTGCGTAAAATCAAAGCCGCTT
>DHJP01000083.1:4362-6564 GCA_002404395.1 Clostridiales bacterium UBA4717
TGTCTGCCGACCATCGGGATGCCAAGACCGGCAATAAACTTTGCCAATGTGCAATGGCGGCTCTTTTCAATGGATTCCTGAAGACGCTCATAGGATTTCACGCCAAAGCCATCCGTCTGAATGATATCCTCCCGATGCTGTTCCAGTGCATACAGATCTCCGAAGTTTTTGATCCAGCCATGACCGATAAACTTCTCCAGCGTTGTGGCAGAGAGGCCCTCGATATTCATGCGGGTTTTTTCGCAGAAATGGTCAAACTTCTGAACCAGTTTGGCTGCACAGGACGGATTCTCGCAAAACAACTGCTTGCTTCCTCCCGGCAGGGTATGGAATGTGAGCCTTGAACCGCAGCAGGGGCAGGTATGCGGGTAATCCAATTCTCCGCTTTTGGTCCTGTTCTCTGCAATCTGCGGAATGATTTTGTTTGCCTTATAGACCATAAGCTTGTCGCCGATACCCAAAGCCAGATTCTTATAGATGGTGAAGTTATGCACATAGGCGCGGCTCACCATCGTCCCGTCAATCTCCACAGGCTTAAAAGTCGCTGTCAGACTGACCATTCCGGTTCTGGTCACGGCAACATCCAATCCGGTACACTCCGTTTCATAGAGTTCGTCTTCCCATTTGAGTGCTATCAGCCGGTTTTCATGATGTCCGGTGGCGCCAAGGCTCCGACCGTAGACAAGATTGTCATATTCCATGATCACACCGTCTACCGGGTAGCCATACTCAGCAGGTTTGAAATCCGCGATCAGCTCACGAAGCTCATCTGCATCATGGGTATCCGTATACACATATGGAACGACATCAAACCCATTTTCCGCAAGGAATTGAAGCTGGGCAGCTTTGCTACGTTCTTCGATGGAATCGCTGATCAGATCAAAAGCAAAGAACTCCAGATACCGCTTCCCAGACTCACAGGCATCCAGCATTCTTACACTGCCGGCCGCCAGATTTCTGGGGTGGGAATATGACTCGCTCAGACTGAGATTGAGCTTTTCAAAGTGCGCCCAGGAAATGACGCCTTCACCTCGCACCTCAAATTTGTCTGTACAGGGAATGCACATTGGCACATTCATAAAAGTGCGGACGGTATGCGTCACATCCTCGCCGATAATGCCCTCGCGGCCTCGGGTGATTGCCTGCTTGAACTCTCCGCCTTCGTAGCGGAGGACAAGTGTCAGGCCATCCAATTTCCATGAAAGCACCACAGGTCTGCCGTTTGCAAACCGAAGCATTTCATCAACGGACTTTGTTTTATCCGCCGAGAGCATCGGCTTGGTATGGCGCACCGGCGTCAGTTCTTTCAGGATCTCACCGGAAACAGTCTGGGTGGGTGACCCGGAAAGGATCAAACCGGTTGTTGTTTCCAGTTCCTTCAGTTCATCGACCAGCAGATCATATTCACGGTCCGTCATTGTGGGATTATCGTCCCGGTAATATGCAACATCTGCCGCCTTGATCCGATCGATCAATTCCCGCATATGCTGCCTTGGATTTTGATTCGTACTCATGTACAGTCTTTCCTCCTTGAATTTTGTTTTGTAGGTATCAGTGTTGTCCATTCGATGCAGGTTCCACAGCACATCCATTTTCACTCCGTGTATTTGAAAAGGGCACCAATGCATACGGTGTATACCACCTGTCCCACTCTTCCATCGTCAGGGTGTTTCCGTGAATGACCATGGCAGGGATTCCATACAGACTCAGTTGGATATAGGCCATCCAAACGCAACGAATGTCAATATCCTGCGCCACAAAGAATGTATTGTGACGATAGTCAAATTCCTTACGCTGCATTGCCCAAATGGCACCGATAACCATCGTTCCCGAGCCACAGGTCGGCTCGTTAATGGTAATCGGACCATCCTTGGCTGAAAGTTTGTCCGATGGAAGCGTTATTTGTGCCATGAGCCGGCAGACATCGTCCGGCGTGAAGTATTGCCCGTTCCACTCGTTATTCAGATTCAGCTCGTGATAGATTCCCCCAAGAATGTCGCAGGGATCATCTCGATACTCACGGACAGTCAGGAATAGCAATGCCAACATCCGCGCATAGGACGATAAAAGTTCCGGCGTCATGGTCGACGCCATCTCCTGATATCGCTGTTCTCGCTTTTCGGCATTTTCCGGGTCGGTCTGGGCGGCAAGGCTGTTTGCGGCAATCTCCAGGAATGTGGTAAACACCGTGTTCAGCCCTTG
>DHJP01000060.1:0-1029 GCA_002404395.1 Clostridiales bacterium UBA4717
GCTTTTCGGCAAGCGGCTCGGCGGTCTGCACCGCACGGTTAGAGGTGGAAGCATAAATTTCGCTAATACCGCTTGATACCAGCCTGCGGCTCAGCGCCTCAGCCTGAAGTTTGCCCTTTTCGGTCAGCATATCGGGATCGTAGATCGGATCTCCGTGTCGAATATAATAAAAAAGCATAATGATATCCTCTGCTTCTCAAAAAAATGATCGGGATCAAAAAATAAAATGCTATCAACCCGGCAAGTGAACGTACGGCAAACATATTCACGATTATCGGTTGATACCGAAATATATCAAAAGTATTATATCATAAAGCTGACAAATGTCAACCGTATTTAAGGTTGCCTGTCACTTACCGCGCTTGAGCAGTTCGCTGTACACTTCGCTTTTAGAAACTCCGCGATCGCGCGCTGCCGCTTTCAGCGCTTCCATATGCGTCATACCCGTTGACTCATAATACGCCACATGCTCCGATATATCGAGTTCAGAAAGCGGATTCTTTTGTTCACTTGCGCCCTCAACTATCAGCACATATTCGCCGCGGGGATCGTTTGATTTATAATACTCTATCGCCTCAGCAAACGTAGTGCGCATGACCTCCTCGTTAAGCTTTGTAAGCTCACGACAGAGAGAAACTCTGCGTTCGCCGCCGAATTGCTTTGCCATATCGTCAAGCGTGCCTTTAAGCTTGTGCGGCGCTTCATAGAAGATCAGCGTTCGTTTTTCTGAGCGAACCTCATCAAATCTCGCTCGGCGCTCCGATTTACCGACCGGCAAAAAGCCTTCAAACACAAATCTGCCGGCAGTCAGACCCGACAGAATCAGCGCGGATACTGCGGCGCATGGACCGGGCACTCCTGTCACGGGAATTTTTCGTTCGGCGCAAAGCTTCACGATATCTTCACCGGGGTCGCTTATCGCAGGCGTACCGGCGTCGGTAACAAGCGCGCAGGATTCTCCCGCTTCAATACGGTCGCAGATCAACTCTCCGCGTTCGCGTTTATTATGCTCGAAATAGCTGACCATCG
>DHJP01000060.1:1053-16177 GCA_002404395.1 Clostridiales bacterium UBA4717
AGACCATCGGCTTCTTTACGCCGAGATAGGCAAGCAGGTGCGCGGTGTTGCGCGTATCCTCCGCCGCAATAAAATCGACCTCCGAGAGCGCTTTTACCGCGCGTTCTGAAAGATCGGCAAGATTACCAATCGGCGTTGCCACCAGATACAGGTGCCCGGGTTCAATGCGGTTTTTCTCACGCTCCATCGAACGCTCAGGCTTTTTGATACTGCTCATTGAATTCTCCGTTTTCGTATATATAATTAAGTTCGCTTGTATATTCGCTCATTTGCTTGTACATTATAAGCGGCGGAGTGACCGAAAGCGAAGCGGCGGCGCCAAGCTTGGATTCCACAAGCACGAGACAGGGTGCAAGTCCGCTTCTTGCATGAACAAAGGTCATCCTCTTCGGTTCAAGCTTATTTTCCCTCAACGCTGCTATAAGCTCAATCAATCTGTCCGGGCGATATACGGTGTAAAAATATCCGCCGTGCTTCAAAACACGTGCGGCGCACGCGGCAAAATCATATATGCTGCCGTGTACCTCGTGGCGTGCGATCTGCTTTTCGCTTTTTTCATTCGCACGCCCGCTGTCGGCACGCATATACGGAGGATTGGCAAACACGGTTTCGACCGTTTCGGTAATATCTCCCATAGCAAACTGCCGAATATCCCGACACAAAGACACCACTCTGCCGTCAAGCGCGTTTTCTTTGATATTTTTCTCACAAAGCGCAGCAAATTCGGGCTGAAGCTCAAGTGCATATATTTTCGCAAAGTCGCCGCGCGACGCACAAAGCAAGGAGATCACTCCGGTCCCGCTTCCGAGTTCGACGGCAACCGATGTGTGGCGCTTTTTCATATATGCCGAAAGCAAATATGCGTCGGTTCCGAAAGTCAGACCTCCGCGTTTTTGATATAACTTCAGCTTTTCGTTGATCTCGGTTAAAAAGATATCGCTCATCAGGCTTCCTCCGCCGACTCCGCTCACTTGTGCGCGCACGGCACGCTTGCCGCAAGCACTTCAAGCACGCCGTGAAGCGAGAGCTCACCTGCTCCGGCAGGTACAAAAAAAGTATCTCCGGCTGACACGGGTTCGACCATATTTTTATAGTGCAGCTCGCCTGAGCCGCGTGTAAAGCTGAGCGAAGCAAAGCTGTCATCTCCAACGCGCACGCTCTGTACGCCGTTTACCGTATACCTTATCACCGTAAACTTATCGCAGGCGGCAAGCACCTCTCCGTCGGATACGGGGTGTCCGTATTCAAGTTTTTCATATGCGCCGCGCTCAGCGTTGCTGTCGCCGAAGCGGCGAATCACATCGAGCGCGCGGTCAAGATGCAATTCACGCAGTTTACCGTCGCTTCCGCGGCGGTTATAGTCATACAATCTATATGTAACGTCCGAGTTCTGTTGGATCTCGCACAGTGTGATACCGCCGCCGATAGCGTGTACAAGTCCGGCGGGAATAAAATAAGTCTCGCCCGGTTTCACTTTTATATGATGAAGCAGCAATTCAAGCGTACCGCTTTCCGCAGCCGTGCGTAGCTTTGTCTTGTCATACTCGTTCATGCCTATGACCAGCTCGCTGCCCTCGTCGGCGTCCATTATATACCACATCTCGGTTTTCCCGAGGTCATTCTCATGCTCAAGCGCATAAGCGTCGCTCGGATGGACCTGAACCGACAGCGCCGACGCGGAATCAATAAATTTGACAAGCAGTGGGAATCTTCCGCCGTCATATTCCGGAGATACCGACTTGTTCCCCAAAATTTCAATGATCTCGCCGAGCGTTTTCCCGGCAAGCGGACCGTTTGCGGCAATGCTCATTTTTCCGTCGCGGCAGGAAAGCTCCCAAGCCTCGGCGTAATTTTCAAGCCCGACAGGCTTATGATATTTTTCGATCAGTCGCGTACCACCCCAAATTGCCGATTTTGAGTATGGGATCATTTTAACGGGATAGTATAATTCGTTGTTATTCATAGCCACTTTAATACAAATATAATTTTCTCGCACATTTTCCGCTCAGGCGCTTAACCGAGGTATAAATCCGCAAAAAACGCAAATACTGTTCTCACGGGCAATTTAAGCCCGAAAATTTCAAGCCGCCGCAAGCGGCAGCAGCGTGAAAATTCCGCGTATGCAAATCGAAACGGATTTCACGTTTAGTTACTGTTTGAGCCGTCGCAATCGGCTCGGGGGGATTATTATGAACAAGAATCAGAATCAGAGCAAAAATCAGAATCAGAACCAGAACAAAAACCAGAACAAGAATCAGTCGCAGAATCAAAATCAGGACAAGAATCAGAACAACAACGAAAACGACAACTGCGACAGATAAAGCGCAAAATCGAAGAAGCTTTTCGTACAGCGGAAAGCTTCTTCGGCTTCTATCAGAATTTCAATGCACGCGCAATCACTGTTCCGATAACATCAGCCATACGTTCAAAGCCGACGTCATTCGGATGACAACCGTCAACCGTACAATCGTATCTGCCCTCTCCCGAAAAGAGCTGATAGGAGTCGATATAATAAACCTTTCGGTCACCGGACTTTATCGCATATTCATATGTATCGAAAACTACGCATCTGCGTTCGGCATAGTCGATATCTACATCGGGCTTGCCGACGATGATATAGGGTATGTCTTGGTGTTTGGCCCGTATTGTTTCATAAAGCTTTTTATGTGTGGCAAGCAGGTGCGCAGTATCAGGCGCGTTGTGGTCGTAATCGGACACAAACGCCGACATTTCAAGGTTCGCCATGTATTCGGCAATATTGTCTTCGCCGCGCGCACTGCCCGAAAAGCCGAGATTTATGAAGTCGGTATCATATTTCCGCGAGATCCGCGCCTGATAGCAAATACCGGGACGCGAGGAGCAGGCTCCCTGCGTAATTGACGAGCCGTAGTAAACGATCGGAAGCGCAGGGCTGTACGGTACGTGCGGAGCAACCGCGTCGCCCTCGCGCAGACCAAGCTCAAGCTTATCAAAACCGTTATACAGCGGCATGTTTATGGTAATCTCTTTATGACCCTTCGGCAGCTTTATAAGATGCACCGCATCGGCGTCCTCCTTAAGCTGCGGCGTCAGCACAGCGGTGAAACGCTCAAGACTTCCCTCTTTTACATAGACATCGAAGCCCGAGCTGCTGTTGATATCCATATGATTCATCAGACCGATATAATTCTGAGTCACGCGGAGCGCAAACTCATCGGCGTCGGTAGCGAAACGCAGTCTGCCGCCGGCAGTATTGTATTGCAGGTTCGCTACCCCCTCGTTAACGCTTTTACCGAGTGCATCCGGCAAGCGCATATACTTGCGTATTTCATGCGGTTTGTAAAGCCCATGGATTGATACCTCGGGAATATCAAGAACGTCGCGGAAATTGAATTCGGACACATCCGCAGGATCGTATCCCCTATATGAAAGCTTTGGCATAATGACTGAGCCTCCCCCAATAATATGTCGGCGAAGCCGACTCGTAAACTATCTGACATCGTGCGAAGCGCGATGACGGTGTGCGGCTAAATTTATTTTAATTTCATTAAACCTCACTCTGTGCAAAAACTCAAAGCGAGGCGATTCGTCACTCAGAGCGAATGTCGTCAGACAACGAATACAAAAACGCAAGATCGTCGGCGCTCGGAGCCTGACGGCTCGAATAGCCGATCGGACCCGTACTTTGCCGAGCTTTTGGCGTATTTTCAAACTCAAATACAACTCTGCCGTTATCAAGTTTGAGGTATGCATCAAAGCTTTTACCGCTTTTCCCGACAAAGCCGCGTATCTTTGCACTTTTTCCCTGAGACAAGATCAACCCGGCATTCGCCTTTGAAATGACGCGGCTGCAGATAACTCCGCCGATCTTGAATTTACATCCTTCTTTATATCCGGTACAGCCGTAGCCGTACCTCCCTCTGACCACACTCTTGCCGCAAAGCGGACAGACACCGACCGCATCACCGAAAAAACCGTCATCGGTGTCGGTTTCAAGCGGTTCATTCGGGCGTTTTTCAAATACCTCCATGATCTCGTCGCGCGCAAGTTTTACGCTTTCATCGACCGTCATATTTCCGTGATAAACGCTTTTAAGCGCCTTGCCAAGCTCGCTCGTTTTATATTTGTCCATGGAAATATGCATACGCGACAGCGCTTCAATAAGGTATTCGCCGTCCGGCTCAATAGTATACACGTCCTTTGTAAGCTTTATATATTTGCTTTTTTTGGCGTTGTCGATGATCCCGGTACGGGTCGCTTCGGTTCCGAGTTCAAGTCCTTCAAATATCGCGCGATATTCGTCCTCGTCTCCTTCGCTTTTGTCACCTTTGTCCTTTTTATCTTCTCGAAACGGGTTTTTCAGATAATTGTTCAATGTCTCGATCGTGTAGTGCTTCGGTGGCGAAGTTTCTTTTTCACCCGGCTCAAACGCCGTTTCAATGATATCTCCGCGCTCAAGCTTCGGCAATATCTTATCCTTTTGCGTGTAGTCGTCGTACTTCGTGAATCCGGGTTCTGTTATCACGGTTCCCTTTAAGGTAAATTCCTCAAGCTCACCGGTCTTTATTTTGATCTCGGTCTTTTCAACCTTACATTCCTCTGCGCAGAAAACCGCTACGAAACGGCGCATCACTGTGGAATATACCTTGGCTTCATCCTCACTCAAACGATTTTTGTCGGGGATCTTGTAGGTCGGAGTCAACGCTGAGTGCGATTCGATCTTTGAATCGTCAAAAATGGTTTTGCCGTCTTTGAAGGTCACCGGATATCCGAGCTTTTTCACTCCATCCAGAATCTTTTTGATCTTATCTTTTTCAGCCGTTGCCAGATATTCGCTGTTGGTACGCGGATAGGTAAG
Source organism: Clostridiales bacterium UBA4717 (assembly GCA_002404395.1). Lineage (GTDB taxonomy): Bacteria > Bacillota > Clostridia > Oscillospirales > CAG-272 > UBA4717. The sequence goes on from DHJP01000060.1 coordinate 5,891, forward strand.
ATAGCCTTCCTCGTACAGCTTTTGCACCACCGAAAGGCTGTTTTCCATTGACATTTTATATTTCTTGCCGAGCACATTCTGAAGCTTTGACAAGGAATATAGCTTGCCCGGGGAAATCGTATCCTTTTTCACTTTTTTGGATACTACCACAGTCTTTTCGGCATTATAACGCGCGGCTTCAAGCTTTGCTTTTTCAAGTTCGTCTTTGGCAAATCGTTTTTTGGAAACGAGCTCAAGCTTTTCGCCGTCCCTTTCGGTGCGGCTTATCAATGTATAATAAAGCTCAGGCTTGAAATTTCTGATTGCCAAATCCCTGTCGTATATCGCCTTAACTATAGGCACGATCACTCGTCCGACTCTGAGCAGAGTTCCGCTCTTGAGTGTTGCATAACGCGTAAGATTTACACCGTAAAGCCAATCTATGTAGGTGCGGGCAAAGCCTTCGCTTGCCAGATTGTCGTATTCGGACTCGTCAAGCATCGAATCAAGCGCCGAGCGTATAGTTTCTGCGGTCTGATCGGGTAACCAAAGCCGCTTAAGACTTTTGCCGCTGACAGAGGCGTGTTCAATGCAAAGTCTGATTATTATTTCGCCTTCACGGTCTGAGTCTCCGGCATTTACGATAGTGTCAACATCGGCGCGCGCGCAAAGTGTCTTTATCGTTTCAAACTGCCTTTGCACACCGCTGTCAGGCTGCTTGTTATCGTCAAGGCGCAGTCTGAATCTGAAGCGCTCGGGAAAGCACGGCAGATTCACCATCGACCACTTTTTGGTTCCGTCGGGATTCGGGTTGTAGTCATCAATATCGCAGAGCGAAAACAGGTGTCCGAACGCCCAGGTCACAATATATTCTCCGCCCTCAAAATAGCGGTCACGCTTATTCAAGCCTCCGATAGCCGCAACGATATTACGCGCAAGCGACGGTTTTTCGGCAATAATCAGCTTCATGATACGCGGTACAGAATAGAATCATCAACATATGTGCGCACTGCAGAGCTTGCGCTGCAAAGCTGTACGAACCATACGAGATCCACAAAAAGCGCAGGCATCCAGATGATCGGATAATCGCCCGCAAGCGCAAACGAAAGCACCGAAAATACTGCCGCCGCACCGAAAAGTACACATGACACCGTGATCTTCCGCGACAGTCCGCGAATTTCGTCGGAATCTATTTTTTCAAGCGCGGCGTCACTGCTCTTGCCCGAAAGTGAACGCACAACAGCATTTACAAGGCGTGCGACCAATATATACGATACAAAAAGCATCACCGCTTCACAGATCACCGCCGACACTGCGACAAGGTAGGAGTCATAAGCCTCAAACGAAAGTTTTACCGCTTCATATGAATATTTGGTCGCAAAAAGCGTTTTGATCACATAGGCGGCAACAGAGACCGCGGCGGAACCCACAGTAAATACTGCGGCGAGCCGACTTGAGTAGCCCTGACCCGCGAGCTTTTTCAAAGCGAACAAAACCACGATCGGCATGATAAAGGTGGGGACAAGATCCACCGAGTCAAATATTATGCTGAACATAAACAGACCGGCGGCGGTCATCATAAACATTGCGCCCGAGATGACCTTTGCGCGATATATACCGGTTTTGATCGCCTTGACGTCAAACGCAGCGTCCACCTTTGACACAAACTCGCTTTCGGTCGTGACCGCTTTAAAGAACGGAATTATAACACAGAGCCACACTATCGCCGCAATAAGCATTATCACAAAACAGACAACATAAACAAGCGGCTTGAAGGAGAGCAGATTCCGCGCGCCTTCGGGCGTGATCGTCGAGCTTTGTCCCGAAAGCTCCAAAAACTCGGGCAAAACATTGGTAATATACTTGACGGCGACAAAGAACACGGTCGCACTTTGCGCGATCTTTATATGTTCTCGCTTGCTTTTTCCTCGCACTGCAAAAGCGGCGCGCAGATCATACAGCTCGGAGATCTCTGAGATGCCGTCAAAAAGTCCTGTAAACGCCGAAAGCACGAAGATCGTTTCAAGCACATCGAAAACCAGAGTAACCGTCAGCACCATAGTGGCGTCGATCTGCGGTACAAGCACGAGCGAGACCGCTTTTGCCAGCGTCAGCCAGAAAAGCTTAAGCATATTTGAGCTTGACTCGGCAAGTTTTCCGGAAAGATAAGTGGTTTTCGATATCGCCCTCATAAGTAAAAACCATGCGATGAAATCCGGAAGAAAGTCAAACAAGTTTATCATCGGATTTGAAAGCAGCACAAGCGCCGCGATCAGACAGGGCAGGTTCATGTTAATTCCCATGTCGGCGTAGCCGACTCAATAATTATTGCCGAATGCGGTTTCGGCAAACCGTAAATTCAACATATCCGTGAGCGATGCCGTAATCATCGGTTTGCCGATGCGTCGTCGCCCTCGGGACGGATGCGAATGTAAAAGTTGAGCGTCATAAACACATTGAGCACAAGTAAGATCAGCTCGGACAAATTTGCCGCAATAGCAAGCGCGCCGCCGACCGCCGAAGCCGACGCGGGCAAAATCAAAAGTAAGATCCGCATTGCAAAGCAGATCATATTTATAACAAAATTCCGTAACGCAGCCGACTGAAGCGAGCGGTCGTCGGCAAGCGACGCCACCTTGAAACAGCCGAAGTAGACGGCAAGATTACAAAGCAGGCTGAGCGCATTGCACGCCGAATGAATCAATGAGCGTGCAAGTTCGCCGTCAACGGCAAAATATCGCACCGAAATATCCGCGCCGGCATGAAACAGATACATCGCTCCGAGCGCCGCCGACAGATAGATCAGATAGCGGAACGCACGCGAATAAACGCACAACCGCCGACCGGCGCAGATGAGAAATATCGTTCCCACCGCACCGACAAGCGAAAGTATGTAATTTGCTCCGACGGTGTAGCCGAAAGCAAAGAGATATCCGACGAACAGAAGTCCGAATCCCATGTTTACCTCACAACGCCGAGGCGAGAAAGCGGCTTGATCCTGAAATAGACCTTACCGAACACATAACGCGTATCAATACTGCCGATATCCGTGCCGCGGCTGTCGTTTGAGCGGTTACGGTTATCACCCATAACAAACAGTTCCCCCTCGGGGACCGTATACGGAAAAGTGCGGTCATACTGATTCATCTTTGCCGTAACAAAATTCACGTAGGGTTCCACGGCGGCTTTGCCGTCCGCGTCACGCGCTACAGGCTCTCCGTTAACATAGACGAGCCAATTTTCAAAATCGATATCGACCGTATCGCCGCCGACCGCAATAACGCGTTTTACAATGCCTTCGTCCAAATGGCTGTACGGTGACTGAAACACGATTATATCTCCCGGTTTATAGTCGGCACCGAGCGTCGATACTACCATGACCTCACCGTCGTAAAGCGTTTTTTCCATCGACGGTCCCGATACCACGGTAAGTCTTCCGACAAACATGAAAATAAGCAACACCAGCGCAAGCGCAAATACAAACATTTCCGCGTAGTCATATATTTTCCGCGCTAAGCTCATGCCGGCATCGCGCCGATCACTTAACTTGCTTTCGTTCTCTTCCAAAACGCAGAACCTCCGAAAATTTATTTTTCAATCATTATATCGAGCAGCTTGTACCCGTCGGGTATGTAAAGGGCGCATTTGCCGCACTCTTTTTCGCAATACTTGTCAACGCCCTCGTGTTCCGAAGCCGAAGAATAGAGCATGAAGCATACCGGCTCGGGCGAATGAGTACGCAGGCTCACCGGCGTGGGATGATCGGGAAGCACGAGGATCTTGAAGTCATCGCCCGAAGAGGCGAGATATTCATAAACCGGTGCGAGGATCTCATGGTCGATCCGCTCGATAGCAAGGATCTTATTATCAAGCTCGGCGCGATGACCGCACTCGTCGGGGCCCTCCACATGGAGGTAGACAAGCGATTTTCCGCGCTCAAACGCATCGATCGCGGCGTCGGCTTTACCTTTATAGTTGGTATTGTAGTTTCCGGTAGCGCCTTCAACGTCGATCGATTCCATGCCCGCGCAAATGCCTATTCCCTTGATGAGGTCAACTGCGGAAATTACCGAGGCGTCAATTCCCCACTTTTCTTTAAAGGACGGCAGTGCGGGTTTTCTTCCGGGCGACCAGAACCACGCGGAGTTTGCCGGGCGCAGACCGCGCTCGCGACGGCTGACGTTTATCGGATGATTTTCCAAAATATCGTAGCTCTCGCGCATAATATCATAGAAAAATCTGCCGTCTTTATCCTTAGGGAGATAATCTGCGATCTTTCTTGTAAGTATATCGTGCGGACGTGCAAATTCATAACGTTCGATACCGTTTTCAAGTATCATGCAATGACGGTATGACACACCGGTATAAAAGTGCAATCCGTCTCTTCCGAAGTGCGCTTCAAGCGTTTTTATAAGCTCGTCTGCCTCTGCTGTCGTTATCTCATCGGCACTGTGGTCGAGCATAGTGCGCTCGTCGTAATCACAGTCCTCTTCACTGAGCGTAACAAGATTGCAACGGTAAGCGGTATCACTCGGGTTCATATGAAGTCCCATACTCATCGCTTCAAGCGGGCTTCTGCCCTTTGAAAATACCTTGGGGTCATATGAAAGTATGGCAAGATTGGCAGTGTCACTTTCCGGAACCATTCCTTTCGGCACGTTAAGCACGCTGCCGCAAAGCGATTTTTTTGCAAGCTTATCCATACAAGGCTTATCCGCCGCTTCAAGCGGGGTTTTACCGCCGAGCGACTCGATCGGATAATCGGCGGCGCCGTCGCATACAAGTACAAGATATTTCATAATTCCTCCCTGCCGCCGAGCGGCACAAACACTTTATAACAAAACAACAAAGCCAGACGGCAAGGGCAAAAGCCGCTTTACTGCCGCAGTGTGCTTCACATATCTGAAAAATTATACAACTTCAGCGTGTCAAAAACAACGCCTGTCCGACAAAATTTACATTTTATTTTAATTTTTGCGCGCCCTCCACAAAAATATTCCGATACTATTGACTTAACGGCTTGAAATTGTTATAATATTTTTGTATTGACTTTTGGAAAAAGATTTAATTTTTTGCACCGCCGCAAGCGGTGCGGAACGGAGAATTGATTTGATTATTCAACTTGAAGAAGCGAAATATGCGCTTCAGGGAATGCGCCCCGAAATCAAAGAACTCGGAGACGCCATTCAGATCGACAAGCTGCGAGAAAAAGCTGCCGAGCTTGAAAAGCAGACTTTTGAAGCCGACTTCTGGAATGACCAGGAGAATTCGGGCAAGGTCTTACGTCAGGTCAAGCAGCTCAAGGACCGCATAAAATCATACGAGTCGCTGTCCTCACGCCTTGAAGACGCGATCGTGCTTGCCGAGCTCGGGATCGACGAGGGCGATGAAAGCCTCATACCCGAGGTGGAAAACGAGCTTGCCGAGATCCGCAAAGAGGAGGAACGTCAGCGTATCGAAATTTTGCTCTCGGGCGAATACGACCGCAACAACGCCATAGTATCGTTCCATCCGGGCGCAGGCGGCACCGAAGCGCAGGATTGGGCGCTCATGCTCTATCGTATGTATACCCGTTGGGGCGAGAAACACGGTTACAATGTCAAGCTTTTGGATTGGCTTGACGGCGAAGAAGCCGGGCTCAAAAGCGCTACCATAATGGTCGAGGGTATCAACGCTTACGGCTATCTTAAGAGCGAAAACGGCGTTCACAGACTTGTCAGAGTCTCGCCGTTCGACGCATCGGGAAGACGCCATACCTCTTTTGCCTCGGTGGAAGTAATGCCTGAGTTTGAGGACGACGGCAAGATCGAGATCCGAGACGAAGATATCGAAGTGACTGCTCACAGATCGAGCGGCGCAGGAGGTCAGCACATCAACAAGACCGACTCCGCGATACGAATTTTACACATTCCGACCGGAATCGTCGTCGGCTGTCAGACCGAGCGCAGTCAGCTTCAGAATAAAGAAACCGCGATGAAGATGTTAAAAAGCAAGCTTATGGAGATCAAAGCGCGCGAAAAGCTTGAGCGTATCGAGGACATTCAGGGCAACAAGACCAACATTGAGTGGGGCGCGCAGATACGTTCCTATGTATTCATGCCCTACACGCTTGCAAAGGACACGCGCACCGGCTATGAAGACGGAAACATCAATGCGGTCATGGACGGCGAGATCGACGGATTCATTAACGCGTATCTCAAAGCCAACGCCGGAAAAAATCAGGAGATCTGAGCATATCCGAAAGTTTATTTTCCGCAGAAGCGGCTCGGGGAATAGTGCGAACGAGAGCTCTCTCCTAAGTAAGCTCTTTTGTTAACGCCGCAAATCCCGCGCCGCGTTCGGTGTGAAATTGTAAGTTTACTTTTTGAGCCGTCTACGGCGGCATAGGAATCAGTGTGATAAACTCAAACGATTTTGAAAAACACGAATTTACCGGGAAACGCGGGCTTACACTGCCCTATCGACTTTATAAGCCTGCGGGAGTTTTCGACTCGCCGCGTCCTTTGCTTGTGTTTCTGCACGGTGCGGGCGAGCGCGGAACCGACAACGAAAAAACGCTCAACGGCGTTTCGCCTTTTGCGCCCGAATACGCGATCGACTTTGAAAAATACGGCGCATATTTTTTGGTGCCTCAGTGTCCCGTCGATATGCAATGGGTAAATACCCCGTTTGACAGCGGAGTGTATTTGCAGACGGATACTCCGCTCTCACTGCCTCTTGAAACCGCACAGGAGCTGATCGACTTCATAGCCGACGAGTATGCAATCGACACCTCGCGGCTCTACTTAATGGGCGCGTCAATGGGAGGATACGGAACTTGGGACTCTGTCACAAGATTTCCCGGCAAATTCAGAGCCGCTATGCCGATCTGCGGCGGCGCAGACCCCTCGGTCTCCGACAGGCTCAAAGCCGCCGGAACCGATATATGGACTTTCCACGGCGACGCCGACAACACTGTTCCGCCTAAGGGCACAAGAGCCATGGTTGCCGCGCTCGAAAAGCTCGGCGCAAATATAACATACAGTGAATATCCGGGCGTAGGTCACGGTGTATGGATAGAGGTTCATAAAACCAAGATTGTATACGATTGGCTTTTCAGCAAACGCTGAAAAGCCTCAACTCCGACAACTCCGCAACGTAATTTTCAAAATACAGCCGCGATAGCATATCGTCCGATGTTCACTCGGACACCCGACTGAAAGAAAGGGAAAAAGTAATGAAGCAAACAAATGAGTTTCTCGCAGAAACCGCAAGAAAAATACGTATCGGCATAATTGAGGGCGTGTACAACGCCGCATCGGGTCATCCCGGCGGCTCGCTTTCGATCGCTGATCTGCTTTCATTTCTCTATTTTGAAGAAATGAATATTGATCCCGATTCTCCCCAAGCTCCCGAGCGCGACCGCTTCGTGCTCTCAAAGGGACACGCCGCGCCCGCACTCTATTCGGCGCTCGCAAACCGCGGTTATTTCCCTGTTGACGAACTTAAGACACTGCGTAAGATCGACAGCCGTCTCCAAGGGCACCCCGACATGAAAGGGACTCCCGGAGTCGATATGTCCACAGGTTCGCTCGGTCTCGGTATTTCCGCCGCCTGCGGAATGGCAATGGCCGGAAAACTCTCGGGCAGCTCATACAGAGTCTACACGGTGCTCGGCGACGGAGAGAGCGAGGAAGGACAAGTTTGGGAGGCTTCGATGTTTGCCGCTCATTATAAGCTTGACAATCTTTGTGTATTTCTTGATTTCAACGGCTTGCAGATAGACGGTCCGGTTTCCGAGGTCATCGGTCCCGCGCCTTTTAAAGAAAAATTTGAAGCATTCGGTTGGAATGTGATCGAAGTAAACGGACATGATTTCGACGAGCTTCGCGCCGCCGCGGCAGACGCCAGAGCCTGCAAGGGCAAGCCCACGATCGTAATTATGAAAACCGTCAAGGGACGCGGTGTTTCGTACATGGAAAACCAAGTCGGCTGGCACGGTGCAGCCCCCAAAGAAGAACAGTACAAGCAGGCGCTTGCCGAGCTTAACGCATAACCGCGGTCGGAGTGTCCGACAACTATCGTCAGTTTGCTTGATTTTTGAACCGGCTCCGCCGGTATTGGAGATAGATCATGTCAGAGAAAATTGCTACCCGAGAAGCATACGGCTCCGCGCTTGCGGAATTCGGCGCTCATTATGAAAACCTCGTAGTGCTTGACGCCGACCTTGCCGAAGCTACCAAAACCATAAAATTCAAGAAAGCATTTCCCGAGCGTTTTATTGACTGCGGAATTGCCGAGGGCAATATGATGGCAGTCGCCGCAGGACTTGCCGCTGCGGGAAAAATTCCTTTTGCCAGCACTTTTGCGATGTTTGCCGCCGGCAGAGCCTTTGAGCAGATCAGAAACGCGATCGCTTATCCGCATTTGAATGTCAAGATCGGCGCTACTCACGCCGGAATCTCGGTCGGTGAGGACGGCGCTACCCATCAGTGTCTTGAAGATATAGCTACCATGCGCGCCGTACCTGGCATGGTGATCGTCAATCCGGCAGACGCAGTTGAAGCGCGCGCTGCTGTCGAAGCCGCGATCAACTATGTCGGTCCCATGTATATGCGCTTCGGCAGACTCGCCGTTCCTACGCTTTTTGACGGAAGTTACAAATTCGAACTCGGAAAAGGTATAATACTAAGAGAAGGTACCGATGTAACGCTCGTTGCAACCGGACTCATGGTACACGAAGCGATTGCAGCAGGCGAACTGCTCGCAAACGAAGGCATCAGTGCAAGAATTGTCAATATCCATACGATCAAGCCGCTTGACCGCGAGCTGATACTTGACAGTGCGCGTAAGACCGGCGCGATAGTTACCGCAGAGGAGCACAATATCATCGGCGGTCTCGGAAGCGCGATCTGCGAGCTGTTGTCCGAAGAATTGCCGACTCCCGTGATCCGAATCGGAACAAACGACGTGTTCGGCAGATCCGGCAACGTGCCTTCCCTGCTTGAAGCTTACGGACTTACCGCCGCAAACATTGCCGCAAGCGCAAAAAAGGCTGTTGCAAGTAAGAAATAAGCTGTAAATACAAAAATCCGACCGGAGTATACAACCTTGTATCCCACGGTCGGATTTTTTATTGCCGATACAATACTCTGAGAGATCGTAAGCAAAGAATATAATTTTTGCCTTTTATCGCTCCTGTTTGAAAAACTGCTTACTTGTTTTTTTCACTCATCAATATCCACTCGTTTACCTCGTCATTTTCATGCATTTTTCCGGCAGAGGCATAGTCAACCAGCTTCAGATCATCCGAATCAAATTCAATATTGTACTTCGTAGATAAGTTCCTGCCAAAATCCGACTCGGCGTCCTTTGCTCCGTATATATCGTCGCATATATTTGAATCAGCCATAAGCACTATAGAGCCGTAAGAAAAACCTACATATTTTTTATCTTTGATAACGACTCTGTCCTTTTTTAATTCGGTGTTCAGCTTCAGCGAAATAACGTCGCCGTCATGTATGCACAATTCAACATATCCGCCGTTCTTTTTGGCGTCAACGAACTCATTATTTACGGTCACATCGTATCTTCTGCACCAGCCAGGAATACGGAGCTTGAATTTCTTATTTGTATTTCCGCTGATTCTGAAAGTAACACGGTCATCAAACGGATAATCGGTCTCTTCACTGATCGTCAATTCACCGTTTACATATTCAGATGCTGTATATATCATCGGAATAATATCCTTTTCATCCTCGTGGAAAACTATATCATTCAATTTACTGATCGCGTTAAATCCGCGATAGCGGCAGCATTTGTATGCGTTTTCAGCGGTTCTTGTAATTCTTTTACCGCAGTTCGGCTGATAGTATGCAAAATCCGTTCCGGCTTTATCAAAAGAGCCGATCAAATGATTATATACGACTTTTTCAAGCGCATCAATATATTTTGCTTCTTTGGTCTGTTTAAAGAGAAGCGCACTGAATTCACCCCATCCAACTGAAACACAGGTTTCGTTCGGCTTGAGCGCTTCATTCAAAAACTGCGCCGCGTTGCCTCCGGCGGTCCAATATTCGGCAATAGTTCCGTTGCCCGCTCTGCGGATCTGAGTGGCTTCAAGCTCATTCCAATATTTCAGCGCGCCGTCAAGCGCCTCTTCGTCACCGCACAGCTCATAATACATGACCATCGTTATGAGCGGCATAAAATTCTCTATTCCTTTTTTGCTCTCAAGGTTTAAAAGCGTGTCAAATTCAAAGAAATTGTTTGCTGAATTTTTCAAGCGGTCGAATATATACTTCAAGAAATCAAGATACAGCTCGTTTC
>DHJP01000127.1:0-3787 GCA_002404395.1 Clostridiales bacterium UBA4717
CACGATCTGCGCACGCCGCTTACTGCGATCTGCGGTTATTTGGATCTACTTGACGCTGAGCCGCTTGACGAGAAAGCCAAAGGCTATCTCGGCGTGATACGCGAACGGACAGATGCGATGCGCACGCTGAGCGAGGAACTTTTCAGCTATACGCTGATGAATGCTGAAACGGACGCGCTTGTATCGGAATCGGTCTGCCTGAATGATATATTGGAACAGAGTCTGGCAGGGTTTTACGGCATATTTACCGAGCGCGGCATTGTTCCGGAAATCACTTTGACGGAGTCGCCTGTCATACGGACGCTTGACTCAAATGCACTGCGCCGCATTTTTGACAATATTCTCGGAAACGCCGCCAAATATTCGGACGGAGATCTGAACGTCTCTCTGACCGATGACGGCGTGATATGTTTTGAAAACGGTGCGGCAGAATTGACAGCGGTGCAGACCGCCCAGCTTTTCAACCGTTTCTTTACGGTGAACAATGCAAAGGGTGCCTCTGGTCTCGGTTTGGCTATCGCAAAACGGCTGACCGAAAAAATGAACGGCAAGATCACGGCGGAGTATCGCCGCGGCAGACTGAGCGTGTGCGTTATGTTCAAAAAGCCACAAAACTGAAGCCGACGCGCATGATTTTTTCATCACTGCGGAGAAAAATACGAAATTAGTAAAAATATTTTAAAAAGCTCTTGACAAATTACCCGCTGCTAACTATAATATATCACAGTTAGAATATGCTAACCAAAAATGGCTCGGTATGCCGCATTGCTGCGGCACAGGAGGGAGTATAAATGATGCCTTTGAATTTTGCGGAGGTCGGCACACAGCAGATCGTCAAGAAAATCGGAGGAAGCCCCGAAGTAAAAAAACATCTTGAAAATCTCGGATTTTACGTAGGCGGCGAGGTCAGTGTTATCAGTATGCTCGGCGGGAATGTGATCGTAAAGGTCAAGGAGTCCCGTATAGCTTTGAACGATGAGCTGGCAAGAAAAATAATGGTGTAATCTATTTAAGGAGGAATATACAGTGAACACACTCAGAAACGTCAAGGTGGGCGAAACCGTCAAGGTCGTTAAGCTTCACGGAGAGGGTGCCGTAAAGCGCAGGATCATGGACATGGGTATTACCAAGGGAACCGATGTTTATGTGCGAAAGGTAGCGCCGCTCGGAGATCCTATCGAAGTGACCGTGCGTAATTATGAGCTGTCGATCCGTAAAGCAGACGCGGAAATGATCGAGGTCGAATAAGCTGTTTCGGGGCATGCCCCATATTTTTTCAAGCTATGGTTAGCGCAAGCTAATCATTTGAAGCGTCCCGCACAGACGCAAAAGTTTGGTTTTGTGCGGATTAAGTCTTAAGTTTCATGCTGTAATTTTTGAAAAGCGGTTTTGAACCATCAAAAAATTACCGATAATTATTTGAGCCGCCTACGGCGGCATGGGAGCTTATTATGGAATTAAGAATTGCTCTTGCCGGAAACCCCAACTGCGGTAAGACTACTTTATTCAACGCCCTGACCGGCTCAAACCAGTTCGTGGGAAACTGGCCGGGTGTTACTGTTGAAAAGAAGGAAGGTAAGCTTAAGAAGCATGACGGCGTTACCGTTACCGACCTTCCCGGTATCTATTCGCTTTCGCCTTATACGCTTGAAGAAGTGGTGGCGAGAAATTATCTGATCGGAGAAAGACCCGACGCGATCCTTAACATTATTGACGGTACAAACCTTGAAAGAAATCTTTATCTTACGACACAACTTACCGAACTTGGTATTCCGGTCGTGATCGCTGTAAACATGATGGATATAGTCCGCAAAAACGGCGATAAGATTGATACTGCCGAGCTTTCGCGCCGCCTTGGATGTAAGATCGTTGAAATCTCCGCACTCAAGGGCACCGGCATAATGGAAGCGGCAGAGGCGGCTATTGATGCTGCGAGAAGCGGCAGAACCGTGCCTATGCATACTTTTTCGGGACCGGTTGAACACGCGATCGCACACATTGAAGAAGCGGTCGTACACGATATGCCCGAGGAACAGCAGAGATGGTATGCGATCAAGGTATTTGAGCGCGACGACAAGGTGCTCGGAAAGCTGAATATTCCGGCTGATACGCTTGCGCATATTGAAAATGACATCAAGGCGGCGGAAGAAGAACTTGACGACGATGCAGAGTCGATCATCACCAATGAGCGCTATATATACATAGGCGAGGTGATCAAGTCCTGCTACAAAAAGAAAAAGGTCGGAAACCTCTCGAGCTCAGACAAGATCGACCGTGTTGTAACTAACCGTTGGCTCGGTCTGCCGATCTTTGCCGTGATCATGTTCCTTGTTTATTATATTTCGATGGTTACGGTAGGTTCTGCCGCTACCGATTGGGCGAACGACGGTTTGTTCGGCGACGGTTGGCATCTGTTCGGCATAGGCACCGGCGAATATGAAGCGGCTGCCGAAGAATACGGCGATACCGATCTGATCCTTGCCGCATATGCAGACGCATACGGAAACGAAGACATAGCAAATGCTATAGACGTTGAGTCAGAGGACTTTGATGAAGCGACGGCGAAGGCGGCGCTTGATGAGCTGACTGCGTTGATTCCCGATGACGCAAATGTTACATATGAGATTGAAGATGAAGAGACCCTCGCGATCGAGGATGCGGAAGCTGTAAAGGCGGACTATTTAGCTGCTGTCGAGGCTTTCACAAACACCGAATATAAAGAGAGCTACGGCGCTCCGGATACTTCGACATACGGTGTGTGGGTGCCCGGAATCCCGGTACTTATCGGGAACGGACTTGAAGCCGCAGGCGCGGCGGATTGGCTGAGCGGACTTATTCTTGACGGTATAGTTGCCGGCGTGGGCGCTGTACTCGGCTTCGTTCCGCAGATGCTCGTGCTCTTCCTGCTGCTTGCGATTCTTGAAGCCTGCGGTTATATGGCGCGTATTGCCTTCGTGCTTGACCGTATCTTCAGAAAATTCGGCCTTTCGGGAAAATCATTTATTCCGATGCTTATCGGTACCGGATGCGGCGTTCCCGGAATAATGGCTTCGCGTACCATTGAAAATGAACGCGACCGCAAGATGACCATTATGACCACGACGTTTATTCCCTGCGGAGCCAAGGTTCCGTTCATTTCCATGATCGCCGGTGCAATTTTCGGCGGTTCGGCATGGGTAGCTACAAGCGCATACTTCATTGGTATGGCGGCGATCATAATATCCGGTATCATGCTTAAGAAGACCAAGATGTTTGCCGGTGAGCCTGCTCCGTTCGTTATGGAGCTTCCGCCTTACCATGTTCCTACCCTTTCAAATGTGCTTCGTTCAATGTGGGAGCGCGGCTGGTCCTTCATAAAGAAGGCGGGAACGATCATTTTGCTCTCGACCATCCTTGTCTGGTTCACCACATACTTCGGATTTGTTGACGGTACCTTCCGTATGCTTGACGAAAGCGAGATCGACTATTCAATACTCGCAGTGATCGGCAGTGCGATCGCTTGGATATTCAAGCCGCTCGGATGGGGCAATTGGAAAGCGGCGGTCGCTTCGATCACCGGTCTGGTCGCTAAGGAAAATATCGTCGGCACGCTCGGTATTCTCTACGGCGGCTCCGACGCAAGCGTATATCAGACCCTTGCAACGGTATTCACCGGAATAACCGGTTATTCGTTCCTTGTATTCAACCTGCTCTGCGCACCTTGCTTTGCGGCGATCGGCGCGATCAAGCGTGAAATGAACAACGCAAAGTGGACGTGGTTCGCGATCGGTTATCAGTGCGGCTTTGC
>DHJP01000127.1:3927-4574 GCA_002404395.1 Clostridiales bacterium UBA4717
GTGCGTCCTTACAAGGAAGCTACCAAACTTACTGCTAATGTTAAGGAATCCAAGCTTACCGCAAAGGTAAAGTAATCGGTTTTAAGGAAAGGAGTTTTGATAATGCTTACATGGATCTCGGAATATTTGGGAACTGTTGTTATTGCTCTTGTACTTGCCGCAATTATTGCTTTGATCCTGATAAAGCTGGTGCACGATCACAAAAACGGTAAGTCCACCTGCGGAAGCAACTGCGCTCACTGCGCAATGGCAAGCTCCTGTCACAAAAAGTAAACTTTGCGGGGAAAACGGCAGAATTGCAGCTTTCCCCGCCTTTTTGTTTGATCGCAAAGAATAAAATTTTTTTACGGATTCGGAGGACGGATGATGACAATTGTTGAATTTAATAATGTAAGTCGTGTCTACCAAAGCGGCGACCACGAGCTGAGAGCGCTTGACGGAATTGATCTGACTTTGGAAGAAGGCAGGTTCGTGGTGATACTCGGGCCGTCGGGCGCCGGAAAAAGCACTCTGCTGAATTTGCTCGGCGGGCTTGACAGTCCGAGCGCGGGAAAGATCTGCGTGTGCGGCAGGGACATATCCTCGCTTTCCGCAAACGCGCTCGCAGACTATCGTGCGGAAACGGTCGGATTTGTTTTTCAGTTTTA
>DHJP01000041.1 GCA_002404395.1 Clostridiales bacterium UBA4717
GGGCGCGAGGTCGGAATACACCCGACGCTGACCTTATTTTCGATGTATGTCGGAACAAAGCTGTTCGGCTTTGCGGGACTTTTGATATTTCCGATAGGGCTGTCGCTTGCTAAAAGTCTGCGGGAGTGCGGTCATTTTGAATTGAACGGCTGATCGTGTGACAGCCTTCGGTATTCGGCGGGGCTTTTCCCGGTGAGCTTTTTGAATATCCGTCCGAAATGCTTTATATCGCTAATCCCTACCGCTTCCGCAATATCAATTATTTTCATTGAGCTTGAATATAACAGACGGCAGGCTTCGTTTACTCTCGCCTGTTCGCGGTAGAGCGTAAACGATATGCCGTTTTCCTCCTTGAAACGGCGGCTCATGTATGAGGTGCTGTATCCGGCCAAATTGCAGATCTGTCCGAGGGTGATATTGCTTTCGGGAGCTTCGGATATCATTTTGCGTATGAATGAGGTAGTATTCCCGGCGGCGGATACGCCGTCCGGTTCGGCTTTACGCATGGTTTCAATAATCAGAGCGATGAGTTCGCAGCGTATCCGTTCAAGATATCCGAGCCGTTTGGCTTTATATTCGGTGAATATGGTTTCGGCAATAGAAGCGATCGTGCCGTCATTGTCGTGGAACACACGGTTTGCAATTATCGGCGGGTGGGTTGTATTCAAATGCCTCACCATATAGCAATTGACGATCTCGGTGAAGCTTTTACAGTCGGTAAATAAAAAGTCGATAAACTCAGGTATGAACAGAATATTCTGAATGCGAAACGGTGCGGTTTCCTTTGCAATATATGAATGCTTTGCTTTGTAGTCAACGAAAAAGAAATCGCCTTTTCCGATGCTTATATGTACGTTTCCGCCTGCACTTTCCATGGTGTGCTCGGCACTCCCGTCAAGCACATAAACGAACTCAAGAAAAGAATGTTCATGGAGCTCGGCGATCTTCGCTTCGGAAATAAAGGTATGGATTTTTTCGGCAGCGCTGATGCGTCTGCAAAATGTGCTCATGACGGCGTTTTCCATGTCAAAATACACCCCTGTTTTGGTAATATTCAGGTATAGATTTATTTTATCACATATAGTATAATCATGTCAACATATATTAAGACGGCGCGAAGCGCATGCCTTATATAACGCGTCGGTAATTTCAGAATAACAACAGTCGCGGCATATAATTTTATGAAAACAAGATCGGGTGCGGGGGGATTCGCATTTTCGACGCCGGCGATACTGAAATTACCGATTACTTTCTGAGTCGGCTTCGCCGACATGAGGGTTGATATGAGATACGCCAAAAAAAATAAACCTTATACCGCAAAGGAGTTTGAGAATCCGACGAGCGAGTACAGAGCGGCGCCGTTCTGGTCATGGAATTGCAAGCTTGAGGAAAAAGCACTCAGACAGGATATCGCTTATTTTGAAGAAATGGGCTTCGGAGGCTTCAATATGCATCCGCGCGACGGGCTTGACACCGCATATCTCAGTGAAGAGTTTATGGACGCTGTGAGAGTCTGCTGTGAAGAAGCCGAAAAACGCGGTATGCTTGCATACCTTTATGACGAAGACAGATATCCCTCCGGCGCTGCCGGAGGTCTTGTAACGAAAGATCCGCAATACCGCACCCGCTATCTTTATATTACCGAGGACAAGCTTGAACATGAGTCTGAAGATGCGGCGATTTCCGACGGCGGCGTGTATTTTGTCTCGGCATATTCGGTCAGGCTTGATTCCGACGGCAGAATTTTAAGCTATTCACGTATAGGTGAAGATGAGGACGCAGAGGGACGCAAAATATACGCTTATTCGCGTACTGCCGCGCTTAGCCCGTGGCATAATGGATATACATACCTTGACACGCTTAATCCTAAAGCGGTCGATCGTTTTATTGAAGTGACGCACGAAGCATATAAAAAGCACTTCGGCGACCGCTTCGGCAAGACTATTCCCTCGATCTTTGCGGATGAGCCGCAATACAAGGTAGGCGATACGATAAAAAGCGGAAAGGATAAGATAGATTACAGGCTTGCGTTTACTCCCGACATTCCCGAAAGCTTCCTTGCGGCGAAAGGATATGATTTTCTTGACCGTCTGCCCGAAATATTCCTTGGCCGCGCGGACGGCATACTCTCAAAAGCAAGATACGATTATCACGACCATCTGTGCGAACGTTTCGTAAGCGCGTACTCGGATCGTTACGGCGGATGGTGTGAAAAGAACGGAATAGACTTTACCGGCCACGTCATGGACGAGCATCTGCTGTACGAAATGACGCGTTCGGTCGGAGATGTCATGCGCTTTTATCGTTCCATGCAGTTTCCGGGAGTGGATCTGCTCGTGAACAAACGCGAGTTCGGCACGCTCAAGCAGTGTCAGTCGGCGGTGCATCAGTTCGGCAGAGAGGGAATGCTTTCGGAACTTTACGGCGTTACCGGTTGGGACTTTGATTTCAGAGGACACAAGCTTCAGGGAGATTGGCAGGCGGCGCTCGGCGTGACGCTCAGAGCGCATCACCTGGCATGGCTTTCAATGAAAGGTGATGCAAAGCGCGATTATCCCGCAAGCATAAGCCATCAATCATCGTGGTATAAAGAATATAAATACGTTGAAGATCATTTCGCGCGCGTTGCGTCGATACTTACTCGCGGAAAGCCGATAGTAAAGCTCGGCGTTATCTTCCCGATCGAAAGTTCGTGGCTGTATTTCGGTCCGAATGATACAGACGGCGAAAAGCGCGTTTCACAGCAGCAGAGATACAATACGCTGCTTGACAGCCTGCTCTTGGGACAGCTTGACTTCGATCTTATAGACGAATCACTCCTGCCCTCTCAGTTCGGCGGTGTGAAAAACGGACTTGAAGTCGGAAAAATGAAATACGACGCCGTGCTTGTTCCGCCGCTTGATACTATAAGATCAAGTACGCTTGATGTGCTTGAAAAGTTTATCGAGGCGGGAGGAAAGGTAGTGTTTGCCGGCAGGGCGCCGAGATATGTTGACGCGCTGCTTTCCGAACGTGCCGAAAAAGTGGCGGCGCGGTGTGAAAATATCGAGTTTGAACAATTTGCGCTGACAGGTGCGTTTGAAAACGAACGGCTTATCGATATCCGAAACAGCAACGGCTCCCGTGTAAATAATCTTATCTATAATCTGCGCGATGACGGCGATAAGCTTTGGCTGTTTGCGGCTCACGCATACGCACAGCATCCGGTGGTGGATAATTCGCGTCCCGAAACGGTCACGATCGGAGTAAAGGGCGAATATCTTCCGAAGCTGTATGACACGGTTAACGGTGAAATACGCGACGTCGATTACTGTATTGACAACGGCATGACTTATATTAAATGCACTTTGTACTATCACGATTCGGTCATGCTCGGACTTGAGAAACGCGCGGATATTAAAAAAACGGAAATGAAACACGCGCTTTGCAAGACAGAAAGGCAGCTTCTCGGGACGATAGATTTCAAGAAGAAGGTCGCGTATTCGCTCGGTGAAAAGAATGTGCTGCTGCTTGACCGTGCCGAGTATGCACTTGACGGCGAAGCGTTTGCGCCCGAAGAGGAGATCCTCAAGCTTGAAAGTATTTGCCGCGCAAGGCTCGGACTCAGCACAAAGCCCGGCAATATTGTTCAACCGTGGATGATCAAGCCCGAGGTACCCACCCACAGCGTAACGCTCCGCTTTGAGATCAACTCCGAGATCGAAGTGCGCGGATGCAGGCTTGCAATTGAAGATTTTGAAACCGTTGAGGTGAGCCTGAACGGCGAGTCCGTAGCAAACGCTGCCGACGGTTATTATGTTGACGAGTGTCTGGGAACTCTCCCGCTTCCGAATATCAAGGTCGGTAAAAATATTATTACGGTCAAAGCTCCGATAGGAAAGCGTACGAATCTTGAGTGGTGTTATCTGCTCGGCGGCTTCAATATCAGAGTCGAAGGCTGTGAGCGCACGCTTACGCCGCCTACCGATAAAATTGGATTTGGTTCTATCACTTCGCAGGGGCTGCCGTACTATGGCGGCACTATCCGATACAAAGCGGAATTCGATACGCCCGAATGTGAACTTACGGTAAGAGTCAATGCTTACAGGGGCGGACCGATCAGAGTATTCATTGACGGCAAGGATATGGGACTTGTCGTATACGATCCGTATCGCCTTGAGCTCGGCAGGGTCTATGAAGGGCATCATGTAATAGAATTTCTTACATATCTGACCCGTTTCAATTCATTCGCTTCCATGCACAACATAACCGGAAACGATTGGACGGGACCGAGACATTGGTTCAGCGAAGGCGACGGTTGGTGCTATGAATACAGATTGCACGAAGCCGGGATAATCGCAAGTCCCGTGATTGAAATGTACAAATAAATATTATTGCAAGTGAGCTTGCGTCGTCGGCTGCCTTTCAGGACTTTTGTTTGAACTGTCCGGGAGGGCAGCCGTACGCTTTGTTAAAGGCTTTGTAGAAATTTATATAGCTTCCGAAGCCGCAGTCAAGCCCTATGCGTTCAAAAGTCATGTCGGTTCCGTTCATCAGATTTACGGCGGCTTCAAGTCTCAGATGTGTGAGATATGCGTGCGGCGTCATATTCACCTCGTCGGCAAAAAGCTTGATTATATGATTTTTGCAATATCCGATTTTTGCCGAAAGCATATCAAGAGTTATATTATCTGCGAGGTTGTCGATCATGTATGTCACAAGCTTGTCGATCGGCTTGCGTGAGAGCGGGGTGCCGGCATCATTTGCCAAAGCTTGCAGGATCGAGTAAAACACAGCGTAAATTTCGGTCTTGGAGCGGGAGGTCAGCTTAAATTTTTCAAGCTTGCGGAAGAGCGGCATAAGCACGGTCAAGTCTGCCCTGCCACTTAATGGCAGTCCACTTAATGGCAGTCCGCTTAACGGCAGTCCGCTCAGCCGATCGGATCCGCCTGATCCGCCGTAAATGCCAGTTTCCCTATACTCGCC
>DHJP01000183.1 GCA_002404395.1 Clostridiales bacterium UBA4717
CCGAAACGGCAGTTATATTCAATGACGCGCGGTCCGTCGGACGTCAGCATCAGTCCGAAATACAGGCATCCGCGGAAAGTGCGCCCCTCTTTATTCATTGCATTGACTGTGGGAATAAAGATCTCCTTCATGCATCTGTCCGCGATCGCTTTTGTGTAATACGGATTCGGAGCGACAGTTCCCATTCCGCCGGTATTCGGTCCGGTGTCGTTATCTCCGATACGCTTGTGATCCATTGATGAGACCATAGGTTTAACGGTTTTTCCGTCGGTGAAAGCAAGCACCGATACCTCGGGGCCGGTAAGATATTCTTCAATTACAAGCTGTTCACCGCTTTTACCGAATTTTTTATCTCTCATGGCGTCAATGACGGCTTCTCTTGCCTGCTCACGCGTATATGCGACCGTGACGCCCTTTCCGAGTGCCAGACCGTCTGCCTTAATGACGATCGGAACAGGCGCCTCGGCAAGATAATCAAGCGCCTCGTTCATAACTGTAAATACACGATAATCGGCTGTCGGAATGTGATATTTACGCATCAGATTTTTGGAAAACACCTTGCTNNTCCGCCTTGATGACCGTCGGCAGCGGCGCGGAGTCGAGATAGGCAAGCGCTTTTTCGGCATCGTCGAAAACCTCATAAGCGGCAGAGGGAATGCCGTATTTTTTCATGAGATTTTTGGAAAACACCTTGCTTCCCTCAATGACTGCGGCATTTGCGCGCGGACCGAAGCATTGGATACCCGCCTCTTCAAGACGATCCACACAGCCGAGCACAAGCGGATCATCGGGTGCAACGATCGCGTAATCTATCTTATTTTCAACAGCGAAAGAAACAATTTTTGATATATCGCAGGCATCTATCGGCACACATTCGGCATCTCTTGCGATCCCGCCGTTGCCCGGCAGTGCATAAACCTTTTCCACTGAGTTATTTTCGAGGATTTTCCTGATAATGGCGTGCTCTCTGCCTCCGCCGCCGACAACCAGAATTTTCATTTTTAAGCTCCATGTCGGCGTAGCCGACACATATTTAATTCGGTTATTTCCGCGTCAGTAAAATTTGTATCATCAATGGTGGAAAAGACGCATACCCGTAAACGCCAGCACCATACCGAAACGATCCGCCGCTTCGATTACAAGATCATCTCTGACCGAGCCGCCCGGCTCTGCTATATATGACACGCCGCTCTTGTGAGCGCGCTCGATATTGTCGGAAAACGGGAAGAAAGCGTCTGAGCCGAGCGACACTCCGTCGATCGCGGCAAGATAAGACTCCGCTTCTTGGTTTGTCAGCGGTTCGGGCTTTACTGTAAAATATTTCTGCCAATTACCGTCGGCACAGACATCTTCTTCGTTTTTATTTATGTATCCGTCGATCACGTTGTCGCGGTCGGGTCTGCCGAGAGTCGGCAGAAACGGCAGAGACAGCACCTTATCATGCTGACGTAAGAACCATGTGTCGGCTTTGCCGCCGGCAAGCCGCGTGCAATGAATCCTCGACTGCTGTCCGGCTCCCACGCCGATCGCTTGTCCGTCATAGGCAAAGCAGACCGAATTCGATTGAGTATATTTGAGCGTGATAAGCGATATAAGCAGATCTCTGACTGCGTTTTCCGGCAGCGCTTTATTCTTGCTTACAATGTTAGAAAGCAATGCGCGGTTGATTTCAAAATTGTTTCTTCCCTGCTCAAATGTGATGCCGAATACCTGCTTGCGCTCAAGCGGTTCGGGTACGAAGTCAGGGACGATTTTCACAATATTATATGTGCCCTTACGTTTGGATTTAAGTATCTCAAGCGCTTCGGGCTCATATCCAGGTGCAATAATACCGTCGGAAACCTCGCGCTTTATAAGCTGCGCGGTCGTAACGTCGCATATATCAGACAGTGCGACCCAATCGCCGAAAGAACACATACGGTCGGTTCCTCTCGCCCTCGCATAGGCACAGGCAAGCGGTGAGCTGTCAAGTGCTTTGATATCATCAACGAAGCAGGCTTTTTTGAGCCTTTCGCCGAGCGGAAGACCCACTGCGGCAGAGGTCGGACTTACGTGCTTGAATGAAGCCGCCGACGGCAAACCGATAGCTTCTTTCAGCTCGCGCACAAGCTGCCACGAATTGAAAGCGTCAAGGAAATTTATATATCCGGGTTTTCCGTTAAGGATCTCGATAGGCAGGTCTTTGCCGTCTGCCATATAGATGCGCGCCGGTTTCTGATTCGGGTTGCAACCGTATTTAAGTTCAAATTCTTTCATTATTGCCCTCACTTGTTTCTGTTGATCAGTCGGCTTTCTTCCTTGCCGGTAGCAGGTTCGATATAACTGACATACAAAGAAATACGATTGTCCGAGTCAAGCGAATTCCAAAGCTTGTCCGTAAATTCGTCTATATCATCACAGATCTCCACGCGCTCAGGCTCTCCTTTAAATGTTGGCAGCGGATCTCCGTCGCATACGTAGGTATGTATAAAGTGTCCGAGCCCGGGAAGCGGCTCATACGAAAAGGTATAACGGCTGCAGGCGCTGCCCTCGCTGTCCGCACTTTTTAGGATACTCATTTCATACGAAAAGCCATTATCGGAAAAAGTCAGCATTCCGCTGATACGCGGAGTCAGATTCGGAAAATCCGGCTCAAACCTGCGGGAGTCGAGTGCGTCTTTGAAATCCTTGCCGTTTTGAAGCCCGTCGAAGATCGTGTCGGTCTGATCGCCGTTGGTCACGATCAGCTTATTTTCATATTTACGCACGGCGGCATAGATTATCAGACTCGGGTCCTCAACCTTTGAAGCGTCGTACGGTTCGGTATACAGCACCCCGTCCCGTTTTGCAAAAACACGGTT
>DHJP01000050.1 GCA_002404395.1 Clostridiales bacterium UBA4717
AAAGCGTATGAGCGAGGGTATTGAAAGCAAACTCGGCGCAATCCTTTCCGATCCTTCCGCGATGGCCGGGATAATGAACATAGTCAAGGGGCTGTCAGGCGATACGAAACCGCATGAAGGCGGCGATACATATGAATCGAAAGCCGACGCCGACAAAAGCCGCGACAGCATACCGGCAGCCGTAAGTTATCCGGACATCAGGCCAAAGCCGAAAGACTCGGCGAGAAATATCGGACTGCTGTGTGCGCTGCGCCCGTTTCTTTGCGAAGAGAGAGCAAAAAAGCTCGATGTAATTATTGAAATAATGAAAATAGTCGATCTGACCGAACTATTCAAGGTGAAAGAGGAATAAGGTATGTATGTACAGCCCGACGGCAGACAGATCCCGCGCAGATATGACGGACAGCTGAACAATTTTCAAAACGACTGCCGCACCGACCGCGCCGAATGTACAGATCATGGAGAGCGCAAAAGCAAACCTCGCCTGAGAGAGGGCAAAATCTACCGTTTCAGAAGCGGCGAATATCAGAAAAGTCACGGCAAAAAAGAACCGTGTCAGTCCGAGAAACACAAATTCGGCGGATCTACCGAGGAGCTTGTCATCATCGGACTTATGACATTTCTCTATCTGGAGGGCGAAAAGACGCGCGATAATCTGCTGTTGATCGCCGCACTCGGATATCTGTTACTCAATTAAGCGATGCGTCCGTAATGGCAAAGTCGCTAATTATAAAGCGGTACACGAGCTTATCGCCTACATAAGTAAATGCGCTCATCAGTATACCGGTATCGAGCGAAAGATAATACTCATCCTTCTGCTCGGGCAGGTCATATTCGACAACGACCTTATAAAAGCTTCCGCTTTCCGAAGTGACAAGCGAAACCTCGCATTTTGTGCCGTCGTCATTCTCTGCCTCGGTCAACCGACTGCAAAGCGCAGTCAGCTCGGCAAGAGAGGGTATGCGGCAGTATGACTCGAAATCAAAACGATCGTTTACGCTGTAAACCACGCTTTTCAGATCGTTATTATTCTTTACGGTGATCGTTTCGCCGTCGCATACAATTGACTCGCTCAGGCGCTCTGCGCCGTCGGCGTCATAAGAAGTGCGTGCTATATTGAATTTTTCTCCGTTTTTTTCCGCGGTAAGCTTCGTAACTCTCGACTCACCTCCGAAATCGACCGTTTCTGCAGAGAGAGTATACGCATCGGGGACAGACAGCGAAGCGATCACCGTCAAAAGCTCTTCGGGCGTCACCGAATATATAAGCCGATACTCCGGTTTCTCGTATTGTTCAAGGAGATTATCGATATCGGGAGATTCAGGCAAGTTATCGGTTTGATTCGTGTTCTTGTCAAATACCTCGAAAATGTTTATTATATTCAAATAATACATTCCGTAAATGATCGCTCCGAAAGCAACCGCAATCAAAAGTGTTGCCGCGAGCATTCCGAAAAATCCGCCCTGCTTTTTTGCGGGGCGTTTTTTGATTTTATCGTTCACAACCACACCTCTTCAAAAACTCTGAGAAAACAAACTTCGCTTACTTTTCGTCCTTTGACTTTTCGGATCCGACCTCGGTAGTAAATCCGAGTTTGGCGAGATCGGTAAATTTGGTCACAAGCAGATAGTAGACCGCCAGCACCGCAAGGCCGACCCCGAGTATCACAAGCGCGCCGACATTATTTCCCGACGAGAGCATGACAGCCGCAAGTCCGAGCATTGCGCAGATCGCATAGATCGTGTACACGCTTTGCTTCTGGCTGAAGCCGAGCGCGATGAGCCTGTGGTGAAAATGCTTTTTGTCAGGCGAGAACGGGCTTTTATGATGCAAAAGGCGGCGGGTAAACGCCGTCGCGGTATCAAGCAGCGGCATACCGAATATTGCGATCGGGATCATGAACGACAGCACCGCGTGAAGTTTGAATACGCCCTCGACGGACATTACAGCTAAGGTAAAGCCGAGGAAGAGCGCGCCGGTGTCGCCCATAAAGATCTTGGCGGGATTTGAATTGAACGGCAAAAATCCTATGCAGGAGGCGGCAAGCACGGCGGTAACAAGCGCGCTTGCGGTATCTCCTTTGATCAGCATGATAAAGAACAGTGACAGCGAACCGATCGCGCTCACTCCGCAGGCGAGCCCGTCCAAACCGTCAATCAAGTTTATTGCGTTGGTAAGTCCGACGATCCACAAAACGGTTATCGGTATCGCAAGATATCCGAAATTTATATATTTGCCGAAAAGGTTTATAAAGTCCATGCGCACGCCGCACAGCACCGCGATCACTGCGGCAACTATCTGCGCAGCGAGTTTGGACCAGGCGTTAATCGCCTTGATATCGTCGATAATACCCACAATTACTATAAGCGTACCGCCGATATAGATCGCGGCAAGTCCGTGGCTCAGCTTTGAAAAGACAAGCGTAGATACCACAAACGCAAAATAGATGGCAAGCCCGCCGATACGCGGTATAGGCTTTGTGTGCATTCTGCGATTATCTCTCGGAACGTCTATCGCTCCGAGCTTATATGCAAGTGCGCGGACTGCCGGGGTAGTGGTAAAAGCAAGCAAGAGCGCGAAGATCACCGCGCAAATGCCGTGTATCCATTCATTCATCGGTACTTATTCCTTACTTTTCAAAAATCGTGAGCGATCAGAGCTTTATGAAGCCGACTTTCTTCTGGACCTTGGAAAGTGTCCTTGCGGCAATCGCATATGCTTGTCCGGCATTTTCGCGCATGATCGACTCAAGATACGCCTTGTCTGCGATCAGGCGCTCAAATTCGCTCTTTACCGGTGCGAGCGAATCCGCACAGGCTTCGCCTACGGCAAGCTTGAATTCGCCGTAACCCTTGCCCTCAAACTCACGCTCGGATTCTTCGATCGTTTTCCCGGTGAAAGCCGAATAAATGGTAAGCAGATTATTGATCCCATCCTTACCCTGCGCATACTTTACTACCGTATCGGAGTCGGTGACGGCACGTTTGAATTTGCGGATTATCGCATCCTTGGTATCAAGTATGCGCACGACCGCATTTTCGTTAGCGTCGGACTTGCTCATCTTCTTATCCGGCTCGGCAAGCGACATGATCTTCGCGCCGTTTTCCGGAATATATGCTTCCGGTACCGTAAAGGTCTCTCCGTATACGGAGTTGAAGCGCACAGCAATATCGCGGGTGATCTCAAGATGCTGCTTCTGGTCTATTCCCACCGGTACTATATCGGTACGGTAAAGCAGGATATCCGCTGCCATAAGCGTCGGATAAGTAAAGAGACCGGCATTGATATTGTCGGCATTCTTTGCGCTTTTATCCTTGAACTGAGTCATACGTGAAAGTTCGCCGAACATCGTATAGCAATTCAGGATCCATGCAAGTTCGGCGTGACAGGGGACGTGGCTCTGTACGTAGAGGATGTTCTTTTTCGGATCAAGTCCCGCGGCTATGTAAAGCGCGAGGGTTTCGTAGGTACGCCGTCTCAGCTCGGCCGGATTCTGTCTTACCGTGATCGCGTGTTCGTCAACTACGCAATAAAGGCAATTGAAGTCGTCCTGAAAACGCGGGAAGTTGCGTATCGCACCGAGGTAATTGCCGATAGTGAGGTTACCGCTGGGCTGAACGCCCGAAAATATAGTTTTTTTATCCTTAGAAAATTCTGCCATAATGATCTCCATGCCGCGTCAGCGCGGCTCAAAAAATAAACTTAAATTTTCGATTCATTAGCGCTTATAAAAATTCGGGCGCGAAACTTGATATCTCACTTAGCAAAAAACTCACTTTCACGCTGATTTTTATTTCGGCGCAGCCGACTCAAAAAGCGAACTTTCCCGAGCGATTCGCGCTCTTTACCGTCCGAGTTAATTATATAACCACGCCTGTGATATGTAAAGTCGGTTTCCGACACATTTTTTCCGATTTTCAACACAATATCCGACCCTAAGTATTGCAATCGGTCGGAAAATGTGTTAAACTCCGAATAAGCGGAAAACCAAACAATTTCCGAGAAAATAATACAAATATTTGTGCGCGGCTCCGCCTCGTGAAAGTGGTGATTTTTATGTTTGATACCGACGGACTTATTATCGAAATTTTAGGCGTTTTCCGCATACACCGGAATAAAAGCGACTACCGCACAAATGCACGCCCGTTTTCGGTACTCAGCAAACGCATAAACGGGCAGAGCCGTTTTTTCACGGGTGAAAAAGCACTAACGGTCGGAGTTGACGATATTCTGTTCATTCCCGCCGGTACAAACTATCGCCAGCTCGGCACCAAGGAAGAAGTCGTCGCGATCCATTTCAATATTCTCAACGCTTCGTTTTGCAAAATCAAAAAAGCAAACTGCGAGCGCAAACGTACCGACGCGTTTTTTGACGCAATACTAAGCGAATGGGAAACAAAAAACGGTGCATACAAATACCGATGCACCGCAATGTTCAATAATTTTCTTGCCGAGTTATGTAATTCAGCAACGACAGATCAAAACCCGATCATTTCAAATTCGCTTACATATATTTCCGCGCATTTCAAAGAGCCGCTCCGGATCGGAAAGCTTGCCGAAATGTGTCATATCAGCGAAAATTATTATCGCCGACTTTTTCATGAGCAAACCGGGAACTCGCCCAAATCATATATAAACAAGCTTAAAATAAGTGCCGCCGAAAGCTATATCAAAAGCGGGTACTACTCAATGGGTGAGATCTCCGATATGTGCGGCTTTTCGGATCAAAAACAGTTTTGCACCGTTTTTAAAAGCGTGACAGGACATACTCCGTCAGAGTATGAAAAGTATATCGCCCAAAACGATATCTGCAATTAGCCCCCCTGTTTCACACGCACGAGCTTCAGAAGTTTCTCGTCGGTACCCTCCTCAAAACAGCTTTCACCGCAGGGCAAAAATCCGTGCGCAGCATAAAACCCGATCGCGCGTGTGTTCTTTTCAAGCACCATCATCGAAGTAACGTCAAACTGCGTGATCGCCGCCTCCAAAAGCTTTCCGCCGTATCCGCGTCCTTGAAAAAAGCAGTCAACATATAATTTCGTGAGTTCATTGCCGACATATGCGAAAAAGCCTCTGATTATACCGCTATCGCTGTCGTCATACACATATATGTTTTTGCCTATTATCCTTTCAATATCCGTGATCACGTTTGACACGGTAAGCTCCGAAAACGAATACTTTTCATCTTTGAATATCGGAAAATAATTTACCCGATTATTGAAAACAAATATCTCTGCTATTCGCGAATAATCGGCTTCGTTTGCAATACGGATGCAGCCGTTTGTCATACAGAACCTCCTGTGCCGAAACAACAAAAAAACGCTTCAGCCGACAGTCGCCAAACGACTGTCGGCTGATCATATTATTACATAAGGTTTGCTTTAATGTAGTTTGCGCTGTTTTCAAGTGCCTTGAACGGATCATCGTCGACCCAATTGTTGTCCTGTTCGACAATATAATGCTTTACGCCGATCTTTTCGGCAGTCTTGACGATCTCTTTCCACTCAAGGTTGCCGTTTCCGATCGAAGTAATATGCTGCTGACCGTCATTGCCCATTTCCATATCCTTGAGGTGAAGTATATCAAGTCTTCCCGCAAACTTTTCCATCCACGCGCGAACGTCTCCGCCGCCGTGCTGGACCCAATAGGTATCCATACAGAACGAGGTGGTTACAGGATCGAGATTTTCAAAAAGAATATCGATCATACGCTGACCGTTTGCAAACTTCTTGAATTCAAAGCTGTGGTTGTGATATGTAAAACGGAAGCCGTGCGGATGGACCGCTTTTCCGAATTCATTCGCCACCTTGCAGAAATATTTTACTGCCTGCGCACTGTCGCGGAATCCGCCGGGCATACCGCCGGTGCCGGCATTGACCGTGCCGAGGATCTTATGCTCTTCCATTGCTTCTTCGGGATTGTCGAACATTTTGTATATATCCGCATGAGTTCCGATAATCTCAATGCCGTTGTCATTGGCGATCTTAGCAAACTCTTTGATATCGAACGGGATTCCCGCGGTCTGAGCCTCGTCGTATCCGAGCTTCTTAAGCTTCTTGCAGGTCTCGTCAAAGCTCTTGGGATCCTTCATGTAATCACGTACAGTAAAAAGCTGTACACCGAACTTCTTAATCATAATGCCCCTCCGTGCCGGTGTGACCGGCGCACATTTTTCGGTTCGGCAACGCTTTCAAAACCGATGCCTCGCCGTCACTTTCATTATATAGATATTGTCAAAAAAGTCAAGTGTTAACGCAAAAATACCCCAAAAATATTGAAATTCAAAAATAATGTATATAATTTGAAATTCTGAATGTCGAAAGTATTGAGGCTGACTCCGCAATATTATGTAATACTGCCGCGCTTTCTGTATCCGCTCGGCGAGATCCCGTATTTGCCCGTGAAAACACGGCTGAAGTAAAGCGGATCGTCGAATCCGCAAAGATCCGCGACTTCGCTCACCGGATATTCGGAGGTATCAAGCAATTCACATGCATTCGCAAGCCTTATATCACGCAGATAGCGCATCGGCGGTTTCCCGATCGTATCCGAGAACAAATGCAGAAACCGACTGACCGAGTAACCCGACATATCCGCAAGTGTCGTGACCGTAAGCTTTCTTTCATAATTCATATTCATATATTCAAGTATTCCGTCAATATTTTTTATGTCGCCGCGCTTCTCCGAATGTTTGCTTCTGTGTACGCCGCCGGATATCAACGCCAAAAGATTCAGAAAAGTCCCGAGAGCAAGCTTAAGCTCGCTCGTACTTCCGCTTCTGCGCACCAATGTGCGGAACTCATCGGTTGCCGCCGCACCCGCATCGGTTTCATAAACTCCGGCAGTTATATCCATATCAGAAAAGATATCGCGAACTGCGGTTCCGGCAAAGTGGATCCAAAACGTCGAAGCGGCGGTCAACGCTCGATAATAATGCTCGGTTCCCGGCTCGTAAATGAATACCCCGCCCTTGCCGAGGCAAAACAACCCGCCGT
>DHJP01000003.1:0-838 GCA_002404395.1 Clostridiales bacterium UBA4717
AGATATGCTCTTCAACTACCTGAGAGCGTTTTCGGCAAAGCACCGTACGGTGCGCTTCAAGGTGCACATCGGCAACGCGAAGTATGTGCTCTGAGGCGAGGTGCAAAATAGTATAAAAATTGCGCAATATATGTGTTGATTTTTAAAGTTTTTGGGTTTACAATACGAATGATCCGAATGTGCGCCGGCGGCGCAGGCTTATGGTGCGGATTTGAACACGAACAGGAGTACGGATTATGAATATTGAAACCTTCGGAATGAAAAACGTCAAAGATTTCGGTGCGCTCGGCGACGGAGTGCATAACGACACGCAGGCGATACAGGCGGCGCTTGACGCGGGCGGTATCGTGCGTTTTCCCGCAGGCACATATATCACGGGAACGCTTGAATTGAATTCAAACGGGGGAATATACCTTGATCTCGGCGCAACGATCCGCGCCAGCCGCGACAAGCGCGATTACAACGCCGACGATTTCTGCCCGCAGAACGCGGTGTTTGTNNGTTTGTGAGCGAGCACGTTTCGGGCGCGCATCTTATCGTCGCGATCGAAAAGGAGAATATTTTTATCGGCGGCATGGGCACGATCGACGGAGACGCGCCGTATTGGGTCAATACGCCGAGTGATGAGAAGGATTCGCCGACGCTTTTGCCGGATCCCGAACGCCCGGGGCAGATGTTCTTTATTTGCGAATGTAAAAACGTAAGTATCACCGATCTGCACCTGAAAAACGGTTCGTATTGGCACTTGTTCTGCCATGGCTGCGAAGACGTGATGATACGCGGTCTGAATATTAACGGTCAGCAGTATCAGTATACTAACGACGGTATTGATATCGAC
>DHJP01000003.1:897-4254 GCA_002404395.1 Clostridiales bacterium UBA4717
CGGTAAGCGATTGCATTATAAATGTGGGCGACGACGCGCTCACACTGCGCGGCTACGACAAGCCGCTCAAAGATAAGAAATACTGCGAGGACGTAGTGATCACCAACTGCTCGATCTCAAGCTACGGTGATTACGGACTGCGCATAGGCGTGGGCAGCGGACTTATACGCAACTGCACGATATCTAATCTGGTCATACATGATTCGAATATCGGTATCGGCATGATGTGCCGCTTTTCGCCGAAAGGCTCGTGCACTAAAATTGAGAATATCCGCATAAGCAACGTAACGATCGACGCGGAGCGCGCGCTTGAGCTGCGCGTCAGCAACGATGAAAGGCATCCGCCGCTGCCGGTGAGCGCTTATATCAGAAACATATTGATCTCGGGCGTTATCGCGCGCTCGAACGTCAGTTCATACTTGCTCGGATTTGACGGCGCGGAATTCGAAAATGTAAGAATCAGCGATTCGCTCTTCACCTTTGACGGAAACGGTTATCACGGCGATTATCCCGAGCGCGGCAGATGGGGGAGATTTTCCGCAGACAGCGCGTTTGTACTTAAAAAGGTGCGGAATGTGACCTTTGACGGCGTTGGCATAAGCTACACCGACACCGACCCGGAGCCGGTATGGCTTTCCGATGGCGACGAACAGTCGGTCGCTCTGAAAGAGACGGAGTCGGGCTGGAGGTTCGACGTGACCGCAATAGACTCGGAGAACGTGAAATACCGCGGCTGTGACTTTACCAAGGGTACGCGTAACGTGTGAGTCGTATTTTCGTAAAATTGAATATTTTTCGGGCTTGAAACTGCCCGGAATTGTGCCCGCAAGCATTATCCGATCCGATATGCTTGCGGGCTTTTTTCACGTTTCGCGGCCGCGGCTGACGCACGGTGGCGGCGCGGAGACTCTGTTTTGGCACAGCGCTTATTACGAAGTGCGGTTTTATTGTTTTTCAAAGCTGCGTCGGAGAGAGCGGCGCTTACGTATCTGCGCCTACCTTTGACAGCAGTGATTCAAGCTCGGCGTAGCAATTTGCGCGGTTGATCTCGTCGCGCAGGGCGGCGCTCCCTTTCATGCCGCGCGTATACCACGCGATATGCTTGCGCGCCTCGCGCACGCCCGTATTCTCGCCCTTGTCCCCGATCATCAGTCTTGCGTGAAGCAGCGCGGTTTCGATCACTTCCTTTTCGGATGGGCGGGTGTAAGGCGGACCGCCGCCGAAAGCCGCGTTCAATTCGTCAAATATCCACGGATTTCCCATCGCGCCGCGTGCGATCATTACGCCGTCGGCGTGAGTTGCTTCAAGCATTTTGACGGCGTCGGCGGCAGTCATCACGCCGCCGTTTGCAAGCACGGGGATCTTTACGGCGGCTTTTACTGCGGCGATCACGTCAAGGTGCACCTTCGGTCCGTACATCTCCTCGCGCGTTCTGCCGTGTATGCAGATCATTGACGCGCCCGCCGCTTCAAGCCGCTTTGCAAATTCGGGCGCGTTTATGTGCCCGTCGTCCCACCCCGCGCGGAATTTGACGGTCACGGGCAGGTCCTGCGCTTTTACCGCCGACTCCACTATCGCGGCGGCAAGCTCCGGCTCGCGCATGAGCGCGCTCCCTTCGCCGTTTGATACTATCTTTTTGACCGGGCAGCCGAAATTCAGGTCGATCGCGCAGGGAAGCTTTCCGCCTGCGGAAAATTCGCCGTCGGCTAATCTTTTCGCCGCTTCCGCGATGATCCCGGGCTCTCTGCCGAAGAGCTGAACGGCGCAGGCGGCTTCGGACGCGTCTATCCGCGCAAGACAGACGGTCTTTTTATCATTATAATGTATTGCCTTAGCCGAGATCATCTCGGTCACGGCGTAAGGCGCGCCGTGCGCGGCGCAAAGCTTACGGAAAGATATGTCGCTCACTCCGGCAAGCGGTGCGAGCGCGAATTTGATTTTTGAAAAATCCATTATGCCTGATCTTCGGCGTAGCCGAGCTGAAAATGAAAAAGCGCGCGATGCGCGGCGGTACGGAGCGTTTGTGCGAAAACCGTGCACAAAACAATATACGTGTGCATATAAATACTGATATATGAGCCTTGGATCAGGCGCTGTGAAACGGAGCGGCCGCCTGATCCGGCACTTGAATTCTGAGTCGGCGCGGAGCCTTGAGCTTCACGCTTGTTTTGGTGAGCCGCCTGCGGCGGCGAGGGGTATTTTATGACGATATATACAGTCAAGGCGGGCGACACCGTTTATTCGATCGCGCGCGACTTCGGAATAACTCCCGAACGGCTTATTTCCCTGAACGAGCTTGCCGATCCCGATATGCTTTCGGTCGGGCAGTCGCTCGTGATACTCAAACCCGCGCGCGTTTACACCGTGACTGCAGGCGAAACGCTGACCGATATCGCCGCCGCGACCGGTGTGACGGTCAACTCGCTTTTACGCAACAATCCTTCGCTCGGCGGGGAGGACGCGATCTATCCCGGGCAGGTGCTCGTGCTTGAATACGACACGCCGAAGCTCGGAACCGTTTCGACAAACGGCTATGCTTATCCGAACATAGACCGCGCGATACTCAAAAAAACTCTGCCGTATCTTACATACCTGACGATCTTCGGCTACGGTATAACCGAGGACGGCGCGCTTATCGAGACCGACGACGCCGAGCTTATCGAGCTTGCGCGCTCATACGGCACCGCTCCGGTCATGCTCGTGTCCTCGCTCGGCGCGGACGGCAGATTTTCAAATCTGCTCGTGAACGCGGTCCTGAACTCGCCGCAGGCGAGCGAGCGGCTGATAAATAACATAGTGAATACGCTGGTCGAAAAGCGGTATGACGCGGTCGACGTTGACTTTGAATACGTGCTGCCCGAGGATCGCGAGGCGTATGTACGCTTTATCGACTCGCTCCGCCGCGCGGCGAATGAGCGCGGCAAGTCGGTATTCGTATCGCTTGCGCCGAAAACCTCGGCGGATCAGCGGGGATTGCTTTACGAGTCGCACGACTACGGCGCGCTCGGCAACGCGGCGAACAAGGCGCTTCTCATGACCTACGAGTGGGGATACACCTACGGTCCGCCTATGGCGGTCGCGCCGATCAACAAGGTCGCCGAGGTGGTCGATTACGCGCTGACCGAGCTTGAGCCTGACCGTATACTTATGGGTATGCCGAACTATGCTTACGATTGGAAGCTGCCTTTTGTCGCCGGCGAAAGTCGGGCGACCTCGCTCGGAAACATGGCGGCGGTCGAGCTTGCCGGCGAAGCGGGCGCGGAGATACGCTTCGACGAGATCGCACAGACGCCGTATTTCATATATACGGACGAAGCGGGCGCGCGGCACGAGGTCTGGTTCGAGGACGCGCGCAGC
>DHJP01000196.1:0-2767 GCA_002404395.1 Clostridiales bacterium UBA4717
CACATCATTGACAAACCTACAGAGGCAAAATCCGTCCGCCGGTCGTCCGAATTTTCGGTAATTGCCGACGTATTGTGTCTTTTTGTGCAGTTTGACGTTATTGCATCGAACTATAGTAATTGATCAGACAGCCGTCAACGATGATCGCACGTTCATCTTCGGTCAGTTCACCGAGTGAAAGCAGGAGCGTATGTACCGAATCTTTTCTTATCAGGTACGCCGTGATCGACTCTGCTCCCTCGGTAACCGCCTTTCGTATGCCGGGCACAAATACAAAATCCCCGAGTTCAAAAGCAGTACCGTCTTTGCTCACAAACGGAAGCATACCCCAATTTATCAAATTGCTTCTGTATCGCTTTGTGGCATACTCGAGCGCAATATTCGCAAGACCGCCGAGCACCTTCTGACATGACGCCGCCTGTTCTCTCGCCGAGCCGTCTCCGGGCTTGTTAGCATAAATCGTACTTCCGATAAGCGTATTTTCGGGGTCCGTTTTTACACCCTCGCGCTCAAGCAGCTCATATGCTTTGCGGATTCCGCCCGATAATACATTTTTCTCAGCACGTTCGGCTTCGATCGCCGCAACCGCCTTTGCGCGTCCGACGTATTCCGGATCCTTTCTCGAAAGCGTAAATTCCGCAAGCTTAAGCGGATTTGAACGATAGGACGAGGTCTCTCCGGACGGGATAAGCTCGTCGGTCGTGGTTACGGGATCGCATATTACCGAAACCACTTCAAGCATAACGTCATCGGTAAGCGTCGGCATTTTCGGCCAATCGGTGATGTTCGGTCCGAATTTCAGCGCTTGCTCCGGATGCGGATCACCGAAACCGTTATAAACGCGGCTCTTGTACGGCTTATCGTCAAATACGTATTCGTGGCTCTCCTCTTTGTAATCAAGCTCGGACGCCGGAGTCAGTATACCGCCGTTTTTCGCCGTAGCGGCAATACTGCGCGCGTCCATCAGCGCGACCGACGCAAGCTGACCGTTTGAAGGCTTTGAACCTTCGCGGTTCGGAAAGTTTCTGGTAGAGTGGCGCACCGAAAGTCCGCCGTTTGCCGGGACATCTCCCGCGCCGAAGCAAGGTCCGCAAAAGGCGCTGCGAATAGTAACGCCTGCCTCGGTCAGTTTTCCGATAGCGCCGTCGCGGATCAATCCCAAAAATACCGGCTGGCTTGCCGGATAGACCGAAAGCGAGAACGCTCCGTTTCCGGTCTGACCGCCGTTCAGAATGTCCGATGCCGCAGTCAGATTGTCAAATGTGCCGCCGGCGCAACCCGCAATAACGCCCTGGT
Organism: Clostridiales bacterium UBA4717; assembly: GCA_002404395.1. Lineage (GTDB taxonomy): Bacteria > Bacillota > Clostridia > Oscillospirales > CAG-272 > UBA4717. The sequence continues at coordinate 1,297 of DHJP01000196.1, forward strand.
CCACAAGTATGCCCTGCTTTGTAACCTTGTCGGCAAGCCCGAGTCTGAGCCCCTTAGCCTCAAGCTGCGCGAGCGCGCGGCGCTCTACATCTTCAAGTATATCGCGTGCATTTTCTCCAAGCTCTCTGATCGTATAAACATTGCTCGGATGGAACGGCAGAGCGATCATCGGCTCGATTTCGGAAAGGTTGACTTCAACCAAACCGTCATAGTATGCGACCTTGCCCGGCTTAAGCTCGCGGTATTCCTCAGGTCGCTTATGATTAACATAGTATGCTTTGGTTTTTTCATCCGTTGTCCAGATAGACGACAGGCAGGTAGTTTCGGTAGTCATTACGTCTATCCCGTTTCTGAATTCGATCGGAAGCTTCGATATTCCCTCTCCGATAAATTCAAGCACGCTGTTTTTGACGTAGCCGTTTTTGAACACCGCTCCGATTATTGCAAGCGCAACGTCCTGCGGTCCGACACCGTGCTTTACCTCGCCTTCAAGCTTTACCGCCACGATCTTCGGCATTTTAATATCGTAGGTCCTGCAAAGCAGCTGCTTGACTAACTCTCCGCCGCCCTCGCCGATCGCCATAGTGCCGAGCGCACCGTATCTGGTATGGCTGTCAGAGCCGAGTATCATTTTCCCGCAGCCGCTCATTTGCTCGCGCATATACGAGTGAATGACCGCCTGATGCGCCGGCACATATATTCCGCCGTATTTTTCGGCTGCCGACAGTCCGAAAACGTGGTCGTCCTCATTTATTGTTCCGCCGACCGCACAGAGACTGTTGTGACAGTTTGTAAGCACATACGGGATCGGGAAGCTTTCAAGTCCCGAAGCGCGCGCCGTCTGTATGATTCCGACATATGTAATATCGTGAGATGCAATTGCATCGAATTTTATCTTTAAATTTGAATCGTTGCCCGAAGTATTATGAGCGGTCAGAATACCGTATGCAATCGTCTGCTTCGCGGCTTCTTCGGCAGTCGTTTTAACATTGAAAGACGCAAGCTTTGCTCCTGCCTCGGCGTTGTTTTCGATTACTTCTGAGCCGACAATGTATACTCCGTTATCATATAATTTTATCACTTTGCGGTGCTCCTTTCAAAAAGCCGAATAAGCCGATATTCTCCGAAGCATCGAAAAATCCGGCTTATCGTCACGGCATCTCGCCTTATGCCTTATAGCTGTCCTTGAGCGCAACTATGCGGTTAAAGGTATTCGGGTATTTGGTATCGCGGCAGAAATATGCGTTTCTGACAAATTGAAATTTTTCACCCGGCTTTGAATCCTTAAGCGAAGGCTCGATCTTGGCGCCCGAGAGCTTCTTGAGCGAATCGGGATTGAGATAATCGTCGTAGGTCTTGCCTTCGGGAATATCGGCAACATTTTCAAGCGTAAAGAGGTTGCCGTAAAGCATCATGTCGGCTTCAAGCGCATATTTTGCCGACAGCCAGTGGATCGTTCCTTTCACCTTGC
>DHJP01000196.1:2813-3556 GCA_002404395.1 Clostridiales bacterium UBA4717
GCGGGGTTGCCGTTGCCGGTCTCAAGATCGGCATTGACATGAATTGCCGTGATCTCGCCGTTTTCATCGCGGTCAACTCCGGCATATTTTACAATATATGCGCCCATAAGTCTGACTTCACCGTCGGGCTTTAAGCGGAAGAATTTCGGGGGCGGGACCTCGGCAAAGTCACTTTTTTCAATGTAAAGCTCCTTTGTGAACGGAAGCTCCCGCTTGCCTGCCGACTCATCGTTCGGATTGTTCGGAAGCGCGAAATACTCGCACTTATCCTCGGGATAATTGTCAACAATGACCTTGATCGGTTCAAGCACGGCTACACGGCGGTCTGCACTCAGATTAAGCTCCTCACGGATGCAATGCTCCAATAATTCGATATCCACAAGACTGTTCGCCTTTGAAATCCCGGCTCTCTTCACAAAGTCGAATATTGACGCAGGGGTATATCCGCGGCGGCGCAGTGCACAGAGCGTGGGCATACGCGGATCGTCCCAACCGTCAACGAGTCCGGTCTCAACAAGCTGACGCAGATAGCGTTTGCTCATTACCGTATATGTGACGTTAAGACGCGCAAACTCCCTCTGCTTCGGCTTCTTTTCAAAGCCGATATTATCAACGACCCACTCATAAAGCGGTCTGTGATTTTCAAATTCAAGCGAGCAAAGCGAATGAGTTATGCCTTCAAGCGCGTCCTGTATCGGGTGCGCGTAGTCATACAGCGGATATATGCACCACTTGTCGCCCTG
>DHJP01000049.1 GCA_002404395.1 Clostridiales bacterium UBA4717
GCGGTTTCACCTATGATAACAGCTTTAATTTTACGATTCATATATGTATACCTCGCTTTGTCCGATACAGCAGTCTGAGTTTTATGACTGCCGCTTTAATTTTTGGGTGCGGTCGCTTCGCTTGTCTCGTCTGCGTATATCTCCCTGTGCTCCGCCGCACTGCGATAGAAAAGCTCAATCAGCTTTGACACGTTCAGCGTTTCCTCGGGCTTGACCGGCAACTCTCCCTTCCCGTTTAAAAAGTCGGCGATCAGGTCAAAGAGCATAAAGTGTCCGCCGAACTTTTCGTTCGGGTATACGCCGCCCTCCGGCAGCTTCGGTCGGATATCCGCCTGATAGGCGGCAAATGCGCCGTAGATATCAAGCTCCGGAAGCCTGAGCCCGCTCTTGTCTCCGCAAAGTATGATCGAAGTCTCGTCGGGCAGGTTAGCCGCCCACGCGGTCTTGAAGTTTATCCGACGCCCGCCTTCAAACACGATTGAACCTGAGGCAAACTCATCGACGTCAAACTCCTTTTGATCGTAAGCGCGCACCGAGAGCGGTTCCCCGCCGAGCGCGCCGCTCTCTCTTATATCCGACACGAGCGTTTCGTTTTTATAGGCAAGCCGTGTGCTCGTGCTTCCGCTGACCGAGACGGCTTTCGGATTGCCCATAAGCCACACGAGCGCGTCGAGCATATGCACGCCGATATCGACAAACGCTCCACCTCCGCTCAGCCGTCGGATATGGAAGGCTCCCCACTTCGGGATACCGCGGCGGCGGATACGCGAAAACTCGCCGTAATATATATCGCCGAGCGCGCCCGCGTCGATCAACGACTTTGCCGCGAGTCGGTCGGGGGTATATCTCATGCTCTGCGCCGCGCAGAGCATGAGTCCCTTGCGCTTTGCAAGCGCAAAGCACTCTGCGGCGTCGGAATAGCTCACGGCAAGCGGCTTTTCGCAGATAACGTGCGCGCCGAATTCAAGCGCCGACTTTATATACTGCTTATGAAACATATTCGGCACGCAGACCGAGACTATATCCGGCTTGATTTTTTCAAGCATAGCTTCAAAATCATCGGTATAAAAAGCTATTCCGTGTTTTTTTGCCGTCAGCTCGGCGGCGTTTATGTTTATATCGCACACACCGGCGACTTCAAACATACCGTCAAGATGACGGTATGCCGGTATATGCGCAAAGTTTGCGATCATTCCGCAACCGACTATTGCTGCTTTCATAATACCTCCAATTCATATAGTAAACGGCAATTTTCGCAGGCAAAGCCTCGGAAATTGCAGAAGCGAAGCGCAAGGCTTCATTTATTTGAGACTGAATCTTCGCGTAACCGATTCATAAAACGAACGGCAATTTTCGCTGGCAAAGCCTCGGAAATTGCAGAAGCGAAGCGCATAGCTTCATTTTCTTGTGACTAAACCTTCGCGGTTGGTTCAGTCGTACTTACGATCGTTATAATCTATAGTCTCCCAATCCTCGGGCGCACGCTCAAGCGCGGGTATCTTCAGCACCTTACCGCCCTGCATTGCCGATTCGTGGGCAATTATACCGGGGATCATGCAGGCGGCGGCGTCCCACGCGTTGTTCGGCGGCAGCTTTCCCGTCATTACCGCGCGGACGAAATCGTCCACGAGGAAAGCGTGCGAGCCGTTGTGACCGCCGTCGGGAATACTGCGGTGCGCGACCGGCAGTCTCGACAGGTCGTGGATAGCCGAATAGCCGCGGTGATACTCATATTTCACGGGATCATGGAAAAGATCCATGGTATCGCGCGCGTTCACGTATTTCTGCGTATTGATAAGGTTGCTCACATATTCGACCGAAGGAGTCTGACCGAACACGTTGCCGAGCGTAAAGGTATGATGCATACCGTTGCACATATAGCTTGCGTGAGTGCCGATAAAGCTTGAGATATACGACGAGGGTTTGTTGGTGCCGCAGCGTCTGAACTCGTTGATCCTCGCGACTCCCCCGCCGCTCAGCTTAAAGAGCGCGGTCTCGTTGCTGAACGGATTATCCCAATAGTTATTGCCCTTGCCGTAGATGCCGTCGCCGACGGTATCTTCAAAGCCGAAGCACGAAACCTCGGTCGGGCGTTCGTCCGCGCTCAGAAACAGCATGGACATCGAATGAGTCGAATAATACATCGGCGGTATGCCCGCGATCTTTTTCCACTCGTTGCCGCCCGAGCCGCTGAACGAATCGAACATTTCGGTTATATCGTGGTAATACTGCGCTTCGCCGTAGACGAACCTGCCGAATCTGCCCTCACGCTGACGTTCGCGGCAGAATATGGCGCAGGGGAAATAATAGCAGGTTTCCGCCGCCATATAAATGAGGCGCTTCGCTTCGACCAGACGTATGATCTCAAGCGCCTCGTCGATCTCGCAGGACATAGGCACGGCGGAAAAGACGTTCTTTCCCGAGTTCAGCGCCTTGATGACCATGGGTCCGTGCTGATGGCGTTGAGTGAAGATACCCACGCAGTCGAGCGAATCCTCGCACTCCAGCATTTCGTCATACGAAGAATACATTTTTGAGATCGCGAACTGCTTTTCGATATGCGCGCGCCGCTCGGGCATAAGCTCCGCGCCGACCACGCGCTCCACGTCGGGGTGCGTAAGAAAGAGATCAAGAAAGCTTTCGGAAAATTCTCCGAAACCGACGATTCCGATTTTAATACCCATAACATTTCCTATGCCGCCGTAGGCGACCCATAATTGCAGAAGCGAAGCACGTAGCTTCTTTTTTTGAGGCTGCACCTTCGCGGTGCCAATTCATAAAACGAACGGCAATTTTCGCGGGCAAAGCCTCGGAAATTGCAGAAGCGAAGCACAAGACTTAATTTTTTTGAGACTGAACCTTCGCGGTCGGTCCATAAAGTATTTGATGCCGAAATCAAAGTTTTACCCGGCAGAGGCGGAGCTTTATCGCCGGATACCGCCGAGCTTTTTTATATATTCTCCGAGCGAAAAGGCTTCGCTTCGCTTTATGTACTCAAATCCGATCCACTCGCCGTAGTCAAGCCTGCCGATCTCGGAGAGCACGTAGGCGTAGTCGATCTCTCCCGAGTCAGGTTCGCACCGATACGGTGAGTTTGCCACATGAAAATGACCGATATGAGCAATATTGCGGCGGATCGTATCGACTAAATTGCCTTCCATGCGCTGCGCGTGGTAGATATCGAACAGCACCTTCAGATTTGCGCTGTCAACGCTCTTTACGATATCGAACGCCGTTTCCGAATACGGCATCACGTAGCTTGGGCGGTCATAGGTATTGAGCGGTTCAAACAGCAGTGTCAGTCCCTCGTCGGCAGCCGCGCGCGCGGCGTGAAAGAGGGTCTCCTTTGCGTTTTCAAGCGCGGCTTCAAACGGGAGCGCGGGGTCGGCGTCGCCCGCCAGCACTATGGCTTTATTCATTCCGAGCGCGTGCATGACGGGCGCGGATTCGCGGATCGACCGTATCAGCTCGTCGGTCCTGCCGGCGGCGACGATACCGCGCGAAAGCGCCGCCGACAGCGGCTCGTCGCGGCTGTCAAGATTTGAAAGCACCGCTTTCATGCCGGACCCGTCAAGCGCCGCTTTAAGCGCGGTCAGATCCTTGTTCGACCATTTCCAGAACTCGATCCCCGCGACCGAGTCGGCTGCGGCAAGCAGGACGCGCGCTTCAAAGCGCGTTTCTGCTCTGTACATCATGTCGATGCACGCGCTGAATTTGTACATATTGTCCTCCGTGCAAGTGTGATTGCTCCGATCTTTACATTGATTATAGCACAATTTTCCGAAACGGCAATTGAAAATACAACGTATTTTTTGCACAAAATGACGCGAGTGACTTTTTTCTCCGCGGCTATTGACTGTTTCACTCAAAAAGTGTATACTTTCTTTAAGCGATACCGTCTGCCGTCCCGGGCGCGGCGGCTCTGACCGTAACAATTATTGATAACACTTCGGAGGAAGCTATGCGATTTGAAAGAGTTGACCTCACCGCGGACGGTGAGGCATATATTGAGACATATGTTGCCGACAAGGTCGGCGATCACACGAAAAAAGCCCTGCTCGTGATTCCGGGCGGCGGGTACGGCGGGGTCTGCTCCGACCGCGAGGGCGAGCCGATCGCGCTCGCGTTTATGAAATACGGCTTCAACGCCTTTGTGCTTCATTACACGGTCGGGCGCAAAAAGCCGTTTCCCGCACAGCTTATCGAAGCTTCGCTTGCCGTCAGGCACATCAAGGAAAATGCCGAAAAATACAATATCGACCCCGACGAGGTATTTGCCGTCGGCTTCTCGGCGGGCGGTCATCTTGCCGGAAGTCTCGGAATACTCTGGAAGCACGAGGCGGTCACTGCCGCGCTCGGTGCGCTCGGCGCGCCCTGCGGCTGCAACAAGCCGAAGGGGGTCATGCTGATCTATCCGGTAGTGACCTCAGCCGAGCCGGGCAGTTACGGCTCGCTCTGCAATCTGCTCTGCACCGACTCGCCGAGCGGCGCCGCGCTTGAAGCGGTCGACCTTGAAAAGCAGGTCGATTCCGATTCGGTCCCCGCGTTTATCGTACACACGACGACCGATGAAGTCGTGAACGTAAGAAACTCGCTGGCGCTTGCCGACGCATACTCGCACTGCGGCAGAAAGTTTGAGCTTCACATATACCCGGACGCTCCGCACGGCGTGGCGCTCGCCGACCGGATCACCGAATGCGGCAACGCGCGCTGGGTGGACAAGAGCATTGCGAAATGGGTGGAGGAAGCCGCCGAGTGGGCGGAGAATCCGAAAGCGTTTTAAAGCGCGGCGGCGTTTCCGGCATGAAAAAGCGCGTTCATTTTATATAATATATTTTAAACCGGGCAAAGCTTCGGCGGGCGGGAGTCTTTTCGCTTTTATGCCGCGCTTCGGCAGAAAGGAACGGTAAAAAAATGAAGATCGTTACATTTAATCTCAGGTGCGCCTTAACGGGCGACGGCATCAACAGCTTTTATCATCGCGCGGGCGGGATATTGCGCGAGATCGACTCAAACGCGCCCGACATTATCGCGTTTCAGGAAGTGATGCCCGAGATGCTCGAATTTTTAAAGCGGCATCTTCCGGACTACACCTTTGTGGGTCACGGCAGGTGCGAGCAGTATGACGGCGAGGGCTTATACACCGCTTTCAGGCGGGAGCTTACGCTTATCGGCTACGACACTTTCTGGCTGTCGGAGACTCCGGAGCTGCCCGCCAGCCGTTTCAAAGAGCAGAGCGGCTGTCCGCGCATCTGCGTATGCACCTCATTCCGTCAGGACGGCAAAACTATCCACGTATACAACAATCACCTTGACCACATCTCGGACAGCGCGCGCATCCTCGGGATCGGGCTTATCCTTGAGCGCGTGCGGCAAAAGCTCAAAGACGGTGCCGACGACACGGTATACATTCTCGGGGACTTCAACGCGCTCCCGGGCAGCGAAACGATCGCGCGCTGCGAGAGCGAGACTGCAGTAAAGCTTGTCGATCTTACGAAAGCGCTGCCCGTTTCATTCCATGCGTACGGCAGCCGTGCGATCAAGATCGACTATATCTTCACGAACGCCGCGAACGTCGGAAACATTATTTCCTGCAGGATCTGGGACAGCGAGAGCGACGGCATCTACCTGTCCGACCACTATCCGATCGAAGTGGAGACCAAATGAGCAAAAAGGGTCGTAAAAAACTCAAACTGAGTTTTTTACGACCCTTGGCATTTGCACCGACTGCAAAAGCTCAAAGTCATCGAGGCAAAGTCCGTATCCGGAGCGGCGTTTTACGACAGCGGCGCGGGCTTCAACATTTCAGACGGCGGACGCCGCCGAGCAGCGCTTTATAATAGCAGAGCCACGACGCGTCGATTATATCACAGCTTCCCTGTCAAATCAAGTATCGGAAGCGGGCGTCGGGCGGTATTTCAAAATAATTTATATTACGCCCGGGGACTTGACAAAATCAAGGCTTTAGCGTATAATTGTCGGACAATGCTTTGATATCTTTCATATATTTAATATCAGTGAGACGCTTCGCTCAGACCCGATATTTCGTTTTTCATGGGTCGGCTCCGCCGACAGAACTTACGCAATGAACTTCAAGCACACCCGTTTCGCCTGTTATCTTTCATACATCGTACAGGCGATCGTTGTAAACATCGCCCCGCTCTTTTTCGTGGTATTCAGACGCGATTTCGGCATTTCGGTCAGCGCGCTCGGAACGCTCGTATTATTTGAATTTATCGTTCAGCTTATTGTGGACATCGCTTCGATCAAGATAATCGGGCTTTTCGGCTACAAGAAAAGCGCGGTGCTCGCTAACGCTTTTTCCGCGCTCGGATTGCTCGCGCTCGGCGCGCTTCCGCGGCTGATCGATCCCACCGTCGGTTTATTTGCCGCGACCTTTTTGTACAGCATCGGCGGCGGTCTGATCGAAGTGATAATCAACCCGATCGTCGATTCGCTTCCGAACGACAGCACCTCCGCCTCGCTTGCCCTCTTACACTCCTTTTACAGCTGGGGGCAGACGGGCGTGATACTTATTTCAAGCGCGCTCATTTTCCTGCTCGGCGACGTGCATTGGTATCTGCTCCCGTTTATCTGGGCAGCCGTTCCGCTTTTCTGCACTTTGCTTTTTGCCGCGGTGCCGGTCAATGAGAACGCCGACTGCGAAAAGCTTTCGCTGCGCGGTGTGCTCAAAAGCCGCATATTCTTCGTTTTCCTTTTGATCATGATCTGCAGCGGCGCGACCGAAATGATAATTTCTCAATGGGCGTCCTATTTTGCCGAGACCGGTCTCGGAGTCACCAAGCTTGCCGGCGATCTGCTCGGTCCCTGCATTTTCGCGCTCATGATGGCTTTCGGCAGGACCTTCTACGGCATTTTCGGCAAGCGGATCCCGATCGTCAGGGCGCTGACCTTTTGCAGTACGCTTGCGGTCGCGGCGTATCTCGGCATTGCTTTTTTACCGAATCCGATCCTTGTCATGGCAGCGTTTGCGGCGGCGGGCATTGCCGTCAGTCTGATGTGGCCCGGCACGCTTGCCGCCGCTTCCGACATACTTCCGAAAAGCGGCGCTTCGACGGCGATGTTTGCGCTGCTGGCTTTCGGCGGAGACGTCGGCTGCTCGATCGGTCCGTGGCTTAACGGGATCGTCAACGACGCGCTCTCGGGCGGCGGCAGCTTTTTAGACTTTTTCCCGGGCGGCTCGCCCGAGCAGTCGGCGCTTCGCGCGGCGATCTTCGTCTGCATTATTTTCCCGATCGCCATGCTTTCATGTGTACGGACAGCGGCAGGAATCGCCCGCCGGACCTGACGGAAGTCAGAGTTCTTATCGTTCAAAACGCAGCTCGTTATATGTGCCGCTGACAGCGGCGTGGAGGCAAAATTATGGATTCATGCTATTCGATACCGTTGACCGACGTAATCAAGGAATTTTCTCTTGAGGAAATTTACGTTCCCGACCACATCTCCGAGATCACGGTCAAGCTGACCGAGGTATGCCGCCCGGGTCTCCAGCTCTCGGGCTATTTCGGTCACTTTGAGCCGCAACGCATCCAACTTATCGGAAAAGCCGAGCACAAGTATCTTGAAATGCTTGAGCCGGACGCGCGCCGCGCCGCTCTCACCAACTTTTTTGAGACCAAGCCGAACTCGGTCATTATCTCGTCAAATCTTGAAGTATTTCACGATATGCTTGAGATCGCCGAGTATTTTGAGATCCCGATCCTGCGGACGCCCGAGCGCACGAGCGCTTTTTCGGCGTCGCTCGTCGCTTACCTGAACGTCAGCCTTGCGCCGCGCATCACGCGTCACGGCGTGCTCGTTGAGGTATACGGCGAGGGTATGCTCATTCTCGGCGAAAGCGGAGTCGGCAAGAGCGAAACGGCGATCGAGCTTGTCAAGCGCGGTCACAGGCTTATCGCCGACGACGCGGTCGAGATC
>DHJP01000087.1:0-1226 GCA_002404395.1 Clostridiales bacterium UBA4717
CGATCAACGCTTCAAGCGGCACTTTCTCGCATTGGGAGATCACATATAAAGGCGTGACCAAAACGATCTCATCAAAGAAAGCGTTTGTATACACTCACGTACTGCTCGACAATGCAACGATCAGAGAGGTAGCGGACGACACGGCGGTATTCCCGCTTGTCATCGGACTTGACGCTTACTATAAAAACGGCCGCGCATGGTTTGCGGCGGCGTTTGATCTGCCGGAGTCATGGGACTGCACGCTCGTTGAACACGGTGTGCTCATGACGTCGGACGCGGAGACGGCTACTGAGGATAACTTCAATCTTATGAACAGCGATAAGCTTATTGTCGGACGCATTGACAAGATCGACGGTTCGGCTACGAGCGTATTTATGGTTGCAAAGAGCGACCCCAAAGTGACTTGGTACGGCAGACCGTATCTCGTCTACGAGGATGCAAAGGGCGACGTAGAAATCGTATACGGTGACATACTCAGGTATCAAGTCATCGGATAATCAAATCGCAATACTCTCCTCCATATAGACAGGGGGTGTTAAAAAGCTCAGCTTGAGTTTTTTGACACCCCCATCGTATTGAAAAGGGCAGAGACCGCACGGAAGATCACTTCAAAAATGTCGGGATACAAACGGCATTTTAAGGGGCTGTTAAAATGTTTTTAACAGCCCCTTAAGTTTTGCAATTGTGCCGCAGCCGCTTTTATGATAGGTCCGAAATCTTAAATGAGATCGGCGCAACCGATAGATTCGGGCGGAGACGGCGGAAACAGCGGAGACGTCGGAGACGGCAGAGGCGGCGGAAACGGCGGAAACAGAGGAGACGGCGGAGGCGGCAGAGACGTCGGAGACGGCGGAAACAGCGGAAACGTCGGAGACGGCAGAAACGTCGGAGACGGCAGAGGCGTCGGAGACGGCAGCCTATGCCCTTGAACCGCATAAAAAAGCAACGCCGGATTGCAGTCCGGCGTTGCCTGACGTTGTACTGAGCGCTCTTTAAAGCGCGTGGATATTTGCGTACTTTTGCGGTCTGCTTCGCCGCAAGGCGCGGTATGCTTCAGCCGTGCATCAATCCTTTTTGAGCATCGACCACATGACTATGATCACCTGTCCGGGAACGCCGAGTCCGTAAAGCTGCCAGAGGTTGAACCCAAGCGGCAACAGTGTTAGATGCAGCGAGACGAGCAATGACCACATCAAAAGCGAGATGATAAGAAAATTGCGGCGGGG
>DHJP01000087.1:1264-13312 GCA_002404395.1 Clostridiales bacterium UBA4717
GAACCAGATCGAGTTGAATATCAGCCACACGATGAGCGAGACCGGCACCGCGTAGAGAAAGGCAAGTTTATGCATCGTCATTCCGGTCGTTATATCTAAAATTACGAACACGAGCGTTGCGACGAGCCAGACAAGGATGATACTCATGCCGGTGATAAATCCGTGATTGCGGCGTTTGCGGTCGGCGGAGGTGTCGTTTGCACGCAGGCGTTCGGCGGGGCTTTGCGTATGCTCACTTGCGGTGAGGTAGTCGAGCGTTACGCCGAAAAGCTCGGCTATCTGCATCAGCACGGTTATATCGGGGATCGACTCGGCGCGCTCCCATTTGGAGATGGCTTTGTCCGAATAATTCAACTTTTCCGCAAGCTCGGACTGCGTCATTCCGGCAGCCTGTCTGAGCTTTGCGATATTGTTTGCGATAATGTTTCTTTTGTCTTCCATGCGCTTTTCCTCTTTGAACTATGCGTTTGCTGTATGTATTATAGCATATTGCGCTGTCGAATTAAAGTATAAAATGTGAATATTCGCGCCGTTTCTACCGCTCTACTGACAGTAGAGCGGTATTTTTTGACGGTTTACCCGATCCGAACGCAGGGTCGAGCCGCATTTCACGGCTGTGGGTTGAGTTTATGTCGGTCAGGCGGTATGATAGTAAAAAGTAAAACTGCGCGGAACGCGAAAATTTCATCTCGCGCAAGTGATGAAACCGGCTCACGCGTCAGATCCTTCATCGGCGGAGCCGACACGAAAATTTACGTTTGCTTTATGAGCCGCCGACGGCGGTATGGAGAGTCAGAGGACATATGAACAAGAGTGAGATCAAAAGCACGCCGATCGAAACGGCGGCAAAGCTTATCAGAATCATTACGGTGCCGCCGATCATGGTGGCGGCGCTCATCATTTATACTGCGGTCGCACGAAACGATATATTCATGTCGGCGCTCGACGTAACAATGGCGCTCTTCTGCCTTTCGGTTCTGCCGACGCTTGCCTATCCGTTTTCGCTTCTGCCGAAGTTACGGGTGCGCGGCAGGGAAGGACAGCGCTCGCTTGCAATGATACTTTCGGCGCTCGGATATGCAATCGGAGCGGCGTATGCGCTGATCGCAGGACGTTCGGAGCTGCTTTGCTTCTTCTTTGCCTGCTATCTGATCTCGGTGCTTTTGCTTGTGCTTTTCAACAAGGCGTTAAAGATTCGCGCCAGCGGTCATGCGTGCAGTATCGCCGGTCCCATTGTGCTTCTGGCGGTGCTGTCCGGCGTGTGGGGCATTGTGTTCGGCGCTGTCTTGTATGCGCTCTCCTTTTGGTCCTCTGTATACCTGAAAAGGCACACGGTATGCGAATATCTGCTCGGCTCGGCGACGGCGTTTGCCGCCTGCCTTATCTCTTATCTGATCTTCCTTATATAATTTATACAGCTTCAGACGGCGGGCGCGGCAAGGAGGTTTGAAGACCGCCTCGTTATGACCGCTTTGATATCCCTCCGTATAAACGGGACTATGAAATTGTATTAGAAAAAACATTAGAAGAAAAAACTTTGCTGTCCGAAAAGTGCGCGTGTCTCCCGCAAACACGGGGCTTTTTCGCCGGTTGCTTCCGCTGTGGCAAGGAGGTTTAAAGCCGTGCGGACGGATCGGCAGACTTTCGACGGTATTAAAACACCCCGAGGGCGAAAAGCACGGTCTTTATGCGAGGCTGTCAGGCGTTTCGCAAAGAAATAAAAAGAGGTGCTGTTAAAAACGATGTTTTTAACAGCACCTCAAAAATATGTCGGTTCGGATCACTGCGCTTTTGCCTGATTTAAGGCGGGAGCAGTGTGCGGCGGCTTCGTGTGTGAACGGTCCGTTCACGGTAGGGAACCTGAACCATGCGCGTCTGCCGATTCTGCCGCAGGTGCGGATATTAAATTTTAAGTTATCAGCATTTACGCAAGCCGCTTTTGTTTACTTCCTTAAAAAGGTTTCACGGACTCGAACCTGCATGAAATTGCTTTCACATGGACCTGAGGGGCCTGCGGCGGTCGACTCTGCCGATTGTGCCGGCATTACGCGTTCGGTTCAACTGTGATCATTTGGTCTTTGCATCCTTTGCGTTTACCTTATCAGCAAGCTTCGGGCAAACTATGCTGAGCAGGTACGCTATTGCGATACCGAGCACAAATCCCGCGAGATCGGCGAAAAATGCGCCGACCGAGGCGAACTTATACGGGATTATCGGTATAGTGGTGGCGATCACGATCCCGATGATGATATGGCTCGCCACCGAAAAATGCTTATCGTAAAATGCGCTGACTGCGCGGGAGAGCAAAAGGATCGTCACGACTATTCCGAGAATGACCGGCAGTATGACGCCGAGAAAATCAAGCTCGGCGATGCCGTCTACCATCGGCTTGTATAATCCGAGGAAGATCAGCGATGAGGACGAGCTCATGCCGGGCACGACGATGCTGATGCCCCAGACCACTCCGCAGAAAAGATACCAGAACAAATTCGGCGTGATATGGATCTTATCGCCGAGCTTCAGGTACATGAAAAAGGCGGTAAAGAGCACGGCGGAGAGCACGAGCGCGACGATCGAGGCTTTGGTGCGCGGCTTTTTCGACGCGTCCTTCCACATATCGGGAAGCATACCGAGAATGAGTCCCGCAAACACGCAGGAGGCAAGCTCCTCGTTCAGCTCCATGAAATCGCGGACTGCGCCCGCCGTAACTATAAATCCGAACAGCGAGCCGAGCGCGAGAGGGAGCAGGACATTAAGATTCGGCACGAGCTTATGTATCGGGTCGGCAAGCGTATCGACGAGCGGGTGATAGAAGCCGAAGATCACGCAGAGTATGCCGCCGCTGATCCCCGGCAGGATCCCGCCGAAGCCGATCAGCATAGCTTCAAAGAAAAACAGCAGGAAGGTAAAGAGACTTGATTTTTTACGGTTTTCCATAAGATTTTATTTATCGGCGAAGCCGACTCAGATTCCGTCGCGGTGAAACGAAAACAGCGTCATAGCGGGGGCTTTGTCAAACTAAGTTTCAACTTTTACGCCCGTGAGCTTATCGGCTGTGCCGTCGCGGAGACTTTCGCTCGTTTTTTCAGGCGGTTTCTCCGCTGTGCGTGACATAAAAAACTTCAAACCGAATCATTATAACCTGTTTATGTAAAATTAGTGCTAATAAAAAATGAAATTTCGGTAAAATGAGCATTTTCTTGTAGACAATCGCTTTTTGGGGGTCTATAATTAGGCTGTGGCGTGAAGCTGCGAGCTTGCCGGGTGAAGATCACGGAAAGCCGACACGGAAATTTACGCAGACTTTTGAGTCGCCTTGTGTGACATCGGTATTACCTGGAGAATATGACCTTTGCGGAGGAGCGAAATGATAACTTACGAAGAGATAAAAAAGAACGAGGAACTTAACACATACATTACGCTGGCGGATGAGTCGCTGCTTGCGCTCGGCTTTACCGAGCACAGCTTTGCGCACGTTACGAAAGTGGCGCTCGGCGCCGAATACATTCTGACGAAGCTCGGCGCGGACGCCCATACGGTCGAGCTTGCGAAGATCGCGGGATATATGCATGACATAGGGAATCTGGTCAATCGGATAGACCACTCGCAGAGCGGCGCGATCATGGCGTTCCGTATTCTTGACCATCTTGATATGCCGGCGCGCGACGTGGCTACCGTTGTCACCGCGATCGGAAATCATGATGAGGGCACCGGCGTGGCGGTCAACGATGTCGCGGCGGCGCTCATTCTTGCCGACAAGTGCGACGTGCGCCGCAGCCGCGTCCGCAACCGCGAAGCGTCGACCTTTGACATTCACGACCGTGTGAACTACTCGGTGACTTCCTCGGACATGAAGATCAACGACGAGTGCACCGAGATCATTCTGTCGCTTGAGATCGACACCTCGATCAGCCCGGTCATGGATTATTTTGAGATCTTCCTCGGGCGCATGGTGATGTGCCGCAAGGCAGCCGAAAAGCTCGGGCTTCGCTTCAGGCTGATGATAAACTCCCAACAGATAATCTGATGTGTATTCGCATCGATGCGCGACGGGTCAAAACGTCCCCCGAGCTTCCGCTTGTTAATGCCTTGCGGAGTCGAGGGGCGTTTTTGCGTATAAGCGGATAGAGGCAGAGTCTGCGGCGGGTCAGAGCGTGACTACCGGCTTGATGAGGTCGGCAGGCTTATCTTTCATGAGCATGAGCGCTTCTTCGATATGCTCAAAGCCGCGGAAACGGTGAGTGAGCAAAAGCGACGGGTCGAGCCTTTTGGAAGTAATGAGCGAACAGAGCTTTTCCATGCGCAGTCTGCCGCCCGGCATGAGTCCGCCGGCGATGGTCTTGTGAGCCATGCCGCAGCCCCATTCGGCGCGCGGCAGGGTAACGTAGTCGCCGCTGCCGAGGTAGTTTACGTTCCCGACGATGCCGCCGGGCTTCAGCATTTTAACCGCCGGGATAAAGGTGGAGCCGTCGCCGCCTGCGACGATCACGCGGTCTACCCCCACGCCGTTTGTGAGTCTGAGCACGCTCTCGGCGATGTCTCCGTCTTTGTAGCTGATTATTTCGTCGGCGCCGTACTTTTTTGCCGCATCGGCGCAGACCTTCCGCGTGCCGACCGCAAAGATCCTTGAAGCTCCGCGAAGCGCGGCGGCGGCGACGCTCATCAGTCCGACCGGTCCGATCCCGATAACGCATACGCTGTCGCCGAAGCGTATATCGGCAAGCTCTGCGCCGTGAAAACCGGTCGGGATCATATCCGAGAGCATTACGGCGGTTTCGGGCGCTATGCCCTCGGGCAGGAGCGCGAGGTTGCCGTCGGCGTCGTTGACATGGAAATATTCGGCGAACACGCCGTCCTTGAAGTTTGAGAATTTCCAACCGGCAAGCATTCCGCCCGAGTGCATGGCAAAGCCCGCCTGGGCTTCGGGCGAGTTCCAATCGGGGGTGATCGCGGGGACGATCACGCGGTCTCCGGGCTTGAAGTCACGCACGAGCGAGCCGACCTTTTCAACCACTCCGACCGCTTCGTGACCGAGTATCATATCGTGTCTTTCGCCGAGCGCGCCTTCGTACACGGTGTGGATATCCGAGGTGCAGGGCGAAACGGCGAGCGGGCGCACGAGCGCGTCGAGCGGGGAAATATCCGGAACGGCTTTTTCGATAAAGCCGACGCTTCCGGGAGCGAGCATTGCAAAACCTTTCATAAATACTCCGGGTGCCGCCGTAGGCGGCTCATAAGGCGTCGTGAAGCACCGCCTTCTTTCGGACGGGCGGAGCTTCTCGTTTGAAACAACGGAAGATCTTATATCTGCGGCGCAGGTGAAAATCGGTATGGATCTCGTGTATAGTGTCTCTCAAACGCCGCGGAATATACGCAAACGGGCGGCAAATGCGGCGATTTGCGCCAAAACATTGACAAAAGTTCTGCAAAGTGTTATAATCTACAATGCTTATTTATGTCAAAAATACGGTGAGGTCAGCGTGAAAGTTCAAGCTCAGCCATGAGAGAATTAAAGTTTCACGCCGGTGATCTTATCGGCTTCGCCGTCAAGAAGGCCGCGTTTGTTTTTTGAGCCGACTGCGGCGGCATGAAGCTCTGTATACCGTCGGTCTATATTGAATTTGAAAGGAAAAGTCAATGCTCGACAATCGTATCATATATAATTTTGATAAGGAATGGAAATTTCATCTCGGAGAGCCGGAGCACACGGTCGGAGGTTCTCACGCCGATTCTTACGGTATGAGCAAGGCGGGCGGAGTCAAGGGCCCGGGCGGCATGGATTACGACGACTCGGAATGGAGAGTCCTTGATCTGCCGCACGACTATCTGACCGAGACCGAATTCTCGCCCGACAATCTGCTTTCGCACGGCTACAAGACGCGCGGCAACGCCTGGTATCGCAAGACTTTTAAGCTTGACGAACGGCTCGAAGGCTCGCATATCCTTATAGATTTTGAAGGACTTGCGGTGACTGCCGAAATCTACCTCAACGGCTCGCTGATGGGAAGATCGTTTTCCGCGTATGCGCCGCTTGCGATAGACATTACCGACAGAGTGTGGTTCGGCGACCGACTCAACACGCTTGCGGTGCATATTGACGGACTCACCACCGAGGGCTGGTGGTATGAGGGCGCCGGTATATACCGCCATGTGCGGATATATGCAAAGAATCCCGTGCACATTGCGCACGACGGAATGTTTGTAAAGCCGCTCTCTCCGCTTTGCGGTCAGATAAACTCTGCTCCCGACGCAAACGGCGGGAATATTTGGAACACCGAATTTTCGGTCGATATAGAAAACTCATACTACAGCGAATGCGACTGCGAGATACGCGCCGAGGTGGTATGTGAAAACGACGTGATCGCTTCGGACTCGGTCAGGCTTACCGCCGCAGCCGACGGTGTCACGACGGCGCATCTCAGCGTCCCGGTGAAGAATCCGAAGCTTTGGGACACGGAGGAGCCGAATCTTTACACAGCGAGAGTCTCGCTTTTGGCGGGCGGCCGCTTTGCCGACGGGGTGAGCGACACTTTCGGATACCGCTCGATCTCGACTTCGCCCGAGTGCGGGGTATTGCTCAACGGCAGGCCGCTCAGAATGTACGGCACCTGCAATCATCAGGATCACGCCGGGGTCGGCTGTGCCGTCCCCGACTCGGTGCAGGACTACCGCGTGAGACGGCTCAAGGAGCTTGGCACGAACGCTTATCGCTGTTCGCACAATATGCCTTCAAAGGAGATACTGTATGCCTGCGACAGGTACGGTATCGTGGTCATGGATGAGAACCGCCGCTTTGAGGCGCGTCCCGAGGTGATCGGTCACGCCGAGCGGATGGTATTACGCGACCGGAACCATCCGAGCGTTATTATGTATTCGCTTTGCAACGAGGAACCGATCCACGGCACTCCCACCGGCAAGAAGATCTATAACCGCATGGCGAGCGCCTGCCGCCGTCATGACGACAGCCGCATTTACACGGGTGCGATGAGCGGAGGTTTCTTTGAAGCCGACGGCGGCGTGCTTGCGATGGACGTTACCGGCATAAACTATGCGGTGAACTCATGGGAGGAGTTTCATAAGCTTTTCCCGAATCAGCCGATCGTCGGTTCGGAAAACAACAGCGCGGTTACTACCCGCGGCTGTTATGAGACCGACCGTGAGCGTAATGTTCTTTGCGGCTTTGACGAAGAAAAGGTGCCGTGGGGACAATATATCCGCGAGACAATGGACGTATGGAAAAGCTGTCCGTATGTCGGAGGTATCTTTATCTGGACGGGATTTGACTATCGCGGAGAGCCGACGCCGTTCACCTGGCCGTCGGTCTCCTCGCAGTTCGGCATCATGGATACCTGCGGCTTTGAAAAGGATTCGTTCTACATTAACCGCGCATATTTTACGGACGAGCCGCTTGTACACATCATCGGGCATTGGAATCACACGGCAGGCGAGCGCGTCCGTATCGGCGTGGTCTCGAATCTTCCCGAGACCGAGCTTTTCCTGAACGGGGTGAGCCTCGGGAAAAAGTCGCCCGATAAAAGCGTATACGAAACAAATAATATTACCGAGTGGAGCGTCTGCTTTGAAGCAGGCGTGCTTGAAGCTTTCGGCTACGACGAGTCGGGCGAACGCGTGGCAGGCGATTCGGCGGTGAGCACGACCGCTCCCGCACGCGTAGTGCTTGAGCCGGAGCGGAGCTTTATATATGACAGCTTCGGCGACGCGGTGATCATAAACGTGCACGTTGAGGACGCGGACGGCAACATTGTGCCCGACGCCTCAAATAAGATAGAGTTTACCCTCTCGGACGGTCTGAAGCTGCTCGGAGTCGGCAACGGCGACCCGAACTGCCACGAATCCGACCATCTTCCCGAACGGTCGCTCTTTGCGGGCAGAGCACAGCTCATACTTGCGCTCGGCGACAAGACGGTAAGACCGGTGCTTCGCGCCGACAGCGCGGGACTTGAGGGAGACGAGATAGAGCTTGAAGTGATCCCGTGCGAGGGGGACGAGGTGCTCGGCGCGTCGTACGGTGCGGGTATAAACGGCTTTACCGCGACGCAGGTGCTTGATCACAAGCCCGACGGCAGAGCGGTGATCGCCGACAACGACATGAACACGCTGACGGGTATCGACGTAAACGGCGGCTACCTTGACCGTTTCGACCACGGATATGTAATGTACCGCGCCTTTTTCAAGGTGCCGAAAGCAGCAAACGGTGCAAACGGTGCGGACACGGCTTTGATATTCAGACGTATACGCGCCGCGGAAGCCGAATTCTATATCGACGGCGAGTCGGCGGCAAGCGCGCGTGCGCTTGATGACGACAGGTTCGTTATCCCCGTCGCGCTGAAAAGCGGAACGGTTCACGAACTTCGCGTAGTCATAAAGGCGGCTCCCGGCGGTATGAACGGTATCTCGCGAGGGGTATGCATCGGCGTATTGAATTAAACGAGGATCGGCGCGAAAGAGCTTGGACTGAGAGGGGTCTCAGAGCTAACGCTCAAAATTCGCGTTATCGGATCGAAAAATCACAGTTGCTTTCCGAGTCGGCGGCGCCGAACGGAAGTTTTATGAGGTAAGCACGGAATTATGGTGCTGATTAAAGAAGTATGCAAAAACTCGCCTGCGGAGCGCGCGGGCATTCTGCCCGGCGATAAGCTGATCTCCATTAACGGCAAAGCGATCGCCGACGTGCTTGACTACCGCTATTACGCCGTCGAGCGTCGGCTTTCGATCGAGCTTATGCGCGGCGCACAGAAATTTTCAGTTGAGTTGAAAAAGCGCGAATACGACGACATCGGACTTGAGTTTGAGACCTACCTGATGGATAAAAAGCATACCTGTCGTAACAAGTGCATATTCTGCTTTATCGACCAGAATCCGCCCGGTATGCGCGAAACGATCTATTTCAAGGACGATGATTCGCGGCTCTCGTTTCTGATGGGGAACTATATTACGCTTACCAACATGAGCGATGCGGACATCGACCGCATAATCGAGATGAAGATGAGCCCCGTCAACATTTCGGTCCACACCATGAACCCGGAGCTGCGCGTCAGGATGATGAAAAATCCGAACGCCGGAAAGGTGCTTGCGTATATCGACAGGCTTGCCGGGGCGGGAATATCCTTAAACTTTCAGATAGTGCTTTGCCGCGGCGTTAATGACGGCGCGGAGCTTGAGTACACGCTTTCGGAGTGCGAAAAGTATCATGAGGTACTGCTCGGCGTATCTATCGTACCCGCCGGGGTAACGCAATACAGGCGCGGACTTTATCCGCTTGCCGAGTTCACCGAAGCCGAGGCGGCGGAGGTGATCGGAACGGTGGACGCGTATGGGGCGCGCTGTCTTGAAAAATACGGAACGCGCTTATTCTTCTGCGCCGACGAATTTTACCTCAAGGCGCACCTGCCGCTTCCCGAGGGCGATTACTACGAGGGATATCCGCAGCTTGAGGACGGGATCGGCAGCATACGTTCGTCGGCGGATGAGATCGACGACGAGCTTGCAAACGCGCTGCATAATTATGACATAAAAACTCCGCGGAAGCTTTCGATAGCCACCGGCGCGGCGGCGTATGACTTTATCTGCGAAAGCGTGAAAAAGATCGCAAAGGCGTGCACGGACGCGGGCGGCACGGCTCCCGAATGTGAAGTATTCTGTATCAAAAATTACTTTTTCGGCGAAAGCATAACGGTTGCCGGGCTGCTGACGGGCGGCGATATTTACAAGCAGGTATGCGGAAAAGCACTTGGCGAGCGGTTACTTATACCCGACGTGGCGATAAGGCATGAAGGCGAGCTGTTTCTTGATGATATGTCGCGCGCGGAGCTTGAAGAAAAGCTCGGGGTGCCGGTGATACCCACCTCGGGGTGCGGCGCGGATATCGTCGGGAACATTTTGTTTGACAAGTGAGCGTCGGATCATCGCCCTTCGCGTTTCATTTTTTGAGCCGTCAACGGCGGCATTAAGATCATTATGAAAAAGATAACGGCAATAGTGCTGGCGGCGGCAATCGCGCTTGCGCTGTACGGCTGCTTCGGAAGAGGCGGCACGGATGACAGCTCGGACAACACGAGCGCGCAGACCGAAGTTACTGACGTCAAGACCGAAATTTACAGCGTTGAGGTGCGTCGGGAAAAGACGAGCGCCGAAACGTATGACGCCGAGCTGACCTATCCGGTGATCGACGGCTACAGCGACGGCGAGATCGAGGAAAAGATCAACGCGCTGGTGCGCGCATACATCGACAAGCGGGTGCTTGAGGCGGTTTCGGGCGCAAGCGCGGAGAACCGCGCGCATTTCAAGACCGTATCGTTTGACGTCACCTGCCGCGGCGACCGCTTTTTCAGCGCGCTCATACACGCAAGCATTGCCTATGATTCTTCGGATATATCCGAAGAAAACCTTTCGTTCGGCATCAACGCCGACCTTGCGCAGGCGCGGCTCGTTTCGTTCGGAGAGATCGCCGATTTTGAAAAATTCGCCGCCGACTTCAAGCTCGGCGCGTATACTCCGACTGCCGGCAGCGAAAATATTCTTGACGATACGAACTACGAGGATCTGCTGGTGCAATACGGCGAGCTTTATTCGATATATCCCGAATTTTATCTGAAGTCGGGCGCCGACTCGGGGTACTTCGGGGTAATATTCGAAACCGTGGATCTGCTCGGCGGATACGCCGAATTTGAAGCTCCGATCGGGGACAAAAGCTATTTAAGCCGTGAATTTCTTGAGGACGCGGGACTCTTGAAGCCGGAGTCCGAAAACTGATCGGCTGAAAGTCGGATCGGCGTGAAGGAGTGATCTTAAGTTTCACGCCCGGATCCTGCGCTTCCGAATCGAAAAATTGCGTTCACTTTTTGGGTCGGCTTCGCCGACATGGGGATTAAAATGTCAAAACCGATCATTGCGATTGTCGGACGTCCGAATGTCGGCAAGAGCACACTTTTCAACAAGCTTGCCGGGGAGCGGATCTCGATCGTCGAAGATACGCCCGGCGTGACCCGCGACCGCATATATTACGATATCGAATGGAGCGGCAGGAAGCTGATGCTTGTCGATACCGGCGGTATTGAGCCGAAGAGCGACGATATTATTCTGAAGCAGATGCGCACTCAGGCGCAGATCGCGATCGAGACCGCCGACGTGATAATCTTTATGACCGACGTCAGAGCCGGACTGACCGCCGACGACCGCGAGATCGCCGTCATGCTCATGAAAAGCGGCAAGCCGATCGTGGTCGCGGTAAACAAGATAGATTCCATAGGCAGACTGCCGATGGAGTATTATGAATTTTACGAATTGGGATTTGACGGAGACCCGATACCGCTTTCCTCGGTGCACGGCACGGGTTCGGGCGACTTACTTGACCGGGTGCTTGAATATCTGCCCGAGGAGACCGATGCCGAGGACGATCCCGACGTGATAAAGGTAGCTGTGATCGGCAAGCCGAACGCCGGCAAAAGCTCGCTTATCAACCGCATTGTCGGCGAGAACCGGCTTATCGTTTCGGACATTCCGGGCACGACGCGCGACGCGGTCGATACCGAGATCGAAAACGAATACGGAAAATTCGTGTTTATCGACACCGCCGGTATCAGACGGCAGAGCAAGGTCACAGACAGCATCGAACGCTACAGCGTACTGCGCGCCAAAATGGCGGTCGAGCGGGCTGACGTATGCATACTCATGGCAGACGCGAACGAGGGGATCACCGAGCAGGACGAAAAGATCGCCGGTATCGCGCATGAAGCCGGCAAGGCGTGCATTATTGCCGTGAACAAATGGGACACGATCGCGGACAAGACCGATAAGCTCGTCAAAAAAATGAGCGACGATGTGTACACCTCGCTTGCGTATATGTCTTATGCGCCGCTTATCTTTATTTCCGCAAAGACCGGTCAGCGTCTGAACAAGCTTTTTGAGCATATCGTATATGTGCACAATCAGTCGCTGCTACGCATTTCGACCGGTATGCTCAACGATGTATTGAACGACTGCACGGCGCGTGTCCAGCCTCCGTCGGACAAGGGGCGCAGGCTCAAG
>DHJP01000087.1:13403-13845 GCA_002404395.1 Clostridiales bacterium UBA4717
TTTGTGATCTTCTGCAACGACGCCGAGCTTTTCCACTTCTCGTATCAGAGGTATATTGAAAATCGCCTCAGAGAGGTATTCGGCTTCAACGGAACGCCGATAAAGCTGATAATCAGGCAGAAGGGAGACGAATAAAGTCCCGCATCTCACACCGTATCCGGTCGTGAGAGTCCGCGTTTGCTTTTTCTGAGCCGCCTACGGCGGCACTAAGATCAACATGAGTGATATTTATAATCTCGGAATATATGTAGCAAGGCTCGCTTCGGACGGGGGCGACTCGATAAGGGTCAATATGATCGTGCTTGTCGCGCTCGGCGTTGCCTGCGCGGTGATCGGCTATCTGCTCGGGGGCATCAACACCTCGATCATCGTTTCCCGCGCGTTCTATCACGACGACATCAGAAAATACGGCAGTCACAACGCCGGAATGACGAACGCGATG
>DHJP01000087.1:13886-20258 GCA_002404395.1 Clostridiales bacterium UBA4717
GACGAACGCGATGCGCACTTACGGCAAAAAGGCGGCGGCGCTTACTCTTGGCGGCGATCTGCTCAAGACGGTGATCGCGGTAATGCTCTCAAGGCTTTTGCTCGGGGAGCCGGGCGCGTATATCGGCGGCTTCTTTACGGTCGTCGGGCACGTGTTCCCCTGCTTTTTCGGCTTCAAAGGCGGAAAGGGCGTGGTAGCGGTGGCGGCGATGATACTGTGCACGAATCCGCTCTGCTTTCTGATACTGTTTGCGATCTTTGCGGTGCTGGTGCTCGGCTACAAATACATATCGCTCGGCTCGGTAATGTGTATGCTTTTGTATCCGTTGCTTGCCAACCGTCTCGGCGTACACGGAGTGGTGCAGACCTCCTGTATTTTCTTGACTTCGTTTTTGATCATAATAAAACACTTTGATAACATAAAGCGCTTGCTGAACGGTACCGAGTCGAAGTTCAGCTTCAAAAAGAGCAAGCCCGCGACCGAAGCGTCAGTTACTGCCGGAGGCACCGGAGACGCCGGCGCAGCCGACGATACCGGGGCGGAGACGACGGCTCCGAACGTGAAAAAAGATAAGACGAACGGCGGCAAAAAATCGAAGAAATAGCGGTGCGGAAAGACGCGGGTGTTTGGGGCTCGCGCTTTCGCGTCTGACGTTGCGCGGTGTGACAGTGCTGTATTGCCGCAGTTGGCGGCGAACGGACGTTGCAATGTGTGACGGCGTTGTACTGCCGCAGTTGGCATAGTTATAAAATATAAAAATACCAAGGTTGATTCAGCCTTGGTATTTTTTGGTATGATTTGATCCCGACAATTTATTTCTGCTCAGACTGTTATCACCGTGCCGTCGTTTGCAAAAGTGACCGCGAATCGTTCGGAGCCTTTCAGACCCTCAAGCAGTGGAAGCTTCGGCGGATACACATGGGTCACGACAAGCTTTTCGGTGTCGGTATTAAGATACTGCACGATCGGCGTTTCCGAATTGAGATGCGCGCCCTCGCATACGACCGCGTCAAAGTGTCTGCCGCCCGTGAGCGCGGGATACTCGGGATAATCGGTGCTCATGTCGCCGGTGAACAGCACGGTTTTACCCTCTGCCGAAAAGCAAAATCCGAATGAAGCGTCGGTATGCTTGGTGCGCAGCGCAGTGACGGTGAGCTTATCGTCCTTGTACACCACGCCGTCCGAATAAGTCTCCATTCTGGTATGCACGCGCTGACCGCTGCAATATTCGACCCATGCCTTCAAAAGCGGTATCGCGCCGGCTTCGGGGAAGAAAAGGGTCGGGTCGCAGTCCTTGTAGCGTTCGGGCCAGGTAAGCTCGTCGACAAGCTCGGGCAATCCGTTGTTGTGGTCGCCGTGGCGGTGCGTGATAAAGACTGCCTTGAGCCGGTGCAGGTCGATGCCGCGGTCGATGAGCAGAGAACAGACCGGTGCGCCGGCGTCTATTATAAACAGGTTTTCGCCGACTTCAACTGCGATCCCTGAGGTAAAGCGTCCTTTTTCGGGGATTCCGTGCGAGGTTCCGAGAAATGTGATCTTCATAATAATTAAATTCCTTTCGCCGGTGCGGCTCATAAGCTTGTTATGCGGCTGAAATTTTACTTGCATGAGGCGCCCCGGCATACCGCGCTTGGCTGCGCGGGAATTTCGGGCGTTATGCAGGCATTTTTTGAATTATAGCATAAATAAAGCTCACTTTCAAGTCAGACGCGTGAATTTTTACGTTTTTCTGCTTATAACTCCGACAGTGCGGTGAGGTATTATGATGCGCTCGTCATGCGTGACTTTGAGCACGGCGGCGCAGCTCGGCTTCAAGTTCGGTGATAAGCCTGTTAATACACGGAGCATATTTTATGTCTGACTTCGGTCGGTCATCTGCACCTGTATTTTGAGGGCGGCACGCCCATCTGCTTTTTGAAGCAGTGCGAAAAGTGGTAGATGTCGCAAAAACCGCAGGATTCGGCAATCTGAGAGAGGGTCCGATCGCTTGATTCAAGTAATTCAAGCGCGTAAGCGATACGTAAATTCACGACGTAGCGATGGAGCGGCATTCCGGTCGCCGACTTTATAAGTGAGCTTACATAGTTCGGGTGCAGTCCGAAGCTTTTCCCGATCTCGGCGTTTGTAAGCTCGCGCCGACAGTTTTCTTTTATATAATCAAGAAGCTTTTCGGCGGCGCCGCCGAGCGGCGAGGCAAGCGCGTTTTTTTGCAGCGAGTTTACACGCACGGCGTCGATGAGCAGCTCGGATAAAAGCTTGCTTTCCTTGACTTCATGGTAATTCAGCTTTTGCGAATACTCCCTGACTATATTCAGCGCGCACGGCAGAAAATGCCCGACATTTTTAAGCGCAAGCACCCGACTTAAGCACCCGGCGTCTTCAAACTCGATATGCTCGCATATTTTTTCGCTTGAAAATTGCTCCGCGCGGTCGGGCGGGATCGGTATCTTCAGATCCGAATGGGCGAACGTATAGTCGAAATTGAACGCGACGAAGCTCACCGAGGATTCGGGTATATCAAAGCGGTATCCGACTCCCGAGTTGATTATGAGCGCGTCATGCCTGCAAAGCGGATAACGCCTGCCGTCTGCGTATATACCGCCGTTTCCCTCGATCACGAGAAAAAAACGCGCGTCGTACGGTATGTAATCGGGGTATCTCATTGAACTGTCGATATGCAAAAAGCGGGCGAATCTGACATACGGCTCTATCTTTGAAAACAACATGGCTGCTCCTTTATTTTATACAAATAAGGGTTTACTTTCTGCATTGATTATATAACATACGCGTGATAAAATCAAGTAAAAAACAAAGGATGTGCATATTTTGATCGAAAGAAAAAACAAACGCACCGCAAAGCTCGGGATATTTGCGGTAGCTCACGCGGTATATTTTGAACAGTTTGAGGGCTTGTATGAAAAGCTCATGAAATATCACGGCGATCTTTGCGCGCTTGTCCGTGCAAACGATGTTGAACTTGTTGATTTCGGCATGATCGACTCAAGCGAGGCGGCGTATCGGGTGCTCGGGCAGATCAAGGCGGCGGACGTTGACCTGCTCTTTTGCAACATGGTGACCTATGCGACCTCATCGGTGTTTGCGCCGATCATGAGAGACGCGGATAAGCCGACAGTCCTTGTTGCCTTACAGCCGCGCGCCGCGCTTGACTATACCGAGGCGAACACCTTTATGCAGCTTGAAAACGATAATATCTGCGCGGTGCCGGAGTTTACCGGCGTTGCCGAAAGGCTCGGTAAAAAGGTTGCCGACGTTATAATCGGCAAGCTTTACGGCGACACTGAAGTTGAACGCGAGATCGCAAGGTGGTGCGATATAGCAAAGGTGCTCCATGATCTGCACGGCGCGCGGCTCGGGCTGATGGGGCACACGATGGAGGCGATGTACGATATGCACGCCGACCCTACCGCGCTCTCCGCCGCGTTCGGCGTGCATATCCCGCTACTTGAGATTGACGACGCGGTCGAATTGTACAACAAAGTCACGGAGGATGAGATAAACGAGAAGCGGAGGCTGATATGCGCCGAATTTGATATGCCCGATCCCGGCTCGGATCCGATCGCGATGAAGCTGACCGACGCCGACCTTGACGACGCGGCGCGCTCCGGGGCTATGCTTGACCGCCTGGTGGAAAAATACAAGCTGAACGGACTTGCCTATTACTACGAGGGCAAGCCCGGCACGCTGTCGCAGAAGGTCGCTTCGACGCTTATCGTCGGCAATTCGATACTCAACGCGCAGGGAATACCGATGTGCGGGGAGTTTGACATAAAGACCTGCATTGCGATGCTTATAATGGACAGGCTCGATATCGGCGGAAGCTTTGCCGAATTTCACCCGTTTGATTTTGATGAAGATTTTATCCTTGTCGGTCACGACGGACCGCACCATTTGCGCGTCGCAAACGGCAAGCCGGCGCTTCGGAGCCTTGGTAAGTATCACGGCAAGCCGGGGCACGGCGCGTCGGTGGAGTTCAAGCTTAAGGAAGGCGGGATCACCATGCTCGGTATAACTCAGAAAGCCGACGGAAAATTCAAATTTGTGATCGGAGAGGGATATTCAAAAGCCGGCGCGATACCGCCGACCGGAAACACCAACACGCGCGGATTCTTTGAGCCTGACACAAAGACGTTTGTAAAGAAGTGGGTCATGCAGGGTCCGACTCACCATTTTGCGCTCGGCATCGGGCACCATGGCGAAACGCTTGCGAAGCTTGCCGACGTGCTCGGGATCGAATGCGTCATAGTCAGATAAACGGGGGCGTGACGAGGCAAAGTTTATGAAAAGAATGTACAGTGAAAGCGACATTTATGCCGCAAACAGCTATCGCAAGGATTATCTGATCGGAGTGCAGTCGTTTACGGATGAGCTTGCGGCGCACAATTACAATGAACGGGCGGCGCGGATAACTCCCGAGAATTTCTCGGAGCATTGCGAGTATTACCGGAAGCAGCTTTCGGATATGCTCGGATACCCGCTGAACGCTTATGAATACGGGGTTCCGCACGCCGAAAAGACCTTCGTGGGAAGTGATGATTATTGCGACATCTACAGGCTTTGTATAAACACGACAGGAAAGTTAAAATTCTACGGTATTCTGACCCTTCCGCGCGCAAAGGCGGAAAGATATCCGCTGCTTATCGCGCAGCACGGCGGAGGCGGAACTCCGGAGCTTTTGTGCGATATGCACGGCGACAACAATTATTCGCACATATCCAAAATTGCGTCGGAAAACGGCTTTGCGGTGTTTGCGCCGCAACTGCTTTTGTGGAATTTCAACGTCGGCGACAGGATAAGCTACGGGCAGGAATTGAACTTTGACCGCGGCAGGCTCAATACGTATCTTTGTCAGAACGGCAGCAGTATCGTCGCGCTTGAAATATACAATCTGAGAAAGGCTGTTGATTACCTTGAAAGCCTTGACTTTATCGACGAAACGAAGATCGGAATGATCGGGCTTTCATACGGCGGCTTTTACACTCTTTATACCGCCGCGCTTGAAAAACGGATAAAGGCGGCATATTCCTGCGCGGCATTCAACGATCGTAACAGACAGGGGTGTTTTGATTGGCACTTCTGCAACTCTAACCGGATTTTGCAGGACGCGGAGGTCGCCGCGCTGTGTGCGCCGAGGGCGCTTTTTATAGACGTAGGCAAAAACGACGAGGTTTTTGACGCGGAGCCGGCGATCGCGGAGGCGCAAAGAGCCGAAGCGCTTTACAAGGCGTGCAAAGGAAACGGAATATTCGGATTTAATCTGTGGGAGGGCGGTCACAGGATCGACGTGAACGGACCGTATCTGAACGAATTTTTTAATATTATAAAGGAATAGGGGCGGTCAAAGCACGCAAAGGCAGTGACCGCCAAAGGAAATTTACAAATATAAAGGAAGATAAAACCATGTTCAAAGAGATCACACTTGAAATGTCGCTCAAGCCCTTTATTCGTACCGACAGCGAATTTATAAAGAAGGTCGTCGGCAGGGTATACGAGCAATGGCAGCCGTTTATTAAGGGGCGCGAGGTTATAAATATTATGCTTTGGACGTCCGACGGCAGTGAAATACTTGATTATGCCGCGAGACTTGACGACGCTTTTGCGTGGGGCTGTTACCTCGGAATGGCGAATGTGCCTTTGGCTGATGAGACTGATCGTCCGGACACGTCGCTTTTCAAAAAATCCCGCTTTTACACCGACAAGCCTGCGGTCATGACGTATCGGATACTCAAAGAGATCGTTGATACCCTCAAAGCTGAGGGAAAGAGGCGATTTCCGGGTGCGCAGATAAGGGTCGGAAACACCTTTGACATAGGGCCGGAATTTGCGCCGTCCGATTTCAAATATCACCGTCACCGTGAGATCGTTGCACCCGGCAAAAAGAAGTCCGAGGTCATGACCGTTGAGAATATGAGCGTGGATTCGACCGCTTTGCTTTGCGGCGACGACAGGCACTACGCGGCGTATCCGGACGGTATTCCCGACAAGACTCCGTTTGCGCTCTTCCTCGGAAAGCAGACCGAATGTTTCTGCCGCGATCTCGGCTTCGATTTTCTCTGGCTCTCCAACGGGGTCGGCTTCAGCTCGAATCCGTGGGAGCTTAACGGCAAGATCTTCGACGGGAAAAATTTCCATATCGACCGACTCGGAAAGACGAAAAAAGCGGTGTTCGGCTTTTGGAAAAACTTCCGAGCGGGCTGCCCGGCGCTTCCGGTCATGACCCGTGGAACGAACAACACCGTCGGCATTGACTACGCGACCGACGGCGTGCCCATATATGACATATACGGCGGCGGTTTTGACATTCTGCCTCCGCCGAACTCGCCGTGGGCGGCGATCAACGGCAATTTCGGCTTG
>DHJP01000205.1:0-775 GCA_002404395.1 Clostridiales bacterium UBA4717
GCACATTTTACCGTCGTTGTCATATCCCTCATCGTGACAGTTTTCACACTCAAACTTCACGTCAAGATAATCCTCGGGATAACCGTAGGTTTTGAGAAATTCACGGCGATAAACAATATTTTCATCGTACTCGCGCTCAATTTCGGCAAGCTTTTGCTTACCGCGCGCGCTTCCGTCGCTTGCCGCATCGAAAATTCTGAAGCCGACGGAGAGTATCGAATCGTTAAGCTCCTTAAGCTCCGGATGCTCCGCAATAAGCGCGGCGGTGCGCGACTCCGACAAGTCAAGCGCCGTTCTCCGCTTTGCGGAAAAACGGTCGCGTATCAGTTTGAAGTTTTTTCTGCTGTATCCCATATTTTACCTCGCATATAAATGCTTAAGAATGTGAAAAACGAGTTTGTCTTCACGAACCTTGCGAAGCATAATTTTTGACGCCGTCGCTTCTGCGATTTTTTTCGAGCGCTTTCTTGAAAAAGTCGTCGGCGTCAAAACCCTTGTCGGCGCTTGCCTGTGCACCCTGTTTTTTGGAGTCAAGATATGCACGCACTTCGTCGGCGGTTTTGAGCCGACGTTCAAACCAATTGTCGAGTATCTTTCCCATGTACGGCAGATACGAGCCGGACTTTGATACCTGCGGTACTGTCAGCTCAAATGCAATTCTGACTATGTCGGCGTCGTATGAATATTCATCGAGCCATTTTTTCAGGAGTTTTTCTTCCTTAGCCGTAAGCTCGCGTCCGTCCGTGCCCGTCATGCGCCTGATGACCGCCGCAGT
>DHJP01000205.1:805-3683 GCA_002404395.1 Clostridiales bacterium UBA4717
AATTTTCACGTTTTGTGATATAATCGGCAAGCGCCGTAGGTGTGTCTATCCCCTCGTCATACATCGAGCAGGCGGTTTTTTCGATATATCGCAAACTCTTCTTGCCGGTTCCTACGCAATATGCAACGAGCATCGTTATGTATTCGCCCGCAAGCCCGAGCCTATCCGACATACCGACTATCACGGAAACATCCGCTGGCGAAAAAATCTTCCCGACGATCTGCTGACACTCGTCTATCGTCGCCTTCAGCTCCGCCGAGCCTTCAAGTTTTTTCGCCATGTCAAGCTGTGTATAATCCGGAAGCTTGTCTGGAAGCAATGTCTTTTCACTGTTTTCGGCAGGCGTTTCCGAAAGTGCGTTTTCTTTGTCTTCCGATGTTTTTTTTGCCGTATTCCGCTTGCATCTGACAAGTCTCATGACCTTTGCGCCGCGCCAGAAAGCGATCGCAAAGTCATAATCCGACTCGCTTATCTGAAGTGAATCGATCACCTTTTGCTTCGACTCATCGGTGTCTATTACCCCGCCGCCCGCATTTGCGGCAAGAAACAAAAGCACCTTCAGATCGGTCTCGCCCGCCTCGTCAAGTGCGCGCAAAAGCTCGCCCGAGGGGAGCGAAAACGCATTTTTATCAGAAAATTCAAGCTTCATCTTGCAATTACTTCCCGTTTTTATTAGTTATATTGTAGCAAAGGGTCATAAGCGAGTCCCCGAGATGCACGTTTTCAAGCGCCGTACCCTTGGTTTCGCGGTGAAGCTCGGTATTTGTAAAATTCCACAAACCGCCTATACCGCATGAAACAAGCCTGCGCGCGATAGATTCGGCAGCCTCACTCGGCATGGTCATCACCGCGATATCAATTTTATTTTCGGTTATATACGCTTCGAGCGTATCGACCGAGAGAATGTCAAGGTTCGAATCAAACTTCCCGAACTTTCGCGAGTCATTATCAAACAGCGCGCAAAGTCTGATGCCGCGCCGCTCAAACAGTCGGCTGTGTGCGAGCGCCGAGCCGAGGTTTCCCGCGCCGACGATCACCGCTTTCAATCCCGAGCTGACTCCGAGCAGTTCACTTATCTTCATATACAGATATTTTACATTGTAGCCGTAACCCTGCTGACCGAAACCGCCAAAACGTGAAAAGTCCTGCCGGATCTGTGAGGCGGTAAGATTCATAAAGTTTGCCAACTCGTGCGAAGAAACGCGTCTCACATCGTCGGCAAGCAACGCCCGCAAATAACGATAATACCTCGGCAAGCGCTTGATCACATTAGGCGGTACGACGCACATACGTTCATCATCCTGAGTCTCTGCAGGCTTCGGAGCGGTAATTTCCGATCCGTTTACATCCTTATTGTCAGTCATTTTCAAGTCAAAAGCTTGCAGTGCCGGTCGCATACGCAGTAAGCGAGGCAGTTGCACGCACTCCTTTTTTATATTCAAAATAGCACTGTGCGCCGATCATCGCGGCATTATCTCCGCACAGCGAGAGCGGCGGCAGGCACAGCTTCACCCCGCGTTTTTTACACATGGCTTCGAGTGCGGCGCGCAAATGCGAGTTTGCGGCAACTCCGCCCGCAACCGCAAGCGTGTCATACCCGCAAAAATCGAGTGCTCTTTCGAGCTTGCTGACGATCGCATTTACCGCGCTTTCGCAAAATGCCGCCGCAATATCCTCACGCACGACCGGTTCGTTTTTCATTTCAAGTGTATTGACTGCATTTACGACCGCAGTCTTGAGTCCGCTGAAAGAAAAGTCGAGCGAATCGTCGTGGATCGCCGCCGACGGAAGTTTTACCTTGGTTTTGTCGCCGAGCGACGCCAGCTTATCAAGCGCGGCTCCGCAAGGATACTCAAGTCCGAGCACGCGACCGACCTTATCAAACGCCTCGCCTGCGGCGTCGTCGCGGGTCCTGCCGATCGTCTTATATTCGGTAAAATCGGTCACCTGCAATATCGAAGTATGTCCTCCGGAAGCGACAAGCGCGCAAAAGGGCGGCTTTAACTCCGGGTGGTCAAAATAGTTTGCAGCAACATGGCCTTTTATATGATTCACCGGCACGAGCGGAAGCGAATTTGCAAATGCAAGCGATTTTGCAAAATTCACGCCGACGAGCAATGCGCCTATAAGTCCCGGAGTATTCGTGACGCCTACGGCATCTATGTCCGCAAGCGTTGCTCCGGCAGTATCAAGCGCCTCGTATGTTATGCGCGAGATCGCTTCGGCGTGTGCGCGTGAAGCGATCTCAGGGACAACGCCCCCGAAAAGCCGATGCGTTTCTATCTGTGAAGCCACGATATTCGATCTGATCGCACGTATGTCGTCACTCATCTCAACGACTGCGGCGCTTGTTTCGTCACAGGACGATTCAAAAGCTAAAATAAGCATGATATGGTACACTTCCGTGCCGCTTGTGCGGCTAATAATAGAGATATGTGCGAAAGGTTCGGTTTCGCACCTGTTTTGAGCTGATTATACACTGCTTCCGTGCAAATCGAGTTTGAGCGACATCAGCACGGCATCCTCGCGCGGTGAGCTGTAATAGTTTTTGCGTCTTCCGTATTCCTTAAAGCCGAGCGAATCGTACAGTCCGCGCGCGGCGGTGTTGGTTTCGCGAACCTCAAGATAGATACTGTCTGCTCCGTGCACTTCGGCAGAGCGAACAGCAGCTAAAACCAACTCTCGTCCTAACCCTCCGCGCCTTTTTTCGGGAAGTACCGCGAGATCGTAGATCTCACATTCGCCGCCGTCGTCAAAGACAGACAGCGAAAACGCCACAAATCCGCAAAGTTTTCCATCCTCACGGCAAATTCCCGTAAAGTGCATAAAATCGGACGCCAGCGCTTCGGAAAACAGCTGCTCGCTCCATGGGTCGGCG
>DHJP01000205.1:3725-11197 GCA_002404395.1 Clostridiales bacterium UBA4717
CAATCGCGAGCAATTCCGAAAGAGCGTCAGCACCGAGCCGCCTGAGTTCAAAATTCATATTTTCACCCGTCATCGGTCATTATTGCCTCAGTCAAACTGACACAGATATGTATTGCGCCATCAATAACCGAGCTTGTCGCTCAAACTGTCGTCGTTTTTGATCCAATCACCAACTTCAACGACCCGATAATCGTTTTTGTTATCTCTGATTATCACACGTTCTATACCGGCGTTTATTATAAGCCTTTTACACATCATGCAAGAGGTGGTGCCGTCCATTAAACTGCCGTCCTTTGCGTTTACGCAGGTCATATACAGGGTTGCTCCGAGCATTCGGTCGCGGTCCGCGGCAATTATTGCATTAGCCTCTGAGTGGACCGCACGGCAAAGCTCATAGCGTTCGCCGCGCGGAATGTTAAGCTCATCACGTCGGCAGGTACACAGGTCAGTGCAGTTTTTTCTGCCGCGCGGCGCCCCGTTATATCCGGTTGAAATGATAATGTCATTCTTAACGATGATCGAGCCGAAATGACGGCGAAGGCAAGTGCTGCGCTCGGCAACCGTTTCGGCAATATCAAGATAATAGTTGTCCTTGTTTACACGATTATTTTCCATAACACACTCCTTTGCCCACAGTCGGCGGCATTTACAGCGTTTTAACAAATTCCTTTAAAAAGTTTGCAAATTCCTCGCCGCATTCGGCAGATTTTACGCCTTCCTTTACGTTTGCGCACAGAAAACCGAGCTTTGAGCCGAAGTCAAAGCGTTCGCCTTCAAAATCGACGGCAACCATGCCGTTCACCTGAGCCAACATTTTCATGGCGTCGGTAAGTTGTATCTCACCGCCGGCGCCGGGACGCGTAACTCTGAGAAAGTCGAATATTTCGGGAGTAAGCAGCACTCTGCCGAGAATCGAAAAGTTTCCGAATTTTTCACCGGGACGCGGCTTTTCGATCATATCGTCCACCGCATAGATATTGCCTCCGAGCGGCTCGGTCTTAAGCGAACAATACTTCCCTATAAGCTCGTCGGGCACATACTTCACGCCTACTGCCGGTTTTTTATATTTGAAATATGCCTGCGCAAGCTGTGCGCAGACCGGGCTTTCCGAGATTATAACATCATCTCCGTACAACACGAAAAACGGCTCGTTTGCCACAAAGCTTTCAGCTCTCGCAACAGCGTGTCCGAGCCCGTTCATTTCCTTCTGGCGAATAAAATATATATTTGCCATATCGGCGATCATGCGCATCTCATCAAGTCTGTCAAGCTTACCCGAGGCGCGCAGTTTCTGCTCATATTCTATTGAGTAATCAAAATAATTTTCAATACATTCCTTGTCGCGGTTGGTGATGATGAGAATATCTTCCGCACCGGCATCGACAGCCTCCTTGACCAGGTATGAAATCGCGGGGCGATCGACAATGGGAAGCATTTCTTTCGGTACGGCGTGAGCGATCGGAAGCATCCGCGTTCCGAGTCCCGCAGCAGGTATTATCGCTTTTCTGACTTTCTTTTTCATTATCAAAAATCCTCGCTTTCAGAAACCGAAGCCATAGCGGCACGGGTAAATCATTAGTATTATATAATATTTTTCGGCTCAAATCAATAGGTAAATTTACAATTTTACGCACAAATTGAATATTGTGTTCCGTATTTCAAAAAAACAGTTGCTATTATCCGAAAAGGGTGTTATAATTATGTATATAATAATTTAAAACGAGGTGCTGCAGGCGGAGTTATGAACATTATTGCCGATCCGGAGCTTGAGGGGAAAAGCGTCAAAGAAATACTCTTTTCGATTCTCGGCTTTTCAAACAATGCCGTAAAGGCACTTAAATCCGACCCTTTCGGCATCTGTGTTGACGGAAACCGCGTAACCGTAAGGCACATTATGCAAGCGGGCGAAGTTCTCTCACTTGCGATCGGCGACTGTGAACACCGCGTTTCCGAAAATGTAGTTGCGCGTGCGCTCCCGCTCTCGGTAATTTATGAGGACGAAAACTACATCGTGCTCAACAAGCCCGCAGGTATGCCGACTCATCCCTCTCATAACCACCGCGACGATTCGCTTGCAAATGCGCTTGCATATTTGTACGAGACGCGACAGGAACCTTTTGTTTTCCGTGCGGTAAATCGGCTTGACCTTGACACGAGCGGCATTGTATTGTTTGCAAAGTCGAAGTTTTCCGCCGCGAAGCTTGCGCGCGTCAGACTCGAGGGCGGTTTTGTCAAAGAATACTTAGCCTTGCTCAAGGGCGAGCTTTGCGGCGACGGAAAAGTGGAATTCCCGATCAGACGCCATTCGGAAAGCACTATGCTCAGAGTGACCTGTGCGCTTTCCGAGCCGGGTGCAAAAAGCGCGCTGACCTCATACCGCGCGCTAAGGATCTCCGACGGCGTGACCCTCGTTTCGGCTTCCCCAATCACCGGGCGCACACATCAGCTGAGAGTCCATTTTGCGGCGATCGGTCATCCGATACTCGGAGATGGACTTTACGGAAACGCCGACGACTTCGCAAGACTCGCGCTTCATGCTTACCGACTTTCGTTTAACGACCCGTTTGACGGCAGGCACAAAGAATTTATCGCAGAGAAAACTCTGCCGTATATTGAAATTTTCGATAAGTATATCAAAAATCTCCGAAAGGACAACTCATGACGCAAAACACCCCGCCCGTTTCCGCGAAAACAGCGGAACGCAAAAAAATCTTTATCAAATTTATACCGCCGCTTACAATATTTCTTGTTACCTTGCTTGTAAGATACGTCGCCGCGGCTAACGAGCGTTTTGCCGACCTTTTTACGCTGATGGTCTCGCATTATTTCAGAGAATTTTTCGCCGCGCTTACCTCTCTGATTCCTTTTTCGGTGACCGAAACGGTTCTGATACTGCTTGTTCCGACGATCGCGTTGCTCTTTATAGTTGCGGCGGTCAGGAATCTGTCGTTGTCGAAGCTTTTGTTGTTCTCAGCTTACGCACTATCGCTGATAATCGCACTGCAATCGCTTATGCTCGGCGTTTCATACAGCTGCACGCCTCTTGCTTCAAGGCTCGGACTTGACACCGAAAACATCAGCATCGATGATCTAAAATACTGCGCGTCGGCACTTGTTGACGACGTGAATATGCTTTCCGACAGCGTCAGCTTTGATTACGGTGCAAGCTCACGCTCGGACATGACGCTCGATGAGCTTTCCGATGAACTTGTGCTTGCATACGAAAAGCTTTCGCAAAAATTCGGCTTTATCAGAAGCTTTGATTCGCGGATAAAACCTTTTATAATCAGTGACGCAGTTGCGGCTTTGCGCATCTCCGGTCTGTACTGCTATTACACCGGCGAAGCAAACGTCAGCACTACATTTCCCGACTATACCGTGACCTATTCCGCCGCTCACGAAATGGCTCACCAACGCGGTTTCGCCAAAGAAGATGAAGCGAACTTCGTCGCTTACCTTGTAAGCGAATGTTCCGACAACGCTTATATAAAGTATGCCTCAAGCCTTAATCTGCTTCAATATTTGATAAACACACTCGCGGTTGAGGACCCCGAATATTGTTCAGAGCTGATCTCAAGGCTTGATCTGCGTATCCGCTTTGAGTTTTCTGCATACGGAGAGATTTATGACAAGCATTCTCTCGGCAAGCTCGGAGACATCATGAGCAATGTCAATGACGGCGTGCTGAAATCGCAGGGAGTCAAATCCGGCGAAAAGAGCTATTCAGAGGTCGTGAAGCTCGCCGCCGCCTATTTCGCAGTGCAAAACAGCTGATAAACCGACAGTTGCACAATACAGATCGCGCCGATATCTTCACTTTTCCGAGCAGGCTCCGCCTGCAAATTTTGAATTATGAAAAAGCGCAATATAACGTGCGCCGCATTGCTTTGCGCCGCACTCGTCATTCTGTGCCTCGGCTTTGCCGCAGGCAATGTCGTCGCAATGCCGCTTGACGAGCCGCTGTTATATTTCAACGATTCGACCTGGCCGCGTGAAGACCGCGCTCCACTGCGGCTTATCGATGGCGTATATTATGTTCCCGTTTCGATCTTTCCGCAGCTTTCCAACACCAAGGTCCGGATCAACCGTGAGCTTGACACCTTTGTTATTACACACGGCGAGCTGTATGTTTCATTTGACGCCAACACCGGCATTGCCACCAACTGCTTTGACGAATACCTCTACATCAAGACCTACAAGCTCGATTATAATGAAAACTACGTCCCTGCCGCCGAGGTATGCCGACAGCTCGGATTCGGATATCAGACCTTCACCGGCAAGCTCAACGGCGCGACCGCGCTGAGGATCACCGACGGAAGCGAGGAGCTGAGTTTCCGCGAGCTGCTTGCAAAGTTCAATCCGGCAATTCTCAAAACCGTCGCCGACACCGCATCAGAGAGTTCTTCCGAATCCAAAAGAGAAACGAGCGTCACCGAAACCGCTTCAAATTCCGAAAACAAGCCTGTCCGTGTGCTCGGTTACCGCACATTGTATCTGACTTTCAGAGGCTCGCTTGACGCGGTCGATCAAATTCTTGAATTGCTCGACGAATACGACGTTGAAGCGACTTTCTTCATCACATACGACGACCTCACGTCTCACAGCGACAAGCTTGCGTCGATAATCGCCTCGGGGCACTCGCTCGGACTGCTTGCCGATTCCGACGCTTACTCAAGCGAAGAGCTGATAGGATATTTTGACCGCACAAACGAATTGCTTTACCGTATTTTCAAGCTGAAAACACGGACTGTACGCTTGCCTGACGGCTCCGACGGCAAAGCGGAGGTCACAGAAGCAGGCTACAATGTCTGGAGCTACAATCTGTACTCATACGACGGGTACTATTCCGAATTTAACGCCGCAAATTCACTCATTGATGGTATATTTGCAAACAATATCGCAGTAATGGAATTTTCATCTGACGACAGTGCAACGGGCGTGCTGAAACGTGTACTTGAATTTGTTGAAGCAAATCGCACAAAATGCACGATCAGAGCCTGTCTTGAAACCTTTACACCGCCGTTCTGATCAAAATAATACCGAAAGGAACTATCTGCCATGGAAGAAAACAAGAAGCGTATTCTTATCGTTGAGGATGAAAAAAATATCGCACTTACCCTTGCCTACAATCTCATGCAGGCGGGCTATGCTTACGACGTAGCCACCGACGGCGAGGAGGGACTTGAAAAAGCGCTTTCCGGAAGATTTGATCTGATCTTGCTCGATTTGATGTTGCCGAAGCTTGACGGCTTTACCGTCTGCCGAAAGGTGCGTGAAAAGCTTACGACTCCGATAATAATCCTGACAGCCAGAGTCGAAGAGGTTGACAAGATCATGGGGCTTGACACGGGCGCCGACGATTATGTTACCAAGCCGTTTGCGATAAACGAGCTTTTGTCGCGTATCAGGGCCAACATACGCCGTGCGGGCGGCGAGCTTATAAATGCCGATGCCGCCGCATCCGAGACCATAAAGATCAGAGAGCTGACGATCGACACGGCGCGCTACTACGTTTGCCGCGGAGACGAACAGATCGACCTGACCAAAAAGGAATATGAGCTTTTGCTCTTTCTTGTCAGACATCCCGACGAAGTATTCACACGTGAGGAGCTGTTAAAACAGGTGTGGGGTTATGACGGATTTTTCGGAGACACTCAATCGGTCGATGTAACAGTGAGCCGACTCCGCTCAAAGCTTGAAGCTAACCCCTCCAAGCCCGAATATCTCTTTACAAAGCGCGGCGTAGGTTACTATTTCAAATAATCCTTACAATTATTGACCGATCATCGTTCTGTGCCGGCAACGCCGGAAGCTGATTAAAGTGAAACGAAGTCTGTATTTTAAGATCGTCCTGATCCTTGTGCTGTTCATATTCGTAGTTATGACTTTCAGCGGAGTCATACTGATAAACAGCGTAACGAACTATTACCGGCGCGACTTTTACTCGGGACTTGACAGCGTACTCAAAACCAACGACCGACTCGAAAGCGAGCTTGAAAAAGCGCTGGTTACCGACCCGACGGGAGGTTCTCTTAAGCCGATACTCGAATCATACTACGGCAAGCTCGGTATCGACGATTACCGCAACTGCTATCTGCTTGACAAATTCGGCAATTATATCGACGGCACCGACGACGAGCTCGGAAACAAGCTCCCGAAAAGCGAAAATCTGATCGCCGCGTTGAACGGCTCTGACGGTACTCTCCTGCCCGGAAGCTCCGAATACTGCGACTACGCCGTAAATCTGAGCGGTGAAGCCGTGCTTTACATCAAAGATTCAATGGACGAGATGAAAAGCTTCATCAGCATCCTTTTAAACATTGTTTTGCAGTCGATGCTTGTCAGTCTCCTGTTCGCGGTAGTGCTCTCGTTCTTTCTTTCAAGAACGATCACGCTTCCGATCAGTAAGCTGACCGAGAGCGCAAAGCATCTGCGAGAGGGTGACTTCGACCACGATATCGAAGTTTTGTCCGAAGATGAGATAGGTATGCTCTCTGCGACCTTCAACGAAATGAAGACCGCGCTCAAAAATACGCTTGACGCCGCTTCAAACGAACGCTCGAAGCTTGAGACCGTGTTTACCTATTTGCGTGACGGTGTGATCGCATTTACAGAGGACGGACGCGTGCTTCATGTCAACCGCGCCGCAGTCGATCTGTTCGGCAAGGCATACGACAAAAAATTCAATCTGACAAGCTTCATGCGTTTGCTTAAGCTTGACGGCTCGTCAAAGGACAAATCGAAATCGCCTGTACCGCATTTTTCGGAATCGCTCGTTGAAAGCGATATAATGTATGAGGGCAAGGTCCTTGACATCAACTTCGGCAACATCACTTACTCCGAAAACAACACGAATCACGAAGGCATAATTACGGTCATACACGATATAACCGGCCGCTATGAGCTTGAAAAAGCCAGACGCGAATTTGTCGCGAACGTATCGCACGAAATGCGCACGCCGCTTACAAGCATACGCGGTGCCGCCGAGTCGATACTTGAAAATCGTGATATGCCTGAGGACATAAGGAAAATGTTCCTTGACATGATCCTTACCGAATCCGACCGCATGACTCACATAGTCTCAGACTTACTTACGCTCTCACGGCTCGACAACAAAAAAACGCGTTGGAAGATCACGCGCTATGACCTTGCCGAAAGCATAAAGCACGTAACCGATGTGATCGGCGTTGAGGCGCGCGCGCACCGTCATATACTTGAGCTTGAAACCGACAAATCCTTGCCGGAGATCAGTGCCGACCGTGAACGGATCGAGCAGGTGCTCATCAATATACTTTCAAATGCAGTCAAATATACGCCGGACGGAGGACATATCAAGGTAAGCGCGCACGCCGAATCCGATTCAAACGTTGTGATCTCGGTGAGCGACAACGGGATCGGAATCCCACCTGAGGACTTAGATCACATTTTTGAACGTTTCTACCGCGTTGAAAAATCGCGCACAAGTGAGACCG
>DHJP01000205.1:11255-16531 GCA_002404395.1 Clostridiales bacterium UBA4717
CAGCGCTCACGGCGGAGAGATCTCAATAGACAGCACGCTCGGCAAAGGCAGTACCGTCACGATCAAGCTTCCGCTTGTGGCGTGGCTCTCTGACGGCGCGGACAATGCATAACCCAAATCTGCCAAACGCATTTTGCAGGACGCTTTTGCCGTTTTTCAAGCAGTCTGGCAGCATCCGCGGTTTCACATCGCTTGTTTCAAGCACACAGTAAGCGCGCGATATGCGGCGCAAAGTGAGGTTATCAATTGAAAAGATCAAAGAAGGATATTATTCAAAACATAATAATTCTGATACTGCTCCTTGCTTCGCCGGTATTGTTCT
Source organism: Clostridiales bacterium UBA4717 (assembly GCA_002404395.1). Lineage (GTDB taxonomy): Bacteria > Bacillota > Clostridia > Oscillospirales > CAG-272 > UBA4717. The sequence goes on from DHJP01000205.1 coordinate 11,578, forward strand.
CGCTTTTCATCGGTCTGAATTTTCCGACGCATGCAAAATCCGAAGCAGTGTTCGATCGTTTGTGGATAGTCGGAAACAGTGCTGAATCAATCGATTATGATATTCGCGCGTCGCTTGCGCTTCCGATCGCAATTGCCTACAGAAACGACGATATATTGCTTGCGGCATATGCAAACGATACGCTCATATCGACGATATACACTGAATTTGACAATGTTATCACCGATATTTTCGGAAAAGAAAGCAAGATATCCGAAAGCGGTCTTAACGCAAGCGCTGCTGCGGCACTGCTTGATGACTCGCCCGGATTGATCTATTTCAAATACGCATCTCCGCTTCCCTATCCCGTGATCTGTGCCTGTGCGCTCGGAAGCGAAGCCGTATCATCTGATTTTTCGGAAGCGCCGAGCATATATGTTGAAGCAATCGCTTTGCTGACCGAGGATGACGGAGAAAAGACCACTGCCCGCGTGCTCATTTTCGGAATGAATGGAAAAATATACGAATCAACCGCAAAAAACGACGATAGACTTGTAATCTCATATGCCGACACCGCCTATCTTGACGCATACTCAGATTCATTCTCCAAAGCCGAATTTATTTTCAACGATGGCTCTGCCGCACCGTTCATCTCTGCCGGAGCGATCGCATACTCGGAGTTAAAATGCACGTCTTACCCGGAAATCTTCGGTGAAAACGCCGCGGATCTGCCCGAAATTTTCGGCATGAATCCCGAAAAGACCAGCTCCTACATCGATCACAATAATACTACCGTATTTGTCTCAAGCTCAGCAAGTCTCAAGCTCACCGCCGAGGGAGAAGTGTTTTTTGATTCCGAGTCCGGCGGCGAATTGAGCTTCAAGAAGCTGCTCGGATATTCCAAGCCCGGCAAAAGCCGTTACGATCTGTTCGATATGCTTAACGCGGCAGTCAAGTTTACCGAATTGCTAAACGACAGTTTTCCCGAATTGTCCGACTCTTCCGTGCTCCGCATTACGGCTTTTTCAAAGGATGAGTCCGGTCTCGTGATAATCGAGCTTTCAAAATATAACAACGGTATACGCATTGACACTGCGCCCTATCGCCTAACCTTTGGCAGAAACGGGCTTGTTTCCGCCGTTTTCGGCTGCACCCGTTTTGAAGCGCTTCCCGAAAGATTCGCTGCGCTTCCGCTCGGCATGATATATAAGCGGCTCACTTCAAAATCCGAGACTGTGAATTGGATCGAGCCGATATATACAAAAGCCGAAGCCGCGGACGATACGTATACGTTGTCGTTTGCTGTCGGATAAGTCGATAACAAATCGAAGTCCGACTTCATATAATGAAAATATAAGCTTCACAAGGCGGTAAAAACGTGAATTGGAAAAACGTAAAGATCTATCTTATCATTGTCTTGCTTTTGCTTGATATATTCCTTGCGGTAAATATCCTTATACTCGGAAACGGCAAAAGCCGCCTTGAAAAGGACAGTATCGAAAACACCGTAGGGATTCTCGGAGAAGGCGGAATACTCATTGATCCTTCGCTGATACCCGATGAACTTGAATCACTAAAGATCATCGAATCATCCTTTTCCGGCATCGGATACGAGACCGTAGCCGAAAAAATATCCGACAGCGTCAAGGAAAGCGTAAATGTGCTTCCTGACGGCACGATCCGCATTTATACCGCAGACGGCTCGTCCTTTTCGTTCGGAAGCGGCTTCGGATTCTCATATTCCGCCCCGGACGACAGCGAAAGGGCGATCATCTCCCCCATCGCAACATATGACCTGACCTCAGCAAACGCCGATAATGCGGAAGTGTTTGATGCGCCGTCAAATGTTGCGGACGCCGAGGTTTCCGCCGAACCGCTTTCAAAGGAAGAAACCGAACTTGCAGCAAGCTTTTTAAACAAGCTTACCTTCGCCGGCGTCTCCTCATTCTCTTACAGATATGACTATCGAAGCACCGAGAACGATAAAACATATATCTGCTGTGTACAAACCGCTGACGGAATCGATATTACCGACAACAGGCTTATTCTGACGCTCGCTGACGGGAAAATCGTTTCCGCGGACGGCGCATGGTTCTTTGCAGATAACTCAAGCGCATATTCAAGCGAACTGTATGACCAACTTTCGATACTCTTAAAAGAACTGCAGACCAAGCTTGCTCTCGGCTCGGACAACGCCGAAACCGTTTATAACATCACTTCGCTTGAACGAGTCTATTGCCCATATTTCAATTCCGATCGCTCTGCGGTATATTTTCTGCCCGGCTTTAAAATTACGACCGACGAGCCGGCAGTGCGCATTTACGATGCGGTCAACTGTGAACTCTTTGAATGATTAAAAATATGTTAACATAATGTAAATATTAGTATCTTTGCACTTCCATTTGTGAATAATATATGATATACTTTAGGTGGGTAAGTGTGCCGATTTTTGTATATTTTGCACCCGTATCCTTTAATTCTTGATTACATATGACCTTTTCGCCGTTCGGCAAGCCGCGAAAAGGCTTACGATATATTGCACTTAAATATTTTGCCGGGAAATGAGTCTGAACGATGGAAAAGATCGTAATAGAATCTTCACGTCCGCTTTACGGAAGTATAGATATCAGCGGAAGCAAAAATGCGGCAATTCCGATCATTTTTGCTTCTCTGCTCACCGAATCCAAATGTATTATTGAGAATGTACCGCTCATCAGCGACGTCAACCTTTCGCTTGAGATCCTCGCGGCAATGGGTTGCACAGTTAAAATGCTCTCGAAAAACTCAATTGAGGTCGACTCGACACGGATGATCCAAGGCTCTGCGCCATATGAGCTTGCACGAAAAATGCGCGGCTCGTATTATCTTGTCGGTGCCGAGCTCGGCAGATTCAACCGCGCATCGGTAAGCTTCCCGGGCGGTTGTGATTTCGGCGTGCGTCCGATCGACCAGCACATCAAAGGGTTTGAGGCGCTCGGCGCGGACACGACGATTGAAAGCGGAAATATCGAGTCAATTGCGCCGATGGGACTTACGGGAGCACACTTATATTTTGATAATGTTACAGTCGGCGGCACGATAAATGTTATGCTTGCGGCGGTCAAAGCCGTCGGGCTTACTGTTATTGAAAACGCAGCGCGTGAGCCGCATATTGTTGACGTTGCCAACTTCTTAAATTCCTGCGGCGCAAACATCACCGGAGCCGGAACCGACGTCATCAAGATCAAAGGCGTCACGGAGCTTCACGGCACCACATACGCGATCATTCCCGATATGATCGAAGCGGGCACATATATGTGCGCGGCAGCGGCAGCCGGCGGAACGCTCAAGATATGTAATGTAATTCCGAAGCACCTTGAGTCAATTACCGCAAAACTTGAAGAAATGGGAGTTTCGGTTACAACGCTTGACGACTCGGTGATCATTTCACGCACGGGCGAGCTTGCCCCGGTCAGGATCAAAACGCTTCCCTATCCCGGATTTCCTACAGACATGAATCCGCAGTTCAGCGTATTGCTTTGCCTTGCAGACGGAGTTTCTTCGCTCAGCGAAGGCATATATGACAATCGTTTCAGATATGTGGAAGAGCTGAAGCGCATGGGCGCCGACATTACGGTAGACGGTCGCTGCGCCACTTTCAAGGGCGGACTACCGCTTTCGGGGGCGCCGGTGAGAGCTGTTGACCTGCGTGCGGGTGCGGCAATGATTATCGCCGGGCTTACCGCCTCGGGGCGTACCGAGATCGAAGATATCCGCTATATTGAGCGCGGCTATGAGGACATAGTCGGCAAACTTGCTGCAGTCGGCGCGGATATTCACCGTTATACCTGTGACGACGATCCGCTCAAATCGAGCCAGAATGCCTGAACTTTTAATGCGCAGCCTTTTTAAAGTGCGATTTATAATCAAATATTCAAGCGAGCCGTGGACGGCTCGCTTTTTTGCCGTTTTTGAAACAAAGCCATTTCAGCACGTAAACGTACTTATCGACATCGGGTAATTTTGACAGCATAATATCTGAATAAACCACCGATGCACTCGTCAATACTTCTCATATACAACAAGGGAGGTGTTCGGGTGTACTACAACAAAGTTGAAATTTGCGGTGTAAATACATCAAAGCTCAAGGTACTGACCGACGAAGAAAAAGATTCGCTCCTGCGGCGAATAAAAGCCGGTGACGCGCAGGCAAGAGCCGCAATGATCGACGGAAATCTCAGACTTGTATTAAGCATAATCGGGCGTTTCTCGGGACGCGGCGAAAATGCCGACGATCTCTTTCAGGTAGGATGCATCGGTTTGATCAAAGCAATAGATAATTTCAATATTGATGTCGAGGTGAAGTTCAGCACCTATGCCGTTCCGATGATAATAGGTGAAGTCAGGCGATATCTAAGAGACAACAACTCAATCAGAGTGAGCCGCTCGGTCCGCGACCTTGCTTACCGTGCGCTCGGGGTCAGAGAGCAGTTATGCGCAAAAACCGCACGCGATCCGACTGTCGAGGAAATTGCCGCCGCGCTCGGAGAGCCGCTTGCCGAGGTATCGGCGGCACTTGAAGCAATCGCTCAACCGGTTTCGCTTTATGATCCCGTGTATTCAGACGGTACCGATTCTATCTACGTGATGGACCAGATCAGCGACAACGACAACACCGACGAAAATTGGCTTGAGGACATCGCCCTCAGAGAAGCCATGAAAAAACTGACCCCGCGCGAGAAAAAGATCGTCAATATGCGTTTTTTCAACGGGAAGACACAAATGGAAATAGCCGAGGAGATCGGGATATCGCAGGCGCAGGTCAGCCGCCTTGAAAAAGGTGCGCTCAATCGAATAAAAAAACAAATGTAACCGTGAACACTTGCAACTTTTATAAATAAAATTCCGCCCTGCCGTACGGCAGGGCGGAATTGATAACGCTCAAGAATTATTTATAAAAACGGGCAAAGCTCAAGTGATATGCACCCCAAAAGTT
>DHJP01000152.1:0-10264 GCA_002404395.1 Clostridiales bacterium UBA4717
AACTTTTGGGGTGCATATCATCGTGAGAGCTTTCTTTTTATTTTGAATAAATTACATCAAACGCCCGAAAGCGTAAGGAATCCACCATCAACCTTTACCACTTCGGGATCCGTAACATCCATTCCAAAACAATCGTCTCGACTCCGCCGCTGTCGCGGATTTTTCGCCGTTTCATTCAGTTTTTCAACCGTCCTTCCGACTATTCCGTCAAGCGATAAGCCGACTGCAATTTCCGTCTCAAAGTTTCCGACAGCCGCGTAGCCGCCTGCAGATCACGCCGATGCGGCAGTCTTCGGCGTGTTTGTCTTTTGACTCCGATATGAAACAAAAGCGAACAGGTTGCCATACTACGCCGTTTTATGCTACATGAGCGAAACGAATTTCAGACGATTATTTTGCGAATATATCGGTATGTCGCCGATAGATTACCGCAACGACATTCGGCTGTCAAATGCACGAAACAAATTATGCAGCGGGGAATATAACGTGTCTGAAGCGGCGTTTGAATCCGGATTTTCAAATTTATCTTTTTTCATTCGCCTTTATAAGCAAAAATTCGGATGCACACCCAAAAAACATGAAATGCGGTGTCAACTCGAGCCGTAGGATCAAATAATGCGGCGCGCCCGATAAAGGTCAGAGGTCGGTCAATGCAAAAAGCATTGACCGACCTCTGTTAAAGTAATATATTTATAATTAAAACTCAGGCATCAAGCTGTTTGCCCAGGAATGTGGCGGCAGTCTGGATCAGCTTTGATTCCGCGTCGGCATCAACCTTTTCCACATTTTCGGTAATGATCGACGCAACGCATCCGATAATATCTCCCTCCGAGATTATCGGCATCGCGCAGGAAACGTAGTGCGACGACTCACCGTCACCCGTAACCGGGATCCTTTCGGCGCCCTCCGAATAGTGATAAAAGGTTCGGTTTTCAATTATATTCTCAAGCTCGGACGAGAAAGATTTTTCGTAATATTCTTTTTTCGGAAGTCCCGCGCACGCAATTATCACATCACGGTCGCAAATAATTACCGCCATATCGCAGGTCTTATGCAGGGTTTCGGCATACTGCGCCGCAAAACTGTTGAGTTCACCGATCGGCGAATACTTTTTGAATATGACCTCTCCTTCGCGATCGGTATAAATTTCAAGCGGGTCTCCCTCACGAATACGCATTGTTCTTCTTATTTCCTTAGGTATAACCACACGTCCGAGATCGTCGATGCGTCTGACAATTCCTGTAGCTTTCATATATATCATTTCCTTTCGGTTGCCTATTGTATTATATCTCATCTTAAGGCAATTTGTTGTGAGATTAGTGTTTGCAGGCTAAAGAAATATATACATAAAAGCTCGCTCTTGTTTCATACATTCCCGCTTGTATTTCACAATATATCGGATTGTGCAAATACCGAATTGAATTATTTATTTTCAAGCACGGTTTTTATGATATAATGTGTTAAAAATCCTAAATTTTGCAAGGAAAAAATTATGAACTCCACTTATCTGCTCGTCGGACAGGCCGTCGGATTTACCGCAATGGGAATTGCCTTCCTGCTGCCATGGCAGCGCAAACGAAGCGCCTATCTTGTCCTGAAGCTTATATGCGATTTTCTTTGGATATTTCACAACGGCATGATAGGCGCTTTTTCAGGCATGGCAATATCCGTGGCCGGAGTATTGCGTGAAATATTGTTTATTAAAATTCCCAAAGAAAAACGAAGCGTCAAACTGCTTATCGGCATGGTGCTTGTCGGTTGGATAAGCGTCCTGCTCGTTCGCCGTGATGCGTGGTCGCTCGTTTCAATGCTGTCGTTCACGCTTTCGTGCATAGCCTCATGGTCGGCTACTCCAAACCGTATTCGGCTGTTTACGTTTCTGACTTCATGCTCTCAGCTATGCTATGGTATCCACGTTGGCTCGATTGCAGGCATAATGAATGAAACTCTTTCGATAAGCTCGGTCATTATCTACTTGATCGGTGCAAAAATTGCTGAAATTAAGAAAAAGAAAAATCGCGATTGATCGTTCGCCTTTCACGGTGCAGACCCGAAAAGTTTTTTCTTCAGGTCGCATCGTGAAAAAAATTTTTATCATTCGCAATTTATTTTTCTATAATTCCTCGGCGAAACGCCGATCTGTTTTTTGAAAAGCCGACTGAAATAGTAAACATCATCAATACCGACTTCGTGCGCCGCCTCAGCGATCGTATATTCGCCCGTCCTCAAAAGCTCCGCCGCCTTTGAGACTGTCAGAAAATTTTTATATTCGATAGGCGACATTCCCGTAGCTTCATGAAAACGCTTTCTGAATACGGACGGACAAAGCAAGCAGAGCTTTGCGATCTTGTCAATACTTATCTTCTTCATATAATTGTTTTCGATATATAGTATTCCGCGATTGACCGTCTGCTTTTCGCTCTCGTTCTGCGGGGCTATGAGATCGGGAAGCATCGAATAAATTATTTCAAGCAATAACGCCTGACATTTTAACCGATATCCGAGCTTGCCCTCCGAGAAGATCCTTACAAACATTGAAAACAGCTTAAGGTAAAATTCGTGTTCGTCATGCGCGATAACAAAAAGCTGATCCGACAAAAGCAAGCTTTTTTCCTCAGAGCAAAGATTAAATTTGATCAACAGCGTTGAATTATCGGCGCTGTCATCCCAATATGACACGTAAGTAACGTCCGGCGGCAAATACACGATATCGCCCTTGCGGCAGCAGATAGTTTCGGAATCATTCAGCACAAATTTAGTTCTGCCGCCGTTAATATAATATAACCGTTGCATCTGAAGCTGTCCCTTTGAGCGCACGGTTTTCAAGCCTATTTCTTTTCCCGAATACACACACGCGGAAAGCTCGGTAACCGCAAATTCTCTGTCGCACAATTCCTTAAGTGACTGAAAGCTCATCGATCCACCTCCGGTGCTTTTTACATATTGTAGCACGGCTGATCCGATTTGTCCATAGGCACGACGTCAAATTGTGCAAAAATATAATTATTATGTGCATTTGCCCGACATATTGAAAATGATAAAATAAACACACCATAATAAATATCGGAGAATCTCTTGAATATGAAATACAAAATCATTTACCTGAACGGCTCAGAAGAACTCCGCGAAACGGAAGCTCAACAGTCCGACTCCGCCCTCATTCTGACGATTCGCCGTGCGGAACTTACAACGGGAATAGATCACATAGACTTCGGGCCTGACCTGTTTTGCGCCCGCGTCGGCGACCGCGGCGCCTTTTACAGTGACGCAGGAACCTCCGGAACCGTCTGCACTAAGTTCATTCCGCGGGCCGATGCCGAAACAGTGCGCGATTTTTCATTTATCGGATGCTTCGGCTACGATCGCGGAAGCGACGGTATTCTCGCCATAGTAACGCAGATGCGCGAAAATTTCGGCACTGTGCTCGGAGTAAAAGACGGAAATTATTATCTCTACCCACGCTTTTTCCTTGACGGAAAGCTTCCAGACACGGATATTATCGTGGAATATCATCGTCTTGAACACGGCTCCTATACGGAAATGGCAAAAAAGTACCGCGAATATCAGTTGACTCGCGGAGGCTGCACGCCGCTTCGCGAAAGGGCAAAGCAGGATCCGAGACTTCAAAGAAGCCTTGACGGAATCGCGGTCCGAGTAAGGCAGGGCTGGAAGCCGGCTCCGAGTCCGGTGGAATACCAGACTCCCGAGACCGAACCGCCTATGCACGTCGCCTGCACCTTTGAGCGGGTTTGCGATATTGCGGACGCGTTCAAACGTGTCGGGATAACCCACGCCGAGTTTTGCCTTGTCGGCTGGAACATCGGGGGGCATGACGGCAGATTTCCTCAGATATTCCCCGCCGATCCGCGGCTCGGCGGAAACGACGGTCTGGAAGCGGCAATAGCGCACGTAAAAGAGCGCGGCTATACCATCGTCGCTCATGACAACGCAACCGACGCATACAGTATCGCCGACTGTTTCGACCGCGGCTATCTGTTAAAGCACTGCGACGGCTCGCTTGAAATGCAGAATCGTTGTTGGTCGGGAGGACGTCCGTTAAAGATCTGCCCCAAATGCCAATACGAGCGCTTTGAAACCGATCATCAGCCGAAGCTTGCCGCCCTCGGTTTTGAAGGAATACATTATATTGACGTTATAACTATTCTGCCGCTCCTTGCCTGCCACGACAAAGCGCATCCGTTAAGCAAAGCGGAAAGTGCAAAATGGTACCGCCGCTGTATGCAGCTTGCAAAACAAAATTTCGGCGGATTCTCTTCCGAAAGCGGCTACGATTTTGCAATTTCCGATGTTGATTTCGTACTTTATGCCTCCTTCGGCGGTAATGCGGTCGGAGACGTTCCGCTCTGCGATGAGATCGTGCCGTTCTGGCAGATCGCTTATCACGGCATCGTCGCCTATAACCCGAGCACCTTTACTTTGAACTATTCCGCAAAGGGAACTGCGAACCGCCTAAGATATTTTGAGCTCGGCGGCAGACCGCTCGTTTGCTTTAACGCCAATTTTGCCGGGGTCGGAATAGATAATTGGATGGGCTGGGAAGATATGTTCTGCGGAAACGACACGGAACTTGAAACCAGCGCGAAACTCATAAAACAAATGGCAGACGATTATGAACTGCTGGCTCCGGAGCGATATGAATATATCGAAAATCACGAAAAGCTCTCAGACGGAGTCTACCGCACCGCCTACTCAAACGGAACCGAGGTTACCGTAAACTATAACGACGGAACTTTTTCAATAATGAGGAAATAATGTGCGGATAAAATACGCCGTTTAAAGTGACTGCTGATAAAATAATGGGCTGACAATGCGATTCGATCGCTTTGCCAGCCCATTATTTGTAAATATAAAATCTCGAATTTCCCGCAATTGCCGCATTAAGCCGCCGCCCGTCAAAGCAGAGCTAAAAAAATCGGACGGTTATAAAAAAATCATTGACAAATCGGATGATGTATGATACAATGTGTAAAGTGTTTTGCTTTACAGCATTGCAAAGGCGGTTGCGAAAATGAATTCAAAGGATCTGAGTCTCGGATATCTGTTCGATTTTTACGGCGAGCTTTTGTCCGACAGACAAAGGGAAATATTCGATTTTTACTACAACGACGATCTGTCGCTGTCCGAGATCGCCGATCAGATAGGAATAACCCGTCAGGGCGTCCGCGACCTGCTGAAAAAAGCGGAAAGCGAACTTATCAACTACGAAAGCAAGCTCGGTCTTGCCAAACGATTCAAAGAAGTTTCGGAATCTGCCGAAAAGATCATAGCAAAGCTCGGCAGACTGCGCGATACATACATTAGCGGTCAAAATACCGAATGTAACACCGCTTTTGACGAGCTGATCCGCGAGATCGGCGAACTCAGAAGCATTTAACAGCAAGCTTTCCCGCATGACAAGGCGGAAATTTGCGTCAGTTATTTTATGGAGCGTGAACCCTATGTTTCAAAGTCTTGCCGATAAAATGGCGGAAGCCTTCAAAAAATTCAAGGGCAAAGGCAAGCTCACCGAAAAAGATGTCAAGGAAGGTATGCGCGAGATCAAGCTCGCACTGCTTGAAGCCGATGTCAGCTACAAAGTCGTTAAAGACTTCGTAAATACGGTGACCGAGCGCGCTGTCGGAAGCGAAGTGCTCGAAAGCCTTATGCCGGGTCAGCAGATCGTCAAGATCGTAAACGAAGAGCTGACCGCGCTTATGGGATCGACCAATTCCAAACTTACAATATCCTCAAAGCCGCCGACAATAGTAATGATGGTGGGCTTGCAGGGCGCCGGAAAAACCACACATTCCGGAAAGCTTGCGGGTATGTACAAAAAGCAGGGCAAACGTCCTCTGCTTGTCGCCTGCGACGTATACAGACCCGCGGCGATAAAACAGCTCGAAGTAGTGGGCGCAAGCCTTGAAATTCCGGTATTTTCAATGGGCGACAAAACAAGCCCCGTTGAAATTGCAAAGGCGGGAGTCGAACACGCAAAGCGTCACGGTCACGACATGGTATTCATTGATACCGCGGGAAGACTTCATGTAGACGAAGTGCTGATGAAAGAGCTTTCGGATATAAAAGCGGCAGTGGATCCCACAGAGATATTGCTCGTAGTCGATGCAATGACCGGTCAGGACGCCGTCAACGTAGCGCAAAGCTTCAACGATCTGCTTGACATTACCGGAGTGGTGCTCACAAAGCTTGACGGCGATACGCGCGGCGGTGCGGCGCTCTCGGTTCGTCACGTGACCGGCAAGCCGATCAAATTTATCGGTACGGGCGAAAAACTTGACATGATAGAACCGTTCCACCCCGACCGCATGGCTTCAAGGATCCTCGGCATGGGCGACGTGCTTTCGCTGATCGAAAAGGCACAGCAAAACTACGATGAGAAGCAGGCGGAAATACTCGAACGGAAAATGCGCGAGCAAAAATTCACGCTCACCGATTTCCTCGATCAATTTTCAAAACTGCGCGAAATGGGACCGCTCGATCAACTGCTCGGTATGCTGCCGGGAGTGAAGCAATCGGATCTGAAAGGCGCAACTGTCGATGAAAAACAAATGGGCAGAGTTGAAGCGATCATCCTTTCAATGACGCCGGACGAGCGCGAAAATCCTTCGATCATAAATGCTTCGCGAAAAAAGCGAATAGCCGACGGCTGCGGACTCAAAGTCGAAGACGTCAACAGACTGCTCAAGCAATACGATCAGATGTGCAAGCTGATGAAACAGCTTGCCGGCGGCGGAAAAGGCTTCGGCAAGCGTTTCGGCAAAAAAGGTATGTTTAATATGCCGTTCTGATAATCGGGACGGGAATTATTATAAATTTTAATTTTATTTTACGGAGGTCATTTAAAATGGCAGTAAAAATCAGACTCAGAAGAATGGGTATGAAGAAGAACCCCTTTTACCGTGTAGTAGTCGCTGACTCGAGAAGCCCTCGCGACGGTAAGTTTATCGAAGAGCTCGGAACCTACAATCCGCTCGTAGATCCCGCTGAATTCAAGGTCGATGCGGAAAAGGCAAAGACTTGGATCAAGAACGGCGCTCAGCCCACCGAAACCGTTAAGGCTCTGCTCAAGAAAAACGGTATTCTTGACTGAAAAGGTAACACGGGGTCGGCTTCGCCGACATAAGGAGAATTATGCTTGATTTGAAGCAGGTCCTCGGCGATCTTGTAAAAGCGATCGTTGACGACCCGAGCCAGGTCAGCATTACCGAAAGCGAGGGCGAAGACGGCAATTCCGTCACTCTTGAGCTTTCTGTTGCGCCTGACGATATGGGCAAGGTCATAGGTCGCCACGGCAGAATTGCAAAAGCGATTCGCACAGTTATGAAAGCCGCCGCAAATACCGACGGCAAAAAGGTCAACGTGGAAATCAAATGATCGGCGGCTTATGCCGCAAAAATGCAGCGGCAAAGTTGCCTTGCATCTCGGTTTTCCGAAATGCGGCTCGCTTTGCCGCTGCAAAATTTTACCAATATTTTTTGTCAAGCGTGCGGTAACGTATTGCCTCCGCAATATGATCGACCGCAATATTTTCACTGCCGGCAAGATCGGCTATCGTCCGCGCAACACGTACCAATCGGTCGTATCCGCGCGCCGATAGACCGAGTCTGTCATATGCCACCTTAAGTAAGTCGGATGCCGATTTGTCAAGCTCGCAAAAGCGTCGTATGTGCCGCGGACCCATTTCTGCGTTCTTGTATATCATAGCAAGATCGGAGTCGGGGCTTTCGCATGCGCGCCTGAATCGCTCAAGCGCAAATTCGCGCGCCTTGCAGACCCTCTCTCGTATGACCGCCGAGGATTCGCCGACCTCTTTTTTCGACATATCTTCGTATGAGACCGACGGAACCTCGATCTGTATATCAATACGGTCAAGTAACGGTCCGCTGATCTGTGAAAGATATTTCCGCACCTCTGCCGGCTTGCACGAGCATTCGCGCGTCGGATGACCGAGATAACCGCACTTGCACGGATTCATCGCACAGACGAGCATAAACGACGCCGGATATGTAAATCGCCCGGCAGCTCTCGTCACCGTCACCTGCCCGTCTTCAAGCGGTTGGCGCAATGCATCGGTGACCGACTTCGGGAACTCCGGAAGCTCGTCAAGAAACAGAATGCCATTATGTGCAAGTGAGATCTCACCGGGCATCGGCACGCTTCCGCCGCCGACGAGACTTGCGGGCGACATGGTATGATGCGGCGAGCGGAACGGCCGCGTGCATACAAGCGCCTTACCGTCCGGCAAAGCGCCGGAGATCGAATGTACTTTGGTCGTTTCAAGCGCCTCTTCAAAGGTCAGCTCGGGAAGTATCGTAGGCAGTCTTTTCGCCATCATCGACTTTCCGGTGCCGGGAGGCCCTATAAGCAGTACGTTATGCCCTCCCGCAGCCGCGATCTCAAGCGCACGCTTGACCTGCACCTGTCCTTTGACATCCGAAAAATCAAGCGCCGTGCGTCCGTTTTCGACCTTGAAGGTCTCTTTGTCAAACAAAGTCGGCTCAAGCAGACGCTTCCCGGTAAGATGCAATAGCAGCGTGCGTACGTTATCTATACCGTAGACCTCTATTCCGTCAACCACCGCCGCCTCTCCGGCATTCGCTTTCGGAACAAATATGCGCCTGAATCCCGCGTCTCTCGCCGCAAGGCAGAGGCAAAGCACACCGTTCACGGGTCTTACGTCTCCGGAAAGCGACAGTTCGCCTACAAATACGCAGTCGGACAGGTCGGTTTCGCAGGGAATCATGCCGGTCGATACCATGATTCCGGCAAGCATTGCCAAATCGTAATACGAGCCTTCCTTACGACGCGAAGCCGGGGCAAGATTTATCATGATATCAAGCTCCGGAAACAGGAATCCGCTGTTTTCGACCGCGGCTCTCACTCTTTGCTTGGCTTCCTTTACCGCAGCATCCGGCAGCCCGACTATCTCAAAAAGCTGAAGTCTTTCGGTGGCGTTACATTCAACATTAACTATAAAGCCGTCTATTCCGGCAATCCCCGCCGAATATACATTTCTGAACATATCCGTGTCCTTTCGTCGATACCACTTCGGGTATTATACGATAATTTTACCACATTTGTCTTTGCAATACAATAGTATAAACGAAAAACTCTGAACAGAGGAGATATCAAAAAATGAAAAATCAGAAAACCGTTGAGCTCAGAATTCCCGAGGAATTGCTTGCCAAGCTCGCGCACGTCAGCAATGCAGAGGGCAGAAGCCTAAATAATCATTTCCTGTTGCTTGCCCGCAACAGCGTAGCGTACTTCGAGAAGAACCACGGCAAAATATCACCGAAAGCGTGCGAATCCGCTCTTGAATCGCTCAAAAGCGAAGCCGAGACCCGCCCGCAGGGGCAGTAATCCGTTTTTTTGAACAAATTCGGGAAATTTTCCGTAAAAAACTCAAAAATGTAATCCTTTTTGTCTTTACAATTGCAAAAAAAAATGTTATTATATAGTGTATGGACCGCTTGCGGTCGATAAACTACTTGCTTACTCTTTAAAAATATATCAGGAGGAAATTAAAACATGGCAAGAAAGAAAATCTCCATGGACGGTAACACCGCCGCCGCGCACGTCAGCTACGCGTTTACGGAAGTTGCCGCTATCTACCCGATCACTCCGTCCAGCCCTATGGCTGAAGTGACCGACACATGGTCCGCCAATGATAAAAACATCTTCGGCGAACCGGCAAGAAACATTTTCGGTGAAAGAGTCAAGATGACCGAAATGCAGTCGGAAGCAGGTGCAGCAGGCGCCGTTCACGGAAGCCTTGCCGCAGGTGCTCTTACCACTACATACACGGCTTCTCAGGGCCTTTTGCTCATGATCCCGAATATGTACAAGATCGCAGGCGAACTGCTTCCCTGCGTTATCCATGTTTCGGCGCGTTGCGTTGCTTCTCACGCGCTTAACATTTTCGGCGACCATTCCGACGTGTATGCCTGCCGTCAGACCGGTTTCGCAATGCTTGCGGAATCCAACCCGCAGGAAGTCATGGACCTCGGCGCGGTTGCTCACCTTTCCACCATTAAGGGTCGTGTACCGTTCATCAACTTCTTCGACGGCTTCCGTACCTCTCACGAGATCCAGAAAATCGAAGCATGGGATTATAAGGATCTTGCCGAAATGGTCGATATGGACGCGATCGCACAGTTCCGTGCACGCGCAATAAACCCCGAACACCCCGTACTTCGCGGCTCGGCGGAAAACGGAGATATATTCTTCCAGCACAGAGAAGCCT
>DHJP01000152.1:10395-10784 GCA_002404395.1 Clostridiales bacterium UBA4717
ACTACGGCGCGCCCGATGCCGACAGAGTAATCATTGCAATGGGCTCTATCTGCGACGTCGCCGAAGAAGTTATCGACTATATGCTCGCTCACGGCGAAAAGGTCGGCCTTGTCAAGGTCAGACTTTACAGACCTTTCCGCGCAGACAAGCTCATCGAAGCTATTCCCGCAACCTGCAAAAAGATCGCGGTTCTCGACAGAACCAAGGAACCCGGTGCGCTCGGCGAACCGCTTTACCTTGACGTTGTTACCGCTCTCGCTACTCACGGCGTAAACAAGACCGTGGTCGGCGGTCGTTACGGTCTCGGAAGCAAGGACACCACTCCTGCATCCGTATTCGCGGTATACGAAAACCTTGCAAAGGACGAGCCGAAGAACAACTTCACCATC
>DHJP01000076.1 GCA_002404395.1 Clostridiales bacterium UBA4717
CCAGCTGAGCTATGCTCCCGTTTGCCACAGGTTTTCCTGCGACTCGTACATTATATCATAGCCTTACTCTTTTGTCAACAACTTTTTTCAATTTTTTTAAACTTTTTTTGTTTTTCAAAATACAACGGCAAAAAGGTGCTCCCGAACGATGAAACCGACGCTTTTATCCATATTTTAAAACGGTTGATCCCAAAGACAAAAAGCTCTTTTTTTACTTAAATCGGCACAAAGCTTCAAAACTCTGCGAAAATACATGAACATTTTTCAAACAATCGCAAAATTTACTCGGTTTCAATTGACAAAACTGTTCAAATGATATAAAATAACAGATAAGGTGATATATGATAATGTCACTAACCTATGAAAGGCAGGCGTTAAAATATGGATATCTTCGACAGCATCAGAAGCGGCGCAGACAAGGCCGCAAAGAAAGCAGGCGACTATTCAGACATTGCCAAACTTACGCTTAAGCTCAAAAACGAAAAAGCCAAACTGAAAGTCATGTTCTACGAACTCGGCGCAGCTATTTATAATGCAGACGACCATGACGCCGAGGGGGAGATCAAAAACAGAATGTACCCCGAGATCATCGAAAAGCAGGAGTATATTGCCAAGCTGACTCATATGCTCGATACCAAAACAGGCGCTGTCAGATGCAAATCGTGCAAAGCCAAGATCAAATCAAACATGGCATATTGCCCCGTCTGCGGTACAAAGCAGCATGATGAACCGAAGAAGGAAGAGACCCGCTTTGTGGACATTACGGACGAATATTTTGCAGATCAAAAATAACAATAACAGATCAAGGAGTTAACCGCTATGAAAAAAATCAATATCAAGCTTTCAACAATTGATGACGTAAAGAATTTTGTGAACGCAGTCACCCTGTTTAACGGTGAAGCAGATCTTACAAGCGGCAGATATGTCGTCGATGCAAAATCCATCATGGGCATCTTCAGCCTTGATCTTGCTCATGAGATCACGCTTTCGCTCAACGGAGTTGATGAAGACAAATTTGTTGATTCAATAAAGCAGTTTATCGTTGAATAAGCAAAACTCAACTATAGATACGCAAAAAACAGTCGGTGTTCACAAAAAATGTGAACACCGACTGTTTTTTGCAGATGTACTTTTCGCTTATATAACTTGTATAAACGCAACGCGGCAACTGTACGCCGCAAGTCCCCTACGACAGCTCAAACCAGAATGTACTTCCGCATCCGAGCCGGCTTTCGACACCGTACTTTGCCTTATGAAGCTCAAGTATGCCTCTTACTATAGATAGTCCGAGACCGGAGCCTATACTTGAGCGTTTATGGACCTTATCGACCTTATAGTATCTGTCCCATATATACGGCAGCTCTTCTTCGGCGATTCCCTCTCCGGTATCGGTCACCTCTATCCTGACCGAATGTGCGCTCGGATGAATGAGCTGTCTGACGATCACCCGCTTATCTTCGCCGGTATGATTTATCGCGTTTATAAGCAGATTATATACCACCTGCAATATACGCGTGCGGTCTGCGTATACTATCGCGTCGCTGTCGTTCTCAAAGGTAATATCGTAGCCATCACAGGCACTCATCCTGCGCAAACGGTCAATACTCTCCTCGACCGCTTTGGTCAGGTTGAATTCTTCCTTATTAAGCTGTTCGACATTCGCGCCGAGCTTTGAAAGATCCATAACGTCATTCACAAGCGAGGTCAGCCGTTTCGCCTCTCCGATAATTACGTCAATATTTTCCGAATTCATCTCGCCCGGGATGTCTTTCATCATCTCGGCATAGCCCGATATCATGGTAAGCGGCGTTCTGAGATCATGAGATATATTCGCGATCAGCTCCTTTTGGAGCTTGTCGGTTTTGGAAAGCTCGGTTGCCGCATAGTTCAGAGAATCCGCAAGCATCTCACTTTCCTTATATCCTCTGCCGTTAAAATCAGCCGTGTAATTCCCCGCCGCCAGCCTGCGTGCGCCCTTTGACATTTCAGTGATCGGCGCACTGATCTGCTTTGCCATCACAAACGACAACAGCACCGCAAATATAAGCAATACTGCGGTAATAATTATCAGTTCGCTGCGCAGTGTTTTCACGGTCGCCGTTACGGGAGAGGTCGTGGCATTGAGATATAAAACCACATTATCTCCCACCACCTTGCTCGGAACGATCACGGTGCTGAGTATACTCTCACCCATTCCGTTATCCTCGCCGGGCACATTTCCGCCGTACTTGTCCGGATCATAACGATCGTTAAAGAAGCCGCGCCTCGGTATGGAGCGTGTCACTTCTCCACCGTTTGTCACCGCCGCATTATAAAAATTGCGCAGTGTATCACTGTCAACACGATGAAGAATACAATCATTCAGCGTGTGAGCGCTGTAAAGCTCGTTACCATCGAGGTCCGTGATACGTATACAGATCTCATTCTCCTGTGCGATGCGGGCAAGCAGTGAGTCAAGGTCGCTGTGGTCGATATTTCTCACAATACTGCGCGCGCTCCGAGCCACCTCATTCTGCTTGATGCTCTTATATACATCGTCAAGAAACACCACTTGGAACAGCCATAGCAATACTATTGCCACCGCGCAGAATATACCCATATATCCGATAATGCGCCACTTGAGTCCGGGTCTGCGCATCACTTTTTCAGTTCTGTCCGGGCGTTTCAAAACGGTATCCCACTCCTCTTATCGTAACAATATACTTATTGTACGGACCGAGACTTTTCCTTAAAAGCTTTATGTGCGTGCCGAGCGTACGGTCGTCTCCGCAGAAATCATACCCCCACACGTCGCTGATTATCTTGTCGCGCGACAGCGCGATATTCCGATTACGTAACAGATAGAAGAACAGATCATACTCCTTCGGCGACATTTCCACACGCTTACCGTCCACATAAACGATGCGCGCGCTGACATCGACCTTAAGTCCCTCTATCTCGATTATCTCGTTTTTCCTCGGCACATCGACGGTACTCTTTTTCCCCGAGCGATTCATTATCGCAGATATTCTGAGCATAAGCTCACGCGGCGAAAACGGCTTCACCACGTAATCGTCGATACCGAGTTCAAAGCCGTTGATCTTGTCGTATTCCTCGCCGCGCGCCGAAAGCATAATGATCGGAGTATCCGAAAACTTCCTGATCTCACGGCAGGCGGAAAAGCCGTCAAGCTCCGGCATCATTATATCCATAACAATGATATCATACTTGTTGCGCCGGCATTTTTCCACCGCATCCATTCCGTTTGACGCCTCATCAACGCTGTGTCCATCAAAAGAAGCATATTTCGCCACAAGCTTGCGGATCATTTCTTCATCATCAACAATAAGTATTTTGTACACGGCATTCAACCTTTCCCGACCGCATCCGCAGCCGCAAAAAACGAGTGCGGGAGCTGTTTGGAAGCTTTTGGGCTTTCAAGCAGCTCCTTTGATGTCCGAAATTCAGTCATCGGTCAGCCGACTCATGAATTTCGCATAACCTTGCAGTTAAAATCCGAACCATGAGAACGGGGACGAATATGTTCCGTTCCGACCGGTATCGCTGTTCCCGTCATTTTTGTCTTCGCTCTCGACCGTCGGCGTTGACTCGCGGCACTCAAGCTCCACATCAACATACATACCGTCTCTTACCACGGTAAGCGTCAATTTATCGCCGACCTGATAATTCTTCAAAAGCGCCTTCAGATCGCTTGAATACGTCACTTCATTACCGTCGATCGCCGTTATGCGGTCGCCGATTTTAAGCTCATCGGTATACTCGCTTCCGAGCACGTACATACCGAGCGTGTTGACTCTGTACATCATCGCAGTATAGGAATCCTTGATATCCATAAACGAGATGCCGAGTGAAACTCTGCCGCGTACATAACCGTAGTTTATGATCTGTTCGGCAACCTTGGTCGCCGTAACGCTCGGGATCGCAAAGCCGAGCCCCTCAATATCCGAACCTGCGGATTTCGCGTTTACCACGCCGACAAGCTCGCCTGCCAGATTGAACAGACCGCCGCCGGAGTTGCCGGGGTTAATTGCGGCATTGGTCTGAAGCAGGGTCATCTTCGTACCGTCAATGGTAACTTCACGTGCAAGCGCGCTGATAATTCCGTTGGTAACGGTACCGCCGAGTCTGCCGAGCGGATTACCGACGGCAATGACCTCTTCGCCGACCACAAGCTTGGTGCTGTCGCCGACCACTGCCGGAACAAGTCCGGTCTTTTCGATCTTGATAACGGCAATATCGCTTTCGGAATCGCCGCCGATCACTTTCGCCTCATACTCCGTACCGTCGGAAAGCTCGACCGTGACCGTGGAGGCACCGCTAATGACATGATTGTTCGTGACAATGTAACCGTCCTCGGTGATGATAACGCCGCTTCCGGCTCCTTTGGTGACGTATTGGCTGAATATGCTGCTGGTCGAAACCGTTTCGGTGCGTATCTCAACGACCGTCGGCGCTACCTTTGCCGCAACCTCCGAATAAGTTCCGCGTGCGCCTTGAGTCGAATCGGTGTTCTTCACGCTTGCATCGGTGTTTTCGATAGTACGGTAGATGACCGACGGATTGCCTGCCGCACCGATTTCCAACGCTTTTCCCGCAAACAGTGTCCCGCAGTATGCGGCGGCGCCTGAAAGCAGGACGCAGGCGGCGGCAATAG
Organism: Clostridiales bacterium UBA4717; assembly: GCA_002404395.1. Taxonomy (GTDB): domain Bacteria; phylum Bacillota; class Clostridia; order Oscillospirales; family CAG-272; genus UBA4717. The sequence continues at coordinate 4,655 of DHJP01000076.1, forward strand.
CGGCAAACACTCCGGTGCGCTTCGACCCCTTATGCTTCTTTTTCTCATGGACCGACGCGGCGGTTTCGGAGGCGGCGTCAGCGTTAATGTGTATTTCGCGACGCTGTTCGCCGTTCTCACCCGCAAAGCCGTTATTTACGCCGTGCTCATTATTCACACGGTCAAAATCATTGCCGTATGCCACTGTGTGAGCCGCCTCATTCGTAACGTTGCCGTATCCGGTCTCCGACACATTCGCGGCATTGTTTACAGGCTCAACAGGCTTTTCTTCATTTCCGCTGTTTGCCCCCGTTACTTCGATATCGTTTGATTCGTTATAATTCATATTATCATTCATGGTTCATTCTCCTTTCACCGCTTGGCGGTCATCCGACTCGGGATCGCTCCTCTGTCTTTGTGACTGTATTATATCCGACCAATATGACGGTTTCGTGACGGTAAAAGCAAAGTATAATGAAAAATCACGCAAAAACTCATGAAAGTACTAACTCCGCATACCGCGCGCCGCACAACGAGGCAATATCCCCCGGCGCCGCTTCGATCTGCCAGCCTATTCTTCCCGCACTGACAAGCATGGTATCAAGCGCCCCGGCGCTCGAGTCAAAAAATGTCCTGAACTGTTTTTTCATTCCTACGGGAGAGCAACCGCCTCTGACATATCCCGTAAGCGCATTGATCTCTGCAACATGGATCATCTCCACAGACTTGACCCCGGCAGCTTTTGCCGCCTTTTTTAAGTCAAGCTCCCTCTCAACCGGAATGTCGAACACATAGTAATTTTTATCGCTTCCGCGGGTCACGAGCGTTTTGAAGATCTTAGTCGGATCGATCCCGAGCAATACGGCGATCGTTTTGCCGTCAACCGCGCCTTCTCCGTGCTCGTACCGATGGATCTTGTAATTGATTTTCGCGCTGTCGAATTTTCTTATAGCGTTGGTCTTGTTTTCCTTTTCCGCCATTGTTTCACCGCCTGTCTTAAACTTCTTTATTGTATTATAGCGCACTATCGGTTATTTTTCAATACCTTGATTATGTAAGGGGTGTTAAAAAATCAAGATGAATTTTAGCACCCACGACATTGCCCGGCGGCAGAACGCCGCCGTCCTGCCGTTAAAAAACAAAGTTATTGAGGCAAAAATGATCAAAGATCGATTTTTTAACAGCCCGCATTTTTATTTTTTGCTTTTTCCCGGTATCATAATAATTATTGCGATTATAATTGCCGCGATTATCGCCACTGCGATTATCGTGCCGGCCATGGCGTTTCCGCTTTGCATTGTGCCCTCGGCGGCGCTTCTGCCAAGCTCACCGATTTGGTCCTCACCGTCATATATAACTCCGGTATCCGCATTGTTTTCATCGCCTGTCGTTTCCGGGTACTCGCCCGATGTTTCCGTACTGCCGCCCGTCTCCCCGAAATGTCCGCCATCGGCAAGCATCGGGAAAGTCATCGTGCAAAGCATCATATATATCAAGAGCGTCGAAAAAATCGAATATACTATACGTTTTCCGACGACAAAATTTGACTTAGTCATTGTATTTTTGACTCCTTTCGGATATAATGTGGATATACGGATTTATTCATTTGCCGTTCTTATGTATTTATTCTTGGTAATTGCTCTCTGACCGAAAGGAAAAAAACTTGGAAACCAAAAGATTCTCAAAAAACGATTCGGGTTTTATCTGTGCAAACTGCGGCTTTGAGGTCTTGCCGCTCAAAACCAGCTCACGCGACCATTGCCCGAAATGCCTTTATTCGCTTCATGTTGATATAAATCCGGGCGACCGCGCCAACGAATGCGGCGGCAAGCTGCGTCCCGTCAGCGTCACACCCGATTCGAAGCGCGGATACATAATCAACTATGTATGTGAAAAATGCGGCAAAGCTCACCGCAACCGCGCGGCGTATCCCGCCGCAGTTCAGCCCGACGATATCGGACTTCTTATAAAGCTTACGGCAGTCGAAAGATAAGCTGAAAATGCGAACCGTTTGCCGCCATGCACGCACGGCAAGCGGTGTGAAAACGCGAACTTCGCCAAATGAAGTTTCAGGTTTCACACCGCAAATTTCCGTGCCGCGGTCGGCGTGAAATTTTAAGTTTACTTTTTGAGTCGGCTTCGCCGACATTGGGATTATTATGAAATACCTGCTGACCTCGGAAGAAATGCGAAATATCGACTGTATGACTTCAAGCTCGATCGGAGTCTCCTCCGAAGTGCTGATGGAGCGCGCCGCGCTTGCCTGCGCGGAAGCAATAAAGCAATCGGGCTTTGACACCTCTAAGATACTTATCGTCTGCGGGACCGGGAACAATGGAGCTGACGGACTTGCGCTCGCACGGATCATTCATCGCTTCTATAACACCGAGGTATATCTTGCCGGAAGCTACGGCGCGTTGCGCGGACTCGTAAAAGCGGAATACGATTCTGCCGCAAGAAGTCGGGTCAGATTCATAAGCGACCCGGACTTTCGTGAATACACGATAATCGTCGATGCCTTGTTCGGCATTGGGATCTCGCGCGATATCGACGGAAAGCTTGCAGAACTGATCGAAATGATAAACGATTCGTATGCGCGGATAATTTCGGTCGATATGCCATCCGGCATATGCGCCGACTCCGGAAAAATATATGCGCACGCGGTCAAAGCCGACCTGACGGTCACTTTTGCCTATGCAAAGCGCGGACAGCTTCTGTATCCGGGAGCCGACTACTGCGGCAGGCTTTTGGTCCGAGATATCGGTATTTATGCCGATCTGTGCGGCAAATGCGACCGCTTCGTTTATACATATAACGAAAAGGATCTTTCAATGATCCCCGAAAGAAGAAGATATTCAAACAAGGGCAGTTACGGCAGAGTGCTTGTGATCGCCGGAAGCGAAAATATGAGCGGTGCCGCACTCCTTGCCGCCGGCGCCGCATATAAAAGCGGTTGCGGTCTGGTTGAAGTGTTTACCGATTCAAAGATCGCCGACACCGTGCGGCGCGCACTGCCCGAAGCGATCGTTACCGTCTATGAAAGCGGCGCCGCGCCGGATTACGACAAGCTTGCCGCCGCAATAAATTCGGCTTCTGCCGTGGTGATTGGTCCGGGTCTTTCCAAAAGTCAAACCGCAAAGGCTCTTCTGACATATACGCTTGAAGCGTCAAATATTCCAACGGTAGTCGATGCCGATGCGCTTAACATCATCGCCGAAACACCTGAACTGATCCCGTATCTGAAATCAAGGATCGTGACGCCTCACCTCGGTGAAATGGCTCGACTGACCGGCAAAAGCATTGCAGAGCTGTCGGGCTCCGTTATCGGATCCGCCGAAGAATACGCACGGGCGACCGGTGCGATATGCGTGCTCAAGGATGCCCGAACCGCAGTCGCCGCAGTCGGAGAAGCAACTTTTTTAAATACCGCCGGTAACAGCGGCATGGCAAAGGGCGGCTCGGGCGACACGCTTGCCGGGATCATCGCCTCGCTTGCATCACAGGGCATCGGTCCGTCCGACGCGGCTCGGATCGGCGTATATCTTCATGCGCTCGGCGGCGACCGTGCCGCCGCACGGCTTGGCGAATATTCAATGCTTGCACACGATATTGCCGATGAAGTCGGCAAGCTCATGAGCGAAGTTTCAAAGAATTAGCTTCCCGAAAGCACCGTATCTATACGCCTTGGCAAAGCGATCTTTGGTCGTTTTTGCCAAGGCGCCTTCGGCTTTTCGAAACGGCGGCGCGGTACCCGACGTCAGGCATAAAAAGCGGGTGTTAAAAACTCATTTTGAGTTTTTAACACCCGCTTTTTATTTTGCCCGTAAGGCCGAACGGATCATGAAAGCAGACCATTCGCCCACTCTTTGAGAGCCTTAGCGCTCATTCCGTTGACGATTTTGCCCTCCTTGAAATTGACAGTGGGATAAAGCGCCTTCAGCTTTTCAACCGTTTTACCCATTCCGCTGCCCCCTGAGGTTGCAAACGGGATCAAAGTCCTGCCGGAAAGGTCATAGCTCTCGATAAAAGTATTTATTATCGTGGGGGCTATATACCACCAGATCGGAAATCCGACAAATATAGTGTCATAATCACTCATATTGTCAAGCTTTTCGGCAATTTCGGGACGGGAAGCCGGGTCGTTCATCTCAATCGAGCTGCGGCTGTGTTTATTCTGCCAATTCAGATCCGCATCCGTATACGGCACCTCAGGCTTGATCTCAAAAAGATCCGCGCCGATCGCCTCGGCAAGTCTCTCGGCAGCTTTTGCGGTTACTCCGCTCGCCGAAAAATAAGCTACAAGTTTTTTCATAACTACTACCTTTCCTTTCGTTCGGATATAACACAGTTTTGCCTGCAAGCAGATTATAACACATTACTGACGCAGATGTCAATTATCCGAATACTTTTCCTGTTTTTCACAGCATTACCGTCAATTATTGCTTTTTTCCCGAGTCGGACTCTTTGTCGGTGCCGTGCTCCCGCCCGTATTCAAGCAACTCCGTATAGGTAACTTCAAAGACCGCCCTTAGTGCAATAAGCTCAATATCGGTTACAAATCTATCGCCGCTTTCAATACGCTGGATCGCATTTTTGTCAACGTCAATTCCCATAAGCTGGAGTTTTTCCGCTAACATTCGCTGAGACATCTTGGACTCCGATCCGAGTCTCAGTTCACGGATCTTTTCACCGCACACATTATTTCTCCCGATCGCCGTTTTGTTTTTGAACATAATACCCCACCGTTTTTGACATTCAGTGCTTGACATTTCTATTATAGTGTGATATTATAAAAATAATGACATTCAGTGAATGTCAAAACGGCGTGAAGCGAGCCCTCTTTTAAGTAAGCATGATATTTTATCATGAAGTTGTAACGGTATGAGCCGTCTGCGACGGCAGGAGAAAAAAATGGACATGATAATCGGTGTGGCAATTATGATTATAGCCGTATTCGCCGTGATCGAAGTGCTTTGGGCATTAGTCCACGCACGCGAAATGGCAAAACTGGACGCGACAAAAAAGAGACTTGAAGAAAAATACGGCAAGTAAGCCCCAAAATGCACGCGAAAAAGCTAAAATCATCCGATTCAAACGCCGCCCGAAGCGGCAAAAAGGCTGCCGTCATGCGACAGTCCGAAAATAACATCACGGCTCGCGGATCGCACTTTTTAAATACTGCGTTACGACAGACGGGTTTCATTATTCCCGCGTCTTTGGCGCAGCGGAAAGGAACGGTTTTATAATGAAAAAATTTGCAAAAGGACTTATCGCGGCAGGCGTTGCCTGCACGGTTCTCGCCGGCGGAGCAGCTGTAATGGCTGACGACCTCTCGCGCAATATCAATGTA
>DHJP01000105.1:0-365 GCA_002404395.1 Clostridiales bacterium UBA4717
GCGAGGTATTCGCTCATGGTGTTTGTGATCTCGGGAGGAGATACGAGGTATCTTGACGGGATATGAAGGTCGCCGTCGTATTCAAGCATTCCTGCGTATATTACCCGCGGGAAGCGCACGCGGTCGAATTTGGTAAAGTTCGTGTCTTCAAAGGCTTTGGATATTTCGATCGAACGGTCTCCGCGGAAATTGTAGAAGATAACGCTGTCGCCGTCTTCGATCGTACCGACCGGCTTGCCGTCCTTGGCGATGACAAAGGGAGGAAGATCCTGGTCGATCACGCCGTATTCTTTGCGATAGGTAACGACTGCCTCTTCGGCGGATGCAAACTGTCTGCCCTCGCCGAGCACGTGAGTCTTCCAACC
>DHJP01000105.1:404-9999 GCA_002404395.1 Clostridiales bacterium UBA4717
AGCTCGACCATGCTCCAATCGGCTTCGTAACGGTCCATGGTAATCTTCATGCGTCCGCCGCCCGAAGCGATCATGATATCAAAATCATTGCTTCTGAGCGAGTTCAGAAATTCTTCAAACGGCAGAATATAATCAAGCGCGGAGGTTTCGCCTACGTCGCGTCCGTCGATCAGAATGTGTATTCTGACGCGTTTTACCTTTTCTTCTTTGGCTTTAAGGATCATTGCCTTGAGATGATCAATGTGCGAGTGAACGTTTCCGTCGGAGAAAAGTCCGATAAAGTGGAGAGTTGAGCCGTCGCCGAGGTTTCCAATCAGCGTTTTCCAAGTGTCGGAGGCAAAGATCTTGCCGGATTCTATCGACTGAGTAACAAGCTTTGCGCCCTGTGCGAAGACCTGTCCGGCGCCGAGTGCGTTGTGGCCGACCTCGGAGTTGCCCATGTCATCGTCCGACGGCAGACCTACTGCGGTTCCGTGAGCTTTCAGCTTAAGCATCGGATAGTTTTCTCTCAGCATATCAAGCGTAGGGGTATACGCTTCGGCAACCGCATTTCCCGCGCTGTCGGGCGCGAGTCCGACGCCGTCCATTACTATTGTTACGACCGGGCCTTCAACGCCCGCGAAGTTTTTTAGCTTTTTTAACTGTGCCATAATGACCTCCATGTCGGCGTAGCCGACTCAAACAGTGATCGGTTGTTTCATGTCGATTGCGTCTGAATTGCGATGCGAGCTTTGCGTGCGCAACCGACTCCGAAGGTTTCGGACGCCGCCCGATAATACGTCGGCGTGAAAGAAAAGGAATGACCCGGACCGCAAAAGTCCTACCATAACATATATATTATACCCGTTTTTTGCGAAATGTCAATAAATACCCGCTCATGTTTTCGTATTTTTAATGTTTTGTACCGAAATTCGGCAAAATTCAATTAAAATTGCCGCTTCTCTTGATATATTTGCAAAAATGCTGTATAATGTTTCGGTAAGCATTCGATTTTTTACGAGAGAAAGGGCAGGTACTTTGTAATGGCAATAGTCAGAGATATTATGGATTTTATTTGCGAAAAGGATCCCGAGGTCGGCGCGGCTGTAAAAAGCGAGTTTAAAAGACAGCAGAGAGGTCTTGAGCTGATAGCTTCTGAAAACGTGGTCTCTCCCGCGGTCATGGCAACGATGGCGACCGTTCTGACCAACAAATACGCCGAGGGGTATCCCGGACACCGTTATTACGGCGGCTGTGAGTGTGTGGATATTGCCGAAGAAATTGCCAGAGAACGCGCCTGCACCCTTTTCGGCGCAGAGCACGCCAATGTTCAGCCTCACAGCGGAGCACAGGCGAATCTTGCCGCATATATGGCGCTTATAAACCCAGGCGATACGGTGCTCGGAATGAATCTGGCTCACGGCGGTCATCTTACTCACGGAAGCCCGGTGAACGCTTCGGGAAAGACCTACAACTTTGTTCCGTACGGCGTCGACGACGTCACTGAGCGCATAGATTACGACAAGCTTGAAGAGATCGCGCTTGCAAACAAGCCGAAGCTTATCGTTGCCGGCGCGTCGGCTTATCCGAGAATAATTGATTTTGAGCGCATATCTCAGATCGCCAAAAAGGTCGGCGCGTATTTTATGGTGGATATGGCGCATATCGCCGGACTTGTGGCGGCGGGACTTCATCCGAATCCGGTAGAGTATGCCGATGTCGTGACTACAACTACTCATAAAACGCTCAGAGGTCCGCGCGGCGGTATGATCCTTTGCCGCGAGTCGCTTGCAAAGCAGATCGACAAGGCGATATTCCCGGGCACGCAGGGCGGTCCGCTCATGCATATAATCGCTGCAAAAGCAGTGGCTCTCGGGGAGGCGCTGAGACCCGAGTTCAAGGAATATCAGCGAAAGATCGTGGATAATGCTCAGGCACTTGCAGGAGCGCTTACCGATAACGGACTTAAGTTGGTGTCGGGCGGTACCGACAATCATCTTATGCTCGTTGACCTGCGCGACACCGGCGTGACCGGAAAAGAACTTGAAAAGCGTCTTGACGAGGTCTATATAACCGTAAACAAGAACGCTATACCCAATGATCCTCAGTCTCCCTTTATTACCAGCGGTATCCGGTTGGGAACTCCGGCAGTGACTTCGCGCGGACTCGGCACGGATGAAATGAAGCTGCTCGGCAAGCTGATCGCATTGAGCGTAAAGGATTTTGAAAACAACGCCGAAACGATCCGCAAAAAGGTGACCGAGATCTGCGAAAAGTACCCGCTTTATGCCGACTGAGGTGTTTGCTTTAACTAATAAATTTGCCGAACCGTGCTTGAGTCTATTGACAAAAGTACCAATAATATGATATCATTATGAGTGTAAATGATAAAATGGTTATAAAAATACGGAAACTCGTTACTCTCGGAGAAAATTATGGTTAAGACCGTACTGATCACTTCCTGCAAGGGCGGGATAGGTAAATCTACCGTCGCGGCAAATCTTGCTATGGCGCTGGCTATGGCAGGACATACGGTGATTGCGGTCGACTGTGATTTTTCCATGAGGTGCTTGGATCTGATTATGGGTCATGAGAATGATGCTCTGTTCAATCTGCATGATGTGATCGCCGGTAAATGCGGCGTATCCAAAGCACTTGTCAGAGATAGTCGGGTTTCGGGGCTGTATTTTCTGGCGGCGCCGTCGAGCCGAACGGCGATTATCGACAAGGACGGGTTTGCGGAGCTTGCGGCTGAGCTGAAAGCTACGGAGCTTGACGGCAGATTTGCCGATTATATCATTCTCGACGCGCCCGGCGCGGATGATGAGTCGATAGACGTGACCGCTCCGGTCTGCGATGAAGCGATAATCGTCTGCTCGCATATGCCGTCTGCGATCCGCGCAGCGGAATATACGGGCGAGCTGTTGAGCGAGCGCGGCGTTGAGTCGCGAAGTCTGCTTATTAACAGCTTTGATGTCAAAAGCGCGTTGCAATCGAAACGTATCGGAATCATTGAGATGATCGACACCTCGGGGACAAAGCTTATCGGAATAGTACCCTTTGACCGCACGCTTATGCTTGCACAGGAAAAAGGTAAGCTGATCGACTCTTTTACGCGCAAGAACAATGCAAGAGCGGCTTTTTTGAACATTGCGGAGCGGCTTGAGGGCAGGCAGATTCCGCTGTTTCGGAACTTTGAGGGCAGAGAATACCGAAAGCTTTTACAGGGCGGATAACAGAAGCGCGGACTTTGACAGTATTTACGGTGAATGATAGAAAGGGTTGAAATCAAATGGTAATAGCACTTATTGCAGACGATAAGAAAAAAGAGCTGATGACGCAGTTTTGCATTGCATATTGCGGAATACTCAGTAAACATACATTGTGTGCTACCGGAATAACCGGCAAATACATATCCGAGGCGACCGGGCTTAAGATCGAAAAGCTTTTGTCGGGCACCAGCGGCGGAGCCGAGCAGATCACGTCCAGAATTGCGTACAATGAAATAGATATGGTGCTCTTTTTCAGAGATGCAAGCGGAGAAATGCTTGATACCGAAGTTGAAAACAACCTGCTTCGTATGTGCGACGTGTCGAATGTGCCGCTCGCTACGAATATTGCTACTGCCGAAGTGCTTGTAATGGCGCTTGAAAGCGGCGGTCTTGATTGGAGAAATATAGTTAATCCGACTTCCGAGTACAATCAGCATAAAGCTAAGAAAAGCGTATAAAAATATTGAATAATGCAGACGAGCCGCGGAAGATTCAAGTCACCGCGGCTCGTCTGCATATTTTTGTGTTTATATAAGATATTTGTTCATCTGCTCCTTTGAAAAGGCATATTTCTTTTTGCAGAACTGACAGCATATTTCAATGCTTTCGGGCTTTCCCTCTGCTTTGCACTCATCAAAAAGCTCCGTCAGATCCTTCTTGCCGATACTGATAAGCGCACGTTCCATGCGTTCGCGTGAGCAGTCACAGCAATAGCCGACTTCAAGCTCGTCGAATATGTCGTATTCGATACCTGCAAGCGCTAGATCGAGCACCTCCTTTTCGCTCATGCCTTTGTCAAAAAGCGCGGATATGCTGTCAAATGTGGCAAGATTTTGTTCGAGTCTCGATACAGTCTCTTCGTCTGCATACGGCAACAGGGATATAAGCAATCCTCCTGCGGCGCGGCAGGTGCGGTCGGGATTGACAAGGACTCCGAGTGCACACGCGGAAGGTGTTTGCTCACTTGAGGCAAAGTACTCGGTAATATCTTCGGCAATTTCGCCGCTGACCAGCTCGATCATGCCGCTGTACGGCTCCTTCAGCCCGATGTCCTTTACTACGCTGAGCGTACCGTGCCCTACGGCTCCCGACACGTCAAGCTTGCCGCTTGGTTTGCGCGGAATATCGGTTTCCGGATTTTCAATGTAACCTTTGACGTTACCCATATAATCGGATACCGCAAGAGTAGTGCCGGCAGGGCCGTCGCATTTGATCGTCAGCGTAAGGGTGTTGCCCTTGTCTTTGAGCATACAGCCCATCAGGGATGCGGCACTCAGAGTGCGTCCGAGTAAAGCGGTCGCGGTCGGTGCGGTTCGGTGTATCTCAAATGCGGTGTTTACCATATCGGTAGAATTTATAACAAATGCACGTGCGCTTCCGTCACGTGTCATTGCGCGCAGAATTTTTGCCATACAAAGCTTCCCATGTCGGCGCAGCCGACTCAAAAAGTTAACGTGAATTTTCGATCCAGCAACGTAAGAGCTAAGCGCGAAAACAGCGATTTCATTCAGCGGAGATCAACTTTCACACTAAGCTTTCCGTTCAGTGTTTTATTGCACGTGCGATAAAATATGCACGGTCATCGGTAGGCTTGAGTGCGCTCATACGATCGTCGCCGAGCACCTCAAGCACTTCAAAACCGGTATCGGTCAAGCATTTTTCAATATGCTTAATACTGTAACAGCGTTCGCGCTGAGATTCCTCGCTTCGCAGGTAGCTTCCGTCGGGCTGTTCTTCAAAGAAAGTAAGGTAAAAGTCGCACAGGCGCGTTTTTTCGTTGTAGTAGTTCTGCCATGCGCAGAAAATGCCGTCTGCTTCAAGTATGTAGCTGTTTTGCGAATATATGTTTTTAAATTTATGCTCGGTGTTTACGTCAAAGATAAAAATGCAGTTCGGTTCAAGATAGTTGTGAACCAATGCAAAACATTTTGCAAGCTCGCCGGAGCGCGTCAGGTAATTCAGACTGTCAAAGCAACAGTATACCGCCTGGACTGTACCGTACAGCTCAAAATCTGTCATGCTTTGATTCAGAAACAGAATATCGGCCCCGGCTTCCGACGCGCGTTCGGCTGCGGCTTCAAGCATATCCTCCGAAATATCAACGCCGGTCATGTCGAAGCCGCGGGCGGCAAGCTCTGCGGTCAGCTTGCCCGTGCCGCAAGCAAGGTCAAGTATCAGCTCCGGTCTTCCGTGCGGCACGATACTTGTTTTTTTTAGCAGAAAATCCGCCAGCTCCGCGTAATCGACCTCGGTGTTCAAACGGTCGTACAGCCTTGCAAGGTTTGTGTACTGAGCACTCATCTGCGACTCCGATCACTGTCTTTTGTATTCCACGCCTTCGATCACAAGCGTGTCGCCGTCAAGCTCAAACTCAACCGGAAGCAATTGAACTGCATCGTCAACGGATATATCAAGCTCGATCGCGTTAGCGGCAGTGATGCGGTAGGTCGGCTCGGTCGCGTTCATTTCGTCAATATATTTTATCAGATCATCTTCTTCGATCCCAAAAGCGCTGTAATCGGTAAGCGAGTCGGCGGCGTAAACAAAATTGAAGTGTCCGTCGTCGGTAAATTCAAAGCCGTATCCGAACAGATTCTGACCGTCGACCGGGAGCCATTTGCCGACAAGCCCGGATTCAATATATACGTTGTCTTCGGCGACGCTGCTTTCCGGCTTTTCGGTATTGCCGCAGGACACTGCAAACAGAGCGGTCACTAAAAGCATAAGAATAACAAGTGATTTTTTCATTATAATTTTCCATACCGCCGTAGGCGGCCCGCAAAAAACAGACGTGAATTTTAACAAGGATACGATCTTCACGCAGACCTCACACAAAATTATCGGCGGATCTTGTACAGGCTTTGAGTGCACGGCGCTCAATTAACGCTTACTTTGAGAGCGCGTCGATACGATCACCGATGCCCTCGCTTATGCGATTGTAATATTCAAGTCCGTGGTTTGTGTTGACCGCACCCGAAGCGGCGCGGTAGGTCGCGTTTGCAAGTCCTCTGACTCCTCCCGAATACATATACGCAAAGTCGTATCTGACCGACGATATTATCTTATCGAGCATATTTACGCTGTCGTTGTCGCGCAGAATGTAATTCATTGCGTGCTCAAGGTAAAGCTCATCGACGTATCCGTACATTGCGGCATTAGCGGATTCAAGCAAAACGCCGCTGCGGGTCAGGTCGGGTGTTTCGGAAAGCACGATCGAAACGGTCGCGCCGTTTCCGGGCAGCGAGAACGGATCCGAACCGTCAAGAGTCGGGCTCGGCAGTATCCCCCAATCGAATCCGAGTTCTGCAAGGTCATCGACAGCTGAAAGTTCGGTAAAGACAAACAGCGCTTTTTCGGATTTGAACAGCTCATCGGCGCGTCGCTCGGATATCGCAAAACTTTGTTTTGAACTGTACAAAAGCGCAGATACCGCGTCGGCAAGCTGCTGTGCCGTATCGTCAAAAGGCGAATATTCGGCGCGCCCGTCCGATTTTGAAAGGTAATTGCCGTGGGAGGCGAAGAAAAGTTTTTCGGCAAATCCGTCGGCGGTATCGGCGCTCACGGTTCCGTTCAAGCCGTTGTCCGCCGCGGCAAGCTTTGAAAGCTCGTTGAATTTTTCAAGCGTCCATGAGCCGTTCTTAACGTAGTCGTACAATGAGGCTTCGCCGAGCGTGGCGGCGAGATTTTTGTTGAACAGTATCGCAGAGAGCGAGGACGGGTCGGCATTAAGTGCACCTACGACTCCGGCGGGCTGCGTTGAGGGCGCGGTCTGCGCCGTGGATAAAGCGTCAAAATAGGGTGCGCCTGCCGTGTAAAACGGCAGGGTCTGCGGATTTTTTGCATACCCGGACAAAGCATATCTCCAAAGCTGTCCCGGCGATATGCATAACAGATCGGCAAAGTAAAGCCCCGAGTTTTCGGCGGCACGCGCCTGATTAAACAGCTCGTTGTCGCTCAGACTGAGTCTGACGGCGGAGAAATTGAATTTTTCTTCAAGCAGATTGACGCGCGCATATTTTTCGCGGTTTATCACAGACTCCGCGTCATCCGGCAGAGCGCCGGAACCGTTCTTTACGGCGAATACCGCTTTACTGCCTCCGAAGTCGATCTCATCAAGTCTTGCGATTGCGTCATCCGATATCTCGCGCTTGCCTTTTTTCTGAATATCAGTGACCGTTTCCGCTGTTGATGAGTCAAGGGATTCGGAGATATCTGTGCTTTGAGAGATATCTGACGAGCCGCCGGAGTCAGAGCATGAGGCGAAAAACAAAGTCAGAGCGAGGATGATAAGCACGATCGTGCGGGTCAAAAAATATGTTTTTTTGAGTTTCGGCATTTGCGGCTCCGATAAAGAAGTAATATGCCTTAAGTATACAAAAGCACATTAGGATTATACCGCAAAAATGTGTTTAAGTCAACAGATTCCGGAATAAAAAACGCTCCGATGAATAAAGGGGATACATATGGGGAAAATATCAGTATGAAAAAGAGCTATGCTCGGAAAGGAATCAATATGTTAGACAGAATAGCGTTAATACTTGTAATAATCGGTGCGCTCAATTGGGGCAGCATCGGACTGTTCAGCTTTGATATCGTAGCATGGATCTGCGGAGGACAGGCATCGGTGATAAGTCGGATTATCTATACCGTTGTGGGACTCTGCGGACTTTGGTGCATTTCGTTGCTGTTCCGTGAACGCGGAGAAATCACAGATAAAAACTGAAGCTGCAGTCATTAAGCATGCGGCTCGGTGCGCCGCAATTTTTCGGAAATTAAACCGCATCGGAGCAAAAGACTGCGCGAAGCGGGTCGTAAAATGTCGTTTTGATTTTTTACGACCTGCTTCGCTTTTGTATTTGAGTTTGCCCGACATATATTTAATGAAGATTTTTGATACCTTGCAAGTTAAAAGTGCACAAAAACCATCGCAAAACACAATTTTTTTTAACAAAAAAGGAAAAACTATTGACAAAAGGTATACCTTGTGTGCTATAATACAGATGTATCATTACGATATGTGATGAATCAAAAATGAAAGGAGTTTTTCAACATGAAAAACAAAGTTTTAGCACTTGTTCTCGTTCTTGCGATGATCCTGAGCGCAATGTCGATCATTGTAAGCGCTGAAGGCTATGACGCTCCCCTTCCGGGCGGTCGTGTACTCTTCGGCGTTGAAGAAATGATGTACCCCGGCGACGAGGGAACCAAGTTCCACGGCGCAATCGTTAAGCCTGACGTATGGAACCCCATCGACGGCAAATACGAGACCTACACCGGCGTTAAGCTCGAAAAGACCACCTACAAGGGCGTTGACTGCGTAGCAGTAAGCCTTCAGGACGATGTAACCACCGGTTACTTCGATTTCAGCTACTATCAGTGGAATGCAACCTATTATATGCCTTCTCTTGACGCTTCCAAGTATTCTTGGCTCACCATCAAGTATGCATATAATGATGCAGGAAGCGACATGAGCTACTTCAAGTTCCATGCTTCCAAGGACGTTACTCCTCTCGGAGCTTCGGTTCTTAAGTCCGCTTATAAGACATGGGATATCGTCAATGGTAAGGGCGAGTGGCAGACCACTACCGTTTACCTCGGCGACATGATTTTCGAAGACGGTACTCTTTGGGATGAAAACACTGTTCGTCAGTGGAGAATCCATATGTTTGAAGGCAACACCAACCCCGATGCAGTTTGCTACATAGCTGGTTTCGGATTCTTCGAGACCGAAGAGGCTGCAAAGGCTTGGGATTACAAGACCACCGGTGCAACCGATTCTTCTGCTGATGATGAAGCTGCAAAGGCAGCTGCAGAAGCTGCTGCAAAGGCAGAGGCTGAAGCTAAGGCTAAGGCAGAAGCAGAAGCAAAGGCAGCTGCAGAGGCTGCTGCAAAGGCAGAAGCAGAAGCTAAGGCTAAGGCAGAAGCTGCTGCAAAGGCAGAAGCAGAAGCAAAGGCAGCTGCAGAAGCTGCTGCAAAGGCAGACGCTACCGAAGCTGAAAAGAAAGCTGCTGAAGAAGCTGCAAAGGCTGCTGAAGATGCTAAGAAGGCTGCTGAAGCTGCAGAGGCTGCAAAGACCGCTGCTGACAACGCAGCTGCTGAAGCTACCGACGCTGCTAAGAATGCAGGCACTACCGGTTCGGCTGCTCAGACCGGCGACTACACTGTAGTTGCTGTTATCGCAGCTGTTATCGCTCTCGGCGCGCTCGCAGTTTCCAAGAAGAAGTTCTCTCTCTGAGCTTTGATCGGAAGCTTATAATATAAGTGATAAGATCCGCCCCGAATTTCGGGGCGGATCTTTTGACTTTTTGAGAACAAATTGTCCGAATGTAGGTTTGTCAATGATG
>DHJP01000070.1 GCA_002404395.1 Clostridiales bacterium UBA4717
GCCGCCGTAGGCGGCTCAAAAAAGCGAATACTGCTTAGGACAGTTATCTGCCCGCAAGCACGTCCGAAACGATCCGATTCATGGAGTCAAGCTTTGATTCCATATCGGCTACCATCTTGAATTGGGATCTTGCACGGTCAAGATTATGCTTCGGACGATGGATCTTGAAATATGTATCGCCCATCAGATAGTCGGCGAGGAAGCGAATGCCGCATTCATAGGTAAGTATGATCGCGGAGGTTGCCAACAGCTCGATCTCGCGTTCCCTAAACGAGTCGGCAAGTTCCGAGCAGAATCCGCGCGTAAACGCTTCAAAAAGTTTCATGTCGATCCCGACCTTGGATAGATCGGTCTCATCTTCCGCCGCCGTGCCGGCTCCGCCGCGCAGGGCGTCTCCGAAATCGTAAAGCAGAGAACCCGGCATCACCGTGTCAAGGTCGATAACGCAAAGACCGCGGTTGGTGGTGTTGTCTATCATTACGTTGTTGAGTTTGGTATCGTTGTGCGTTACGCGCAGCGGAATACTTCCGTCGGCGAGTCCGTCAACAATAAGCGGGCAGATGTTTTTGCGCTTGAACGCAAACTCTATCTCGTCGGACACTTCCGCAGCTCTGCCGCATTTGTCCTCTCGGACAGCGGCTTCAAGCGCTTCAAAACGCTTTGGGGTATTGTGAAAATCCCTTATGGTCTCGTGAAGCTCGTTTGCCGGGAAATCCGAAAGCAGACGTTGGAATTTTCCGAACGCTTTTGCAGCGCTTTCATATTGCTCCGGGCTTTCGGGAATATCGACCGAGCGTGCGTTTTCGATAAAACGGTACACTCTGAAGTAGTTGTCGTCGTCGGCTTTGTAGTAATTCTGACCGTCAACGGTTTTTACAAGAGTGAGTGTTTCGCGGTCGGCGTTTCCGCCCTCCGCAATGATCTTTCGGCGCAGATGGTCACAGACCTTGGCAATGTTTTCCATTACCTCGGGAGGATTTTTGAATACATTGCTGTTTATGCGCTGAAGTATGTATTTCGGGTCGCAGCCTGCGATATAGGTATCGTTGATGTGCCCGTTTCCGTATGGTTCGGAAGTAAAATCAAGGTCAAAGCGGCGAAGGATTTCGCCTATCGTATATTTCATTGTTATCTCCATGCCGTATTATAAATCGGCTCAAAAAGTAATCGGCAATTACGGTGTCGGTTTTCGGATCTGTTCCGCCGCACCTGCCGTTTTCGGGAAATGCAGACTTTGCGCCGTCAGTCAAGAGCGTACTCGGGGTTCACGTTCTCGCTTCTTTCGATCCACTTTCCGTTGGTAAAGTCGGGCATAAATACGGGTGCGCTGCCGCGCGCGATGGATTCCTCCGAAAGCGGAGTAATTGCCATCCATGCCGCCATGTCATATACGTCGATCGGAGGATAGGTGTCGTTTTCGATAAAGTCGATGAATGCGCCGTATACGAGCCAGTCGATTCCGTCGTGACCGCCTACAACGCCGTCTTTTATATATTTTTTCCACACAGGGTGTTCATATTTTTCAAAATACTTGTCGGCATTGCCCCACTCGCTGTGCCAATCAAAGTGTTTGTCAAGATGTTCGGGGATATCGAGGAATATCGACTTGTTTGCCTCCTCAAACATTCCGCGTGTTCCGCGAATGGTGAATCCGCGGCAGTAAGGACGGGGAAGCGTGGTGTCAAGCTGGAGAGTTATGGTCTCACCGCCGGCGCACTTGATTACCGTAGTTATTATATCGCCCTGAGCAAAGGTGCGGTCAAGCAGATCCTTTTTCACTTCGTCGCTGCGGCGGATGTAGTCGTGCAGTCCTTTTTGGACTGAAGCGGTGGAGGTAAGCGAAACCATGCGGTTTCCGTTGTTTATATGTAAAAGCTTGGCAATGGGACCGAGCTCGTGTGTCGGGTAGTTTTCGCAGTTGCGGTTGAGATAGTTTCTCAGACGGTAGTGCTTGCGTTCTCTGCCGAGTGAAACCTCGTCTCTCAAGTCATGCATATAACCGCCGGCGCAGTGAACGATGTCTCCGAACAGACCCTGACGCACCATATTTGTTACGAGCATTTCATATCTGCCGTAGCAGCAGTTTTCAAGCAGCATACAGGGTGTCCCGGTCTCCTCGTAGGTGTGTACGAGTCTCCAACAGTCATCAAGGCTGTATGCGCCGCCGACTTCAACACCGACCGGCTTGCCGGCTTTCATTGCCGCGACCGCAATGTCGATATGGCTTTCCCAATAGGTTGTGACAATGATCGCGTTTACGTTTTCGTCTGCGATAAGTTCCTTGTAGTCGGAGTAGACCGCCGGAGCGATGCCGCGGCTCTTGGTCACTAAGTCGCACGCGTTGTTCAGACGCTCGGGATAGAGGTCGCATACTGCGGTAACTTCCACATTTTTTCTCGGAAGAATAATGTCTTTGAGCACTCCCGTGCCTCTGCCGCCGAATCCGACCATTCCAATTTTCAATTTCATAATAAACAAATCCTTTCTTGACAGAATTTCTTTTTTATGATACCATTATAATGTGTCCAAAAGCGTATATCAATAGATATTCGGCTACTTTTTCTTTGAATTCGGACAAAAGGAGAGGCCATGTCGCGTTTTAAAGAATGTTTGGTTCCGCAGAGTGTACGTATACGTTCGTTTTATACCGCTTTCAAGGCGACGTTTCAGCCGGAATACAATTTCAGCGGAGAGTCGCACGATTTTTGGGAAATGGTTTTGGTGCTTGAGGGCAAGGTCGGAGTTTGTGCCGGCAACGGCATATACACACTGATGCCCGGCGATATGATCCTTCATATACCGATGGAATTTCATCGGATCTGGAATGAGAACCGCGGTGAGTCAAAAATTATAATAATTACGTTCGGTACAGACAGTATTCCGAAGCTGACAAACCGCATATTCAAATTGAATGAGGAGTTGGTTTGCGAAGCGGAAAATTTGCTCGGACAGATATACGAAAACTATGAAAATACCGAGTTTATCGTCATTCAACCGCGCAAAAACAAACTATTTGAGGCTGAGCTTTGCGCCAAGCGCTTTGAATTTTTCTTGCTTGAATGTATAAATACCCGTGCGGTAGACTCATTGGTGCTTGAAGAAGGCAAGAGCAAGAGCGCTCAGCTTTACGGAGAGATCGTGGAATTTTTATCCGACAATCTCAAGCGGAACATGAATGTTGACGAAATAGCGGCGGAATGTAACATGAGCCGAAGCAATTTAAAAAAGATTTTTGCAAAGTATTCGGGCATCGGCGTCATGAAGTATTTTAACATTATGAAAATGAAAAAAGCGGAGTCCTATCTTAAGCTCGGGTACAGCGTGGGAAGCGTTGCGGAAATGTTCGGTTATTCCGATCAGAATTATTTCAGCACCGTGTTCAAGCGAATAATGGGCTACCCTCCGACCGGCATAGAGCGTTAAACTTATATACAGTATACAACGAAAAAGCGCGAAAGTCAATCGCGCTTTTTTTATTTAAATATGCAAAAATTAAAGCGTAAAGTCGGTGAATATCGCCGCAGTGCGCGGCTTTATCGAAAAGGTCTTGGAAACGGTCGAGTCGATAAGATTCTGAGTGTTTTTTCCGAACTTAGCGAGAATATCCGAGTCCGACATATTTACGTACACGGTAACGCTTTGAGCGTCGTCGAAGCGCTCAAAAGCAAACACGCCGCCGCAGGCGTGTCTGACGCGGTAGAAGCCTTTTGCCAATACGGGCAGTTTAAGGCGCAGACTGCCGATCAGAGTAAAAAAGTCGAGCAGTTCTCGGTCCTCATTGCCCCATGGGTACGGCATACGGTTGAACGGGTCGCGCGCGCCTTCAATTCCGATCTCGTCGCCGTAGTAGATGCAGGGAATACCCGGCATGAAAGAAAGAATGGTGTAAGCGAGCTGTAACAGCTCCTTGCCCTTGATGCGCTCCGCTTCGGTCAGCTTGTATATTGACAGCTCCGCATTTGTTTTCCGACTCAGATCGGCGTCGCTTCCGAGCAAAGTGATGATCCTTTCGGTATCATGCGTTCCGAGAAAGTTCATCATGACATCGCTTGCCTCTTTCGGATAGTGCGAATATAGTTCGGCGGTGATCTTGGCGAGCTGCTCGGCGTTTCGGTATTTCAGATAGCCGATCACGGCATTTCTGAGCGGATAATTCATTACCGAGTCAAGCTCGTATCCGCGGAAATAGTGACGGCGTCGGTCATAGGCGACTTTGTTGGACGCATCCTCCCATACCTCGCCGATTATAAGCGAATCCGGGTCCGCCGCTTTGGCGGCGCTGCGGATCTTTCGTAACATTGATTCATCAAGCTCATCGGCAACGTCAAGTCTCCAACCTCCCGTTCCGCGTTTGATATATTTTGATATTATTCCGTCCGATCCGCAGATGAACTCCTGATAGTCGGGGTTTGAGCTATTTGCTTTCGGCAGGATCTCTACTCCCCACCAGCAATCGTACTTATCCGGATATTCAAAAAAACGGTACCAATCGTAGTATCTGCTTTCGCGGGAATTGTACGCGCCGACCGAGGCGTATCTGCCCTCGCGGTTAAAATAAATGCTGTCCGAACCCGTGTGATTGAATACGCCGTCGAGGATCACCTTAATTCCCAAAGTTTCGGCTTGCGCTATAAGCTTATCAAGCGCCGTGCTCCCGCCGAACATATCATCGACCTTTTCGTAATCGCCGGTGTCGTATTTGTGGTTTGAATATGCTTCGAATATCGGGTTTAAATATATAATCCCGACGCCGAGAGATTTCAGATATCCGAGCTTTTCGGCAATGCCCCATAGCGTGCCGCCGAAGAACATATTGTTTTTGACAAAATCACCGGGTTTTTCGGGATATTCTGGTATGCCGTTATACCAATCGCCGTTAATCACCGCGTCGGATCTCGTTTCTGTCGGTACACTGCCCTTGAAGAATCTGTCGGGGAAGATCTGATACATGATTTTGCCCTTGAAGGTATCCGGCGTTCTGAATTCGGGCGAAAAAACGGTAAGTTGATATGAAGATACGCTGCCTTGACCGTTGATTATTTCGGGAAGCAGATCGGTCTCGTTCCGTGAAACAAAAAAGGTTTTACCTGCCGAATCAAATTCATAATGAAAGTAGAAAAGTCCGTTGTCTGCGCCCTTGCAAAGCGCGGTAAAGTCCGGACGGTATTCAAATGCATCAAAGTCTCCTTCGCTTCCGGAAAACGGAAGTTCGAAAGACTTGCGCTCACAACTGTCGTCAAGCCATAAAACTATTCTGACAGTTTCGGCATTTGCACTTTTAGGAAGCAGGAGCGTAATTGTTACTTCATCGTTAAAAGCAAACGCCGAGAACAGCTCTGCGTGTGCCTGAAGGCGGCTCTTTTTTATAACGGTCGGTCTGTTTTTCGCAAAATCGGTTGCTTGAAGCATAATAATTTATTCCTGTAGATATTGTTTATATTAAAATCGCAACGGGGAAGGCGTATTGCCTTCCCCATAATGCTTTATTTGCTTTTTTCGGCTTTGACTTTTACAGGGTCGATGTGCCAAATGCCGCTTGCATACTCTTTTATGCTGCGGTCGGACGAGAAGATTCCCGAGGAGGCAATGTTCATAAGCGACATTCCGTTCCATTTATGGCGGTCGGCATAGTCCGAAATCAAACGGTCATGCGCGTGCTTGTAGGAATCGAAATCCGCAAGACACATATACGGGTCAGAGATATGAGGCGCGTGTATCAGGTATTCGCGCATATCCGCAAAGCTTCTGCCGTCAAAGCCCGACGCCATGCGGTCGATCGCATCTCTGAGCACTCTGTTGGAGTTGTAGTAGTCGATCGAGTGGTATCCGCGCTTCCAAAGATCTTCAACCTCTTCGGTGTTAAGTCCGAAGATATAGATATTGTCGGGACCCACCGCCTCGCTGATTTCGACATTTGCTCCGTCGAGCGTACCGAGCGTCACCGCGCCGTTTATCATGAGCTTCATATTGCCCGTGCCGCTCGCTTCTTTTCCGGCAAGCGAGATCTGTTCGCTGATATCTGCGGCGGGAATAAGCAGCTCGGCAAGGCTGACATTGTAATCTTCAACGAATACGACGCGGATCTTTTCCCGAAGGATCGGATCCTTTTCGATATCGCGTCCGATAAAGTAGATCAAACGGATTATATTCTTCGCCATGTAGTATCCGGGAGCCGCTTTTGCACCGAAGATAAAGGTCTGCGGACGAATATCAAGGTTCGGATTTGCTTTAAGCTCGTTGTAGATACTGATTATCTTGATCGCATTGAGAAGCTGCCGCTTGTATTCGTGCATACGCTTGACCTGCACATCGAATACCGAGTCGGGATCAAGCTTTACGCCGGTCTTTTCCTGAAGATAGATCGAAAATGCAACCTTGTTTTCGCGTTTGATCGCTTCAAGCTGTTCATACACGCTGTTATCATTATAGAACTTTTTGAAGTCGGCAAGTCTTTCGGGATTTTTACGGTAGGAGTCTCCGATACATTCGTCAAGCAGTCCGGCAAGTCTCGGATTGGAGTAGCAGAGCCAGCGCCTGTGAGCGATTCCGTTCGTGACATTTTTGAAAGACTCGGGTCTCCACTTGTAAAAATCGTGAAATACGGTGTTTTTGAGTATTTCCGTATGTAACTTTGATACGCCGTTGATCGTATGCGAGCCGACTATGCTGAGGTTTGCCATTCTGACCTGAGAGGAGGCGATTATCGACATTCTCGATATACGGTCCCAATCACCGGTATACTGCTTCCACAAGTCTTCGCAGAAGCGGCGGTTGATCTCGCAGATTATCGAATGGATACGGGGAAGCTTGAGCTTCAGCAGATCCTCGGGCCAGACTTCGAGCGCTTCGGGCATTACCGTGTGGTTGGTGTAGCTGACCGTGCCGCGCACCACTCTCCATGCGTCCTCCCACGAATACGAATAAGTATCTGTGAGGACACGCATCATTTCGGGGATCACGAGCGCAGGGTGGGTATCGTTTATATGAATGGCAACCTTGTCCGGAAGAGAGGAAAGATCGCCGTAGGTGGCAAGATGGTCTGCCAGGATATTCTGAAGTGAAGCCGACACAAGGAAATATTGCTGGCTGAGACGCAGAAATTTGCCCTCAAGGTGATTATCCGAGGGATACAGCACCTTTGAGATGATATCTGCGTTGTTGCTGTCCTCCATTGCCTTTATGTACTGACCCTGAGAGAACAGCCCCATGTTGAAGTTCTGAACCGGCTTTGCTCTGAACAATCTGAGTTTGTTGACTGCGTTTGAGTCTGCACCCGAGATCATCATATCGTAAGGCACGGCAAGCAGCTCCTCGCAGTCCTCGTAGACCACTTCAAGCTTGCCGTTTTTCCACGTCTCGTTTACATGACCGCCGATCCTGACGGTATAGCTTTTGTCCTGTCTCGGCACGAGCCACACATCTCCGCCGGGCAGCCACGCGTCCGGAAGCTCCACTTGCTCTCCCTCGATTATTCTCTGCTTGAAGAAGCCGTATTCGTAGCAAAGCGAAAAACCGGTTGCAAGATAATCAAGTGTGGTAAGCGAATCCATAAAGCAAGCGGCAAGCCTGCCGAGTCCGCCGTTTCCGAGTCCGGGATCCGGCTCGCATGAGTAGATCTTATCAATATCAAATCCGAGCTCGGACAATACTTCTCCGTAAGCTTCGCATTCACCGAGGTTGCGCAGATTATTTTTTAACTGTCGCCCTACGAGAAATTCCATGCAGAGATAGTAAAGGCGTTTCGGCTTGGCTTTTTTGTACTGCGTTTTGAAGTCTGCTGCTTTATTGGTCAGCTCGTCTTTGACGCAGAGCGAGACCGCCTTATATATCTGATCGTAGGTTGCTTCTTCTGGAGAGGTTCCGTAATAACGCGCCAGCTTGCTGATGATAGCTTCGCGTATCTCGAATTTTGTTGCTTTTTTGTTCACTTTAAATATCCTTTTGCCAAAGCGTTAATAAATTAAAGGCTTTCGTACATTTTAATGTATTCTTTCGCTGATGCGCTCCATGAAAAATCATGGGTCATCGCATTTGTGCGCAGTGCTTTCCACTGACGCTTGTTATGATACAGCTCGATCGCGCGCTTGACTGCATCATACATATCGTGCGCGTTGTAGGTCTTGAAGGTAATACCGTTTCCGAGTTTGGTTTCGGGATTATACGGCTTTATCGTATCGTAAAGCCCGCCGATCTCGCGCACTACCGGAACCGCTCCGTATCTTGAGGCGATCATCTGCGACAGTCCGCAAGGCTCGCTCTTCGACGGCATAAGGAAAATATCCGCGCCGGCATATATCTGCTTTGAAAGTGCTTTGTTAAAGGCTAACTTTACACCGATGCGGTCGGGATATTTGCCTGCCATGTATGCAAAATAGTCTTCAAGGTCGGTTTCTCCGGTGCCGAGAAGCACAAACTGCATATCTTCGCAGGTTATCATTTCTTCAAGAATACGTCTCACCAAGTCAAAGCCCTTGTGAGAGGCAAGCCTTGATACCATTGCCACTATCGGCACATCGCGGCGTTCGGGTAAAGCGAATATTTCCTGGAGCGCCGCTTTTGCCGCGCTTTTGGGAGTCTGGTTTTCGGCGGAGAAATGACGTTTCAGCTCGGGGTCGGTCTCCGGATTGTAGTAATCGTAGTCTATACCGTTTACGATGCCCGAAATCTTTCCGCGGTTCATCGAAAGAATATAGTGGAGTCCGCCGGAAAAATATTCGGTCTGTATCTCGTTTGCATAGTTGGGGCTGACGGTAGTTAATTTGTCGCAGCAAACTATCGCGCCCTTGGTAAGATTGATGCAACCGTCATATTCTACCACATAACGGTCCCATGAGTCAAGACAAAAAATGTCCGACAGGATCTCAAAGCCGTATATGCCCTGATATTCGATGTTATGTATCGTGTATACAGCTTTAATATTTGCGTACTCGTCGAAATATCTGTACTTGCGCTTAAGATATATGACGCTCAGCGCGCTCTGCCAATCGTTTGCGTGCAGAACATCGGGGAAAAAGCCGATGTGTGGCATCATTTCGAGGACCGCTTTGCAGAAATACGCGTAGCGCTCGCCGTCGTCAAAGCTGCCGTAAAGCGAGGGACGCTTGAAGTAGTATTCATTGTCGATAAAATAATAGGTGACGTCATCCTTGACAAACTTCCAGATCCCGCAGTATTGCTGACGCCATGACAGGCTTACGTTAAATTCGCATACCTGTTCCATCAGCGGCTTGTATTTTTCGGTGATCTGCGCGTACATGGGGATCACGACGCGTACATCAAGCGTGGGATCGTCGCGTTTGAGCGCTGCCGGGAGTGAACCGAGCACGTCGCCGAGTCCCCCGGTGGAAGCGAACGGAGTCGCTTCGCTTCCGACAAATAAAAGCTTTTTCTGCGAACCGAGATTGTCGGGTTGATTTTGCATATCCTTGTTTTCCTTTCTCAGCGTGGCTCAGATCATCTTTCCTTTTTCAATATAAAACGGGAGGGTTTCGTGTCCGGATAGGATCCGTCCGTCACGTATGACGGTATTTTTATCGGTAATTACACAGTTCAGAAATACATTTTCGCCGGTGATCGTGTCCTGGAACAGGATCGAATTTTTAACTATGGTATTTTTGCCGATCTTGACTCCGCGGAAAAGTATGGAGTTTTCAACCGTTCCGTCAATAATGCATCCGTCGGCTATAAGCGAGTTTTTGACCAGACCGTCATTTTCGTACTTTGTGGGAGCGGAGTTGCGGACTTTTGTGAATACCGGACGGCTTTTTACGCCGAACAGCTCGCTTCTGATGCCTTCATCGGAGATCAGATCCATATTATGCCTGTAATATGAGTTGAGCGAGGTCACGTTTGCAAAATATCCGTCATAGCGGTAAGTGCGGAAGCGGCCTTTTCTGATATTCGGCATGATAATATCATGATGGAAGCTCTTGTAGCCGTGCGCTATCGCGTCGTCGATGACCTTTTGAATATATTCACGGGTGGCAATAAAGATATTGAGGTTGATATCCTGAGGGCCGCTGACTCCGTGAGTCGGGAACGGGACGGCGTCGGTGATGATGCCGTCTTCATTTGATTTAAAAATAAAATTCTGCGCCGCAGTCTCTTCGGTCAGATTTACGTTTTTGACTGCGAACGTAATATCCGCGCCGCTCTTTATGTGGTCGTTTATCATTTCGCTGAGATCGATGTTGCAGATGACATCGCAATCCGAGAAAACGATCACATCCGAGGTGAAACGCGAGAGCGAGTAGTTTATGCTCATAAGCGCTTCAAGCCTTGATTTGTAAAGACTGTTGTTCGCGTTGGCGAAAGAGGTAATATAAGGGGTAAGGATCTTGAGGCCGCCCGAACGTCTGGCAAGATCCCAATCTTTTCCCGACCCGATATGATCGATAAGTGACTGATAATTGTAATGAGTGATCACGCTGACGTTTGTGATCCCCGAATTGACCATGTTTGAGAGGGCAAAGTCGATAAGTCTGTATTTGCATCCGAAAGGAATACTTGCCATCGTGCGTTTGCGGGTCAGCTCAGGTATGCTTTTGTCATGAATGTTTGAAAATATTATTCCGCTTGCAGTCGCCATTTGTGCTCAGTCCTTTCCCTCTTTATTTTCTTTCTGTTTATCGAGAAACGCGCGGTTGACCATTGCTCCCGCCGGAATATTGTCATGCTCGTTTATCGTTAAATTGCCGCCGATAAGCGTAATTTTGAATTTGCTCGGCTTCTGCGAGGCGCCGAGGGTGACGTTTTCGCCTATGACCGTATTTGAGTCGATAATTGAATAGCAGACTTCCGAGTTCTCAAGCAGCTTCGTGTCGCTCATTATAATGGAATCTTTCACTACGGCGCCGGGAGCAACGTATACGCCGCCGAACAGCACCGAGTTTATAACGGTACCGTATATTTCACAGCCCTCAGTGATGATGGAGTTGGTTATCGTTGCGTTTCCGCCGACGAAATGCGGCGGGCGTGACTCGCTTCTTGAGTATATTCTCCATGACATATCGTAGAGATTGAAGGTCGGATTGTCCCCGAGCAGATCCATGTTTGCTTCCCAAAGGCTCGGTATCGTTCCTACGTCTTTCCAATATCCCGAGAAGCCGTATGCGTACATACTGCAACCGTCGCGAAGCATTGCGGGGATAATGTTTTTGCCGAAATCTTTCGAGGAATTCGGGTCGGCTTCGTCCGCGACAAGGTATTTTGTAAGCACTTCGCGGCTGAAAATGTAGATGCCCATTGACGCTTTGGTGCTCTTCGGTTCGGCGGGCTTTTCTTCAAATTCAAGTATGCGTCCGTTTTCGTCGCAGTTCATAATACCGAAGCGGCTTGCCTGTTCGAGGGGGACGTCAAGCACCGCGATCGTGCAGTCTGCTCCCGTTTTTTTGTGATAGTCAAGCATTTCACCGTAATTTTGCTTGTAAATGTGGTCGCCCGAGAGCACGAGCACATAATCGGGATCGTAGCGCTCAATAAAGTTGAGATTCTGATATATGGCATTTGCAGTGCCCTTATACCAATCCGCCGATTTGTTGCCCTGATACGGCGGAAGCACCATTACTCCGCCGAAAGTGCGGTCAAGATCCCACGGCTGACCGTTTCCGATATATTCGTTGAGCACAAGCGGCTGATACTGAGTAAGTACGCCTACTGTGTCTATGCCCGAATTGATACAGTTGGAAAGCGTAAAGTCAATAATGCGGTATTTCCCGCCGAAAGGAATGGCGGGCTTTGCGGTTTTTTCGGTCAGGGTGTAAAGCCTGCTTCCCTGACCGCCCGCAAGCAGCATGGCTATACACTCTTTTTTCTTGTACATATGATTCCCTCCGTTTTGTATAATGACCGGTCGCGCAGACCGGGTGGATTCGCGTTCAGTCCTTTGCAAGTGCCGAAAGTATGTTTTTCCCGTAACGGTTGATGCGTTCGTCGGACATTCCGTCGATTCTCGACAGTTCGATTATGTTGCGCGGTCTTGATACGGCAATTCTGTCTATCGTCAGATCACTCATTATAATATACGGCGGAACGCCGGCAATATCCGCCGCCTTTTTGCGCCAGCATTTCAGCTTTTCCACGGTTTTGACATCGGCTTTCAGTGTATTCGGAACAAGCGGAGCCGTAGCGACCGTCCGAACGGCTCCCGCTGCGGCGAGCGTTTTTTCAAATTCGGGCGAAAGCTTAAGCACGGGATACTGCGACCCGCATACTTCAAGGCTGCCTTCGGCGATCATGGCGTCTATCATGTCGCGTATCTTCAATTTCCCCGAGAGCCTGAGAGACCCGAATTCATACAGCTTGTCAAATCCGCGTTCGATTATCCGCTCGTTTTTCTCACCTGAGAGGATCGAAGCGATCATTGATGCTCCGAAGCGCCCGCCGGTGGCTTTGACAAGCGCACCTACCGTGAGTTTCACTGAGTTCGGCGTCAGCGCGGTATTCTTTTTAAGGCATACCGAACATTTGCCGCAGGTTTTATTTTTGTATGCTTCGCCGAAATAGTCAAGGATGCGCGCTCTCAGACAGCTTTTTGATCCGAAGAGTTTTATAGCGTCGTCGAACTTTTGCCTGTTGACTTCAAGCGAGGCTTCCGCTTCCTCGGGAAACTCTTCCTTCAGCGCATCAAACGAACGGTCAAGCATGAATTTGCCGACGGCAATATCCGCCTTTGAATACAGCAGTACACACTCGGCGTTTGCACCGTCTCTGCCGGCACGCCCGGCTTCCTGATAGTAGGATTCCACGCTCAGCGGCATATTATAATGGATAACAAACGAGACGTTTGATTTGTCTATTCCCATGCCGAATGCGTTGGTGGCAACGATTACGGTTGCGCGGTCGTATACGAAATCTTCCTGGTTTTTGCCTCTTTCGGCATCGGTCAAGCCGGCATGATATTTGCAGGCTTCGATACCGCGGTCTCTGAGTGCATCGCATAGCAGGTCGGTCTGCTTGCGTGTAGAGCAATAGATAATGCCGCTTTTGCCGCGGCGTCTGCGGATAAAGTCAAGTACGTATGAGAATTTGTCTTTCGGATTATCTACGCCGAAATAGAGGTTAGGTCTGTCATAACCTGTGGTTACGCATTTCGGGTCGTGCAGACACAGCAGATCCGAAATATCGCGTCTGACTCTTTCGGTGGCAGTCGCCGTAAATGCCGCAACTACCGGACGTTTCGGAAGTGTGGCAATGTAGTTGCTCACGTTTAGATAGCTTCGGCGGAAATCATGCCCCCACTGTGACACACAATGGGCTTCATCGATCGCCACAAGCGAAATGTCAGCACGATGCGAGAACTGTCTGAAAGAGTCGGTCTCTAACCGCTCGGGAGCAACATATATGATTTTGTACATACCGCGGCTTGCGTTTTTCAGTGCAAGCAAGGTCTGATTCGGCGTCAGAGAGCTGTTTATGTATGCCGCGCGGACACCTATCTCGCCGAGTGCTGCAACCTGGTCCTTCATCAATGAAATTAACGGAGACACTACTATGGTGATGCCGCCGAGAAGCAGTGCCGGCAGCTGATAGCATACCGATTTGCCCGAGCCTGTGGGCATAATTGCAAGTACATCGCGTCCGTTAAGTATTGTATCAATTACTTCGCGCTGACCGGCTCGAAAGGTGTCATATCCGTAATATTTTTTCAGTTCTTTTTCAAGTTCCGGCATATCCTGACTCTTCCGCGGAGAAAAAATAAATAATCATGATTTATATGATTATTATACTACAAACATATCGTGTTGTAAATACATATTTCACAAAAATATCGTCTTTTTTTTGTCAATTTTATGTAAATTGAGAGCCAAAATTGCCCCAAAACGGTGTTTTGAGATAAAGAAAGCAAAAAATGTCAGGTGAAGGCCTTGAGTTGAACGAGCGACTGCCTCAAGCATGAGCACTTGCGGCAGTCGCTTCGTTCGGATATGGTTGTTATACGGAACGTCGGTAGCTTTTATACTTCAGCCGGGTGGCTTCGCCGCCTCTGAGGTGACGCTCAGATTTGTTTGTTTCCAAGAGAGCGTGCACCTGAGAGAAAAGCTCACGGTCGAGCCGACAAAGTCTTTCGGTAATATCTTTATGTACGGTAGATTTGGAGATCCCGAATTTTCGTGCCGTGCTTCGCACGGTTGACTTGTTTTCGATTATGTAGCACGCAAGCTCAATGACACGCTGCTCGATATAATCCTTCAAAAAGCCTCACCTCATATACTTCTTTATACAAAAATATATGACGGTGTCGTAATTATTATGTGATTATATTATCATACTTGACAAAATTGCCGCGCGTGAATATAATTATTTCATATTTATATCCGTGTCGTTTTCTTTGTGTAAACATATCCTTTGCCGCGGACAGAGCGAATGTAGGCGTCGTCGGTGACTTCAGACAGTTTTTTGCGCAGATAGTTTATGTAAACATCAACTATATTTGAATTTTCACTGTCGGTCTCCCACACGGCATGGATTATTTCTTTTCTGTCGACGACACGTTCGGGATTCTCCGCAAAGAAGTTGAAGAGCGTTGCCTCACGTTTTGAGAGCCTGACGCATTTACCCGAAGCTGTGAGGAGATTTCCGCTTAACTTCGGTAATCTGTCGGGGGCAAAAGCTGCGGCTTCGTATGTGCGTCTGAGCATGATGCGAAAATGCTCCCAGGCAAAGGGATAAACGAGAATGTTTTCGCTTCGTTCAGTCGGGGTATCGACGTTTTTGGTTATAAGTATCGTTTGAGCGGCGCTGATATTTGCGGGTATTCTCTCTTTGTCGGTCAGATCTATTATATTGATGATCCCGTTGCACTCATCGGAGCGCACGGCGTCAAGTCCCAACTCCGAGCACAGCAATACTAAGGTTCTTGACAACTGTTCGTTTTCCGATATGATATTGACGGCGGCGTTTTTATTCGTTCTCAAAGCTTGACACTCCTTTGTTCGTTCTGACGTAACGGTGCAAAAAGGTTGCTTTAAATTGTCCGTTACATTGATTTTAACCCGAATTTTTGCAAATTTCAACCGATTTTTTTGAATATTTGAGAAAACAGCGTAAATACAAGGGCGCAATCATGCAAAAGAACACCGAAAAAACGAAAACAGTAAAAATAACGGCAGAGGATATAAAGCTCAGAAAGGCACATCGCAAACGGCTGAAGGCGCGGTTCTGCTCACAAGTGAAGACCGGCAGAGACGAGATGGAGGACAACCGTATGCTTGAGCTTTTGTTGACCTATGCTCTGCCGCAAAAGGATGTATACCCGCTTGCCAACATATTGCTTGCAAAATTCGGCAGTCTTGACGAAATTTTTGCGGCGGATATTGAGGCGCTCGTGGCAGTTACGGGAATTAAGGAGCATACTGCACTGCTTCTGAAGCTCGTTCCCGCACTTAACCGCAGGCGAGCCGTTTCGCGCAGCGAACAAAAGTATTATCGTGAAGAAAAAGATATAGTCGAGCTTTTGCACGGAAGATTCTGCGAAGCGAGGGAGGAGCTTGTTGTCGCGGCGTTGTTTTCCGCGAGAGGAAGGCTTATCGTTTGCGATACGGTCTCGGTCGGTACGTCGCAGAGCTGCCCGGTAGATGTGGCGAAGCTTACCGCCTTGCTCGGACAGCAGGGGGCAAAGTATCTAGTGATCGCGCATAATCACCCGAGCGGCAACGTGTCTCCGTCGGCGCAGGATATGCAGGTGCTGACAGTCATTGAAAGTATAACTGCCATGACTCAGACCACTTTACTTGAGGCTTATGTCTTTGCGGGAGACGAATACGTGTCGCTCATAAAGGCAAAAAATGCGGTTGATAAAGTCAGGATCGACTATGGGGAGGACACGGTTTCGTATATATTCGGAGAGGGGCTTGACGATACCGACGAGGCGATAATCGAAAAGCACCGATAATGTCGGACTTCGGCATAAAAACAAGCGCCGCGGGCAAATAATATGGTAAAGACTTATTTGCGGAGGCGAACGATGAAGGATATCTCTGTGCTTGCCGATTTCTATGAAATGATTATGGGAAACGGATACTTCAAAGCGGGTATTACGGGCGTTTCGACGTGCTTTGATATGTTTTTCAGGAAAGTGCCCGATAACGGAGGATATGTTATTGCCGCGGGGCTTGAAACGCTGTGTGAGGCAATTGATTCGCTGAGCTTTTCCGAAGACGATATTGACTATTTGCGCGAGATGGGTATAGACAGCGAAGAATATCTGGACTTTTTACGGAATTTTCGCTTTTCGGGCGATATTTCGGCACTGCCCGAGGGCACGGTAGCCTTTCCTAACGAACCGATCGTAAGTGTAAGAGCGCCGGTCGCCGAGGCACAGCTTATTGAAACCCTGGTGCTTTGCACGGTGAATCATCAGTCGAGAATTGCCACTAAAGCCAGCCGCATGGTGACGGCGGCAGACGGCAGGCCGGTTGCCGAAATCGGGGCGCGCAGGGCGCACGGCATCGACGCTGCCGTTAACGGAGCGCGCGCCGCATATATCGGCGGCTGTGAATCGACGTCTTGTCTGCCGGCAGCAAAAAAGTTCGGAATACCGGTGATCGGTACCATGTCTCATTCATGGGTGCAGCTTTTTCTGAGTGAGTACGAGGCGTTCAGGGTATATTGTGAGCAAAATCCCGAGCGGGCGGTCCTGCTTATTGACACATACAATGTTTTGCACAGCGGCATTGAGAATGCGATTCGAGCTTTCCGCGATGTGCTTCTGCCGCGCGGGATCAAAAACTTTGCGGTAAGAATAGATTCGGGAGATATCGGCTTTTTGGCAAAGACGGTCAGGGAAAGACTTGACCGCGCCGGATTGTTCGACTGCCGTATAATTGTTTCAAATTCGCTTGATGAATTTAAAATAAAGAGGCTCGTGAAGGACTCGGCTCCGATCGATGTTTTCGGAGTGGGGGAGCGCTTGGTAACCGCTTCGAGCGACCCGGTGCTCGGCGGTGT
This sequence comes from Clostridiales bacterium UBA4717, assembly GCA_002404395.1. Taxonomy (GTDB): domain Bacteria; phylum Bacillota; class Clostridia; order Oscillospirales; family CAG-272; genus UBA4717. Next base: position 16,948 of record DHJP01000070.1, read on the forward strand.
GTACAAGCTTGCCGCTACCGAGGAAAACGGGATCGTTATGCCCAAAATAAAGATCAGTGAAAGCCCCGGAAAGCTTACTGTTCCCGGTATCAAAAAAATCGTCAGATATTTTGACCGTGCAAGCGGAACGGCGCTTGCCGACGAGCTGATGCTTGCCGGAGAAAGACTTCCGCTTGAAAGGCATACGATATTTCATCCGGAGAACACTTGGAAATCACGGACCCTCACCGACTTTGAAACGAAGGAGCTGATGATCCCGGTATATACAAGCGGTAAGCGGGTCTGGTATCCGCCGTCGCTTGCGGAAGTAAGGGAAACTGCCGCAGAAAGCCTTTCCGGTATGCCGCCCGAAGTTTGCAGACTTGATAATCCGACCGAATACTGCGTAGATTTTTCGGAAAAGCTGTGGACGATGCGCCGTCGGTTGACAGGGCAGCGCAGAGTGGGAATGTTCAGGTAAAAAAAGCACCGTAATTGAAGTGAACCCAAAAGTTTAG
>DHJP01000147.1:0-4068 GCA_002404395.1 Clostridiales bacterium UBA4717
GCCCTCCGATATAACGGTCGGCGCCGTAGTGGAAAAAGGACAGCTCATCGGAGCGGTCGGAAACACCGCGCTGGTCGAGATCGCCCAGGAGCCTCACCTCCATTTTGAAATGACGCTCGGCGGCGCTTATGTCGATCCGCTCGATTATCTTGAGAGCAAAGCCGTATCGGTTTCAGGAAATATCGCCGAATAGCCAAGCAGATCCGCGCCCATCGGGCGCGGATCTTTTGCGCGCCGCCCCGCATACGTTTCATCCGATATGCGCAAAAGGTCATATACTTAAGTGTTCGTATACTTAAGAGGTCATATACTTAAGTGACGCTGCATAGAATGAAGCGAAAAACTAAAAGAAAGCGGGTCAGAGCTATGAATGAAAAAATAAACGGAGATTTTTCCTATTGTTCGGTGCGGAAGAGCGGCAGTGATGTCTCAGGCGAATATATATTGCCCGACTCCTTTCCCGATGTCAGAAATCTATTGTATGTGGGCGCGAGCGTCGGCGAGATAAAGAAATATTTCTCCGCCAATGAAGCCGAACTTTCGGGAAAGCTTACATATCGGGTGCTTTTTACCTGCATGCGCGACGGCACGGAGTCGCTTGAATCGGTCTGCTTCGAAGACGACTTCAAAACGTCGGTCAAATGCGATATGAACGAGTCGGGTAACACCTGTGTGTCGCTCAGATCGGGCGGAGCGTCGGGAAGAATGGCAAATCCGAGAAAATTTGCGCTCAGATGCGCGCTTGAACTTACCCTTTGCGAGGAAAAAACGCAAAGCGCGCTTGTGGATGTAAACCCGGACGATGAAACCGCGCAGGTCAGATGCCGGAAGCTCGACGTGCTCTCCGCCTCAAGCGCCGAGCTGTATGAGCACAGCTTCAGCGATAATGCCGAGCTTGACGTAAATATGCCCGAGATCGAAAAGCTCGTCTTTTCGGAAGCGCTTTTGAATATCGACAACAGCGGCGAAGGCGAAGCGTTCAGACTCGGCGGCACGCTTGCGCTTTGCTGCGTCTATGCCGATAAAGAGGGAAACTACCACGGGATCAACCGCGATATTCCGTATACCGTCACGCTGAACGACGACGAGCTTGAGCTTATCGGAGATACCGGCGATATCGTCTCGGTGACCGCTGAGCCGGCGGTCACGGCGTTTAATATCGAAGTGGGGAAGAACCGCTATGATGAGTCGAAGCAGCTTGAGATCGACATCGATTACGACATTGATCTGCTTATCCTGCGGAAAAAAGGAATTTCGGTGATCACGGACGCTTACGATACCGCGCATAACGACAATCCGAAGTATGAAAAGCTTGAGCTTGAGGTGCCGTGCGGCAGACTTAAAAACAACTTTACCTATACCGAATCCTGTAATTTTGCGGACGGCGAGCTTATCGGCTGCTTCGGAGTTGCGCTCTCTTCGCCGACTATAGTACACTCGGAGGGAAATACGGCGGTCGAGTCGCGACTTTCGGCGGCGCTGATCTTTGCGGACAACGAGGGTATACACAGCCGCGCGCTCACACTTCCGACGTCTTTCAGACTCGGCGGCGGCAGCGAATATGCGGATAAAGAAGCGGTAGGTTCGGCAATACCTAAAAAGCTGCGCATGAGAGCGGACTCAGGCAAGCTCTATGCCGAGTGCGAGGTCTGCTTCGACGCGGCGGCGGTAAAGAGCGAGAAGCTTGACTGTTGCCGTAAGCTTGAGGTCGGAAGCGAGCTCGGCGAAGCAGAAAAAAGTATACTCTCGGTCTTTTATCCCACAGGCAGCGAAACGCTCTGGGACGCGGCAAAAGCAATGCGCGTGCCGCTTGCTTCGATCATCGGCGCGGATGCGGAAAACGGCGTGGATTCGCTGCTTGCAAAGCCCGTGATATCCGAGCGGTAAACTTTTATAGAGAGTCAAAAGCGGCGGCGGGGAAGCACCGCCGCTTTGCGCTCGGGAAACGCCCGCTTCGCCGCTTTCAAAAAAAATCCGTTTTTTCACTATTTTTTTGAAAAAAGGTATTGCCTTTTTGATTTTCGTGTGGTATAATATCACAGTCGTCACGGAAAATCATAATCGCCGGTGTGATGGAATTGGCAGACGTGCCGGACTCAAAATCCGGTCCCGGCGACGGGGTGCGGGTTCGACCCCCGCCACCGGCACCATATATGAAGGTGTAGCTCAGTTGGTTAGAGCGCTTGCTTGACATGCAAGAGGTCATCGGTTCAAATCCGCTCATCTTCACCATTTAAAGGAGATGTCTTTCCGACGTCTCCTTTTTTTGCTTTGTGTCCGTATTTGCGGAGCAAAGACGTATTTTGCGAAGTATCATGCATGAGCGACGTCCTCGCTTGTATGAGACCGCGCGCATTGAATTTTCAGGAGGAAAACCATGAAAAAACGCTTGCTGAGTGTATTGCTTTGTTTTGCTTTTGCCCTCACGCTCTTTCCGATCACGACCTCTGCCGATCCTGTAAGGCTTGACCACGTCGATATCGTTTTTGAGCTTCCGAAGGCGGGCGAGCTGTGCGATATGGAAACGCAGGTCAACGTAAAGTCTATCAAAAGCGGAAACATAGACCTGCTTGCAAACGGCGCCACCGTCGCATATACCGAGTGGATCGGCGACGACGATATTAACGAGGACGGCGATTACGTGTTCCGCGCCGGCGCGACCTATCTTGTAAACGTCAAACTCTCCTTTGATACGTTAAAGGGCTATTGCGCAAACTATACGATGATGAGCGGCGATACTGTGGTCGTTCCCGAGTCTTTTTCTGCGACCGTCAACGGAGTGCCCGCAACGGTGCGCACCAGCGCGCCGTATTTTCCGACGCTCCAGGTCAGCCTGACAATTGAAGGCGAGCGAATGAGCGAGAGCGAAAAGAGTGAGCTTACCGCCGAGCAGGAGAAAAACGCAAAGGAGCTTGCCGCTACGCGCCGTGCAGGTTATCCCGCCCGCACACAGGCTGAAGCGGACGCGGTTAACCCCGACAATTTTCAAATGAATACGGTCATCATGGACGGCTCCGACCGCGGAGAAGGCTATGGTGTCGGCTATTTTAATGATATGAAAAATGTCGGAACGATCATAATGGACATTGATGACAGCGCGTTTTACAGCCGCAGTGACGCTGTTGATTTTCCGAGATCCATAGTCTTCAGGACCGATGCAAATGAGATCTGGCTCAGCGACAAAGTGGATGCGTATGAGTTTGTGGCGCGCATGGACGATGCGCTCAGAGACACGCTTTACCATACTCCGTATTATGATTACGACAGCGACAGACCGTTTTATACTGCCGGAGCAACGGTGTTTATTTCCGAGTCCGCAGCGGCAGCGCTCAGAGCGAAGCTTATTGACGGCCGTTCATATAAGCTCGTGTATACCATAAAGGCATATTCCGGAAACGATGTATACGCCGCACAGAAGGCGGGCGCGTCCGCCGCGAAAGAGTGGTGTACCGACCACGACTTCAGAGATCAGATAAAGTCTGCCGACCGTGCTTATACCTATTCGGACTGTCAGACCGCTCAGCGTTGGTATTATTCATGTACGATATGCGGAAAATGCGAATACAATCCGAACCATGTAGCCGGCACTCTCACGAATTCGTATGCCACGGATGACGTTACGGGCGCACACGGCGATGTGTACGCCGAGTATCCGAACGATGAATCATACGTCGGCGTCAATGCCGCAGGTCAGTATATCTATTGGCTCAGCTGTGACGTTTGCGGCAGATCGCATCGCTATCAGCAGCAGCATATTACCGCGGCAGAGTTCGCGCTCACCGGTTCGCAAGCAACGTTTGAGCAGTTTCAGGCTGAGGCGAACGCCACGATAAAAATGCGTGAAGCGCTTGCGCTCAGCAGTACCGAAGTCGCAGCGGGAATGTTCGCAATGAACCGCCGCAGCGATGCAAAGGCAAGCGCATGGGCGCAGAGCGACGTGAACCTTGCCCTCAATGACGATCTGCTCGATACCGACCTGCTCGGCGGCGATTACACCAAAAATATCACCCGTCTGCAGTTCTGTTCGGTGGCGGTCCGCCTTGCCGAAACGCTGACCGGCAAGAGCAT
>DHJP01000147.1:4099-5553 GCA_002404395.1 Clostridiales bacterium UBA4717
GCCGCCGCAAGTATCTTTACCGATACGAATAATACCTACGCGCTCAAGGCGTATGCCGCAGGCATCACTACCGGCGTGTCAGATACGTCCTTTGACCCGAACGGTACGCTGACACGCCAGCAGATGGCTACCTTCATTTACAGGACCCTGCGCTATGTCGAAAAGAACTCCGAGTATTCCTACACGAGCTACACCTCGAAGCTTTCCTCATACACCGACAATGCGCAGATCCAAAGCTGGGCAAGGGAAGCTATGGCATTCATGAACGCGCTCGACCTTGTCAAGGGCACTACCGACACCACCCTCAATCCGAACGGCAAGTGCACGATAGAACAAGCCGTCGCCGTGGCGGAACGCAGCGTCTACGCTCACCAGATCGGCTGGTACCAGGTGGCGAGCGAAGATAATAATCATACAAACTATATGACTCTTCCTACGGCCGGGACCAAAATAAACGCTTCGCGCCGCAACGGCGACCTAGTGTGGGTCACCGGCAAACGTCTGGGCGTCTATAACGACGAGATCGAGTTTGATTATAATGTCCCTCATACTTTCGTTCCCGCCATCAATCCTTATACCGGACAGACTATGTATCTCTTCAATCGCGATCTGCGCCCCATCCGCGGCTGATGCCGATCATGCGGCGCAACTCGGGGTGAAGATATTATAAAAGTAAAAAAGCTTCGGGACTCACGGCAAAACGTGATCCCGAAGCTTTTTTTTGCGCCGCGCTTCGCGAGAAAAACGAAGGCGGCGCTTTCGGTTTTATCAGGGCAAATATTTCTCCTGAAAAACGCGAAAATGTCTGCCGCGCGTGCGTGCGTAAAACTTTATTTTATACAGCGGCTCGGCGCTGTTCCGTATTTCCGCTTGTATGCGCGCGAGAACTGCGGCAGATCGCTGTAGCCGACCGCAAGCGCACATTCTCCGACGCTTCGCTTTTCTGCCAAAAGCGCATGCGCGCGCTCAAGCCGCACTTTGCTGATCAGCGCCGACGGAGACTCGCCGAAAGCGGCTTTGGTCAGCTTATAAAGGTATGCCTCGCTGATAAGGCAGGCGCTTGCAACATTACCGACGCAAAGCGTCGGGTCGGAGTAATGAGTGCGTATATACGCAAGCGCTTCGGCGGCGGTCCCGTTTACCGCCTTCCCGACATTGCATATCAGCGCAAAAAGCTGATAGAGCACCGACAGACGCTCAAATCTTGAATCTGCGCCGACCGTAAGATCGAATATCTCCGCCGCCTGCGGCAACGGCAGTTCGGGCAGCGTAAGCGGCACCGCGGGCGAATTTTCCGAGTGAAAGTTGAACACAAAGCTGTCCGCCGCTTCCAGACAATCGTTGCGGTAAGCCAGCCCCTGCGGCAAAAAGATCGGCGAGCTTCTCGAAACGATATAACTGCCGCCGTGCGTCGTAAACTTTAACCTTCCGCATTTCGGTATTATTATCGCGTC
>DHJP01000086.1:0-2862 GCA_002404395.1 Clostridiales bacterium UBA4717
TTTTTTTATTCTCTGTAACACATCTATTGTAAACCTACAATCCGCCCAAAAAGCAGAATATCTCACCGTTTTGCCCCGGGCAGAGGAGCAGGCGGTGAGATATCGCGGCAAAATATTTTATTTGGAGAGCAGCGCGCGGTCGTTGGCAAATTCGGTTCCGCTGGTTTGCGAGAACTTATCGATCAGTTCGTTGATCGTCAGGTTTTTCTTTTCGTCCCCGCGCACATCGAACACTACATGGCCGTCGTTCATCATAATCAGCCGGTTGCCGTGGGTAATCGCGTCTTTCATATTATGCGTGACCATCATGGCGGTCAGATGGTTTTCGCTGATGATGCGGTCGGAAAGCTCCAGCACCTTGGCGGCGGTTTTGGGGTCCAGCGCGGCGGTGTGCTCATCGAGCAGCAGGAGCTTCGGCTTTTTCATCGAAGCCATCAGCAGGGTCAGCGCCTGACGCTGACCGCCCGAAAGCAGCCCCACCTTGCTCGACATACGATCCTCAAGACCGAGGTCGAGCCTTGCAAGCAGTCCGCGGTAGGTCTCGCGCTCCTTGGCGGTGATCCCCCACTTCAGCGTCCGCCGCTTGCCGCGGCGCATCGCCAGCGCAAGGTTTTCGGCGATCTCCATGTTCGGCGCGGTGCCCATCATCGGATCCTGAAATACGCGTCCGAAGTCGCGCGCACGCTTGTGCTCCTTGAGCCTTGTAATATCCTTGCCGTCAAGCAGGATCTGCCCCTCGTCGGGGAGAAATACGCCGGTAACGGCGTTCATCAGCGTCGATTTGCCGGCGCCGTTTCCGCCGATGACCGTGATAAAATCACCCTTGTTTACCGTAAGAGTCAGACCGGACAGCGCGGTTTTCGCATTGACCGTGCCGGGATTAAAAGTCTTGTGCAGATTCTTGAGTTCAAGCATAGGTGTGCTCATTTCGCCGCGCCTCCTTTCTTTTTAGCGCCGCTTTTAGCGGTCCTTTCGCGCAGAATCGGCAGACTCAGCGCCGCCATAACTATCACCGCAGTCATCAGCTTGAGGTCGGTCGCGGGCATACCCGAGTAGATAACGACCGCCACCACAATACGGTAAACGATCGCGCCGACCGCGATGCCGAGCATCTTCATCGCAAAGTTTATCACATGAGAGAACAGCGTCTCGCCTATGATTATCGAAGCAAGTCCGATAACGATCGAGCCGACGCCCATGTTGACGTCAGAATAGCCCTGATATTGACAGATCAGCGCGCCGGCAAGCGCGATAAGCCCGTTGCTGAGCGCAAGTCCGATGATCTTCATAAAATCGGTGTCAATGCCCTCGGCACGGCACATCTTTTCGTTCGCACCCGTTGCACGCACGGAGCAGCCCAGCTCAGTGCCGAAGAACCAATAAAGCAGCGCGATCAGCGCGGCAACGATGACCGCGCCGAGCACGATCGAAGCCAGATTTTTCGGTATGCCCAAAAGCGAAGCGACTATCTTCTGCACGGTGCCGTCGCTGAACTTGAGCAAGGACAGATTCGCCGTGCCCTCGCTTCCGGTCGCAAGGCTCATAATATGAATGTTGATCGAGTAAAGCGAGATCATAGTCAGAATACCCGACAGGATCGGCGGTATGCGCAGCTTGGTGTGCAAAACGCCCGTAAGCGTGCCCGCGAGCATACCGGCAAAAAACGAAATAAACGCCGCAAGGAAAGGATTCACGCCTTTCCATATGAGCATAGCGGCAACCGACGCACCGAGGGTAATGCTTCCCTCGCAGGTCAGGTCGGCGAAATCAAGCAAGCGGAATGAAATGTAAACGCCGAGCGCAAGCACCGCCCAGAATATACCCTGACCGACGCCCGAAAGCAGTGTGTCTATCATCAAATTTTTCCTTTCAATATAGTATGTGATAATATGTGCGTACTTCGGACCTACTGTGCAAGCCCGAAGTACACGTGAATATGAAAAGCCGAAAGCACGGCTTCAGCCGAAAGCACGCGGCTTCAGCCGAAGGCACGCGGCTTTATTTTAAACTAAGCGGTATCTCACTTTCCCATATTGGTCGAATGAATGGTAGCGGCGCCGTTTGCAAGTACATTGTCGGTAGGAATGTAGATCGCGTCGGTGTCCTTGAGCGCGATAAACGCGCTTTCAATATCGTTGAGATCGCCGATACCCTTTACCACATACTTGAATCCGCGCTTGTCGCATTCCGCCTTGGCAAGCTCGATCTGGTACTGCGAGTTTGACTCAGCCGAGGTGTAAAGCAGACCGATCGTGATGTCCTCGCGTCCGAGCAGTTCGGAAATAAGATCGATCTGATCGGCAACGGGGTTGATGTCCGAAACGCCGGTAACATTCGCGCCGGGAGCTTCAAAACTTGCGACAAGTCCCGCGTCAACGGGGTTGGTGACCGCGTTGAAGATGACCGGGATACCCGACTCAACGGTAGCGTTTGCGGCTGCCTGAGCGGACGAGGTCGCGATCGCGTAAATAAGATCTACCTTCTGCGATACGAAGGTATCGGAAATAGTAATGTTGTTGGATTGGTCGCCCGAAGCGTTGCGGTCAAGGATCGTGACCGTTTTGCCGGCTTCCTTCATGCGGATCGACAGCTCGTCCACAAAGCCCTTGTTGGAGTTGTCAAGCGCGTCATGCTGAACAAGCTGGAGGATACCGACGGTGAAATCTGCGCCCGACTCAACTATCGCGGAGTCCTCACGGGCAAGTCTTTCGGCCTCGGCAGTGCCCGCCTTAGCCTTTACCGACTCGGGAACCGTAAAGTTCAACTCAGCGGCAACGGTCTCGTTGATCGAAAGTGCCGGAGCGGGATCGCTTCCGACAGCCATAGTCGCCGGATCGGCGCCGTCAAGGAGTATCTCGGCAG
>DHJP01000086.1:2896-8466 GCA_002404395.1 Clostridiales bacterium UBA4717
GGCAGCCATATCGCCGGCTTTCACGCCGAGGTTGTAGTAATCAACGCCGTAGGTAGCCACGCCGCAGATATCGTTCATCGAAGTTTCGCCGCAGACGATCGGCTTATTGTAGCCGCCGGCGCTTCCGCAGGAAGCAAGGCTCGCAAGCATTAAAACTGCACATACAATTGCAATGAATTTCTTTGAGGTTTTCATAGCACTCTCCATGTCGGCGTAGCCGACTCCATAAAATTATCGGCAATTTTCGCAGGCAAAGCTGCGGAAATTGCACCCGTGAAGCATGAGACTTCACTCGCGTAAGACTGAACCTTCGCGGTGTGAAGCATGAGACTTCACTTGCATGAGATATTATACCGTGCCGAGAAACAAAAAACTCGCCTCTGCACCCACGGTGCAGAGGCGAGACGAAGATCGTTCGCGTTACCACTCTGCTTCATGCTCCCCTTACGAGGGACACCTTGACGGGCATCGTCGGAAAACTCCGCTAATGTCCTGCGATATTACGGTCGCACCCGTCACAGCCTACTTTAATTTCGGTGCGCGGCTCCCGGAGTGTACGTACCCTGTCTACTCGCCGCTGTCTTACACCTGCCGACAGCTCTCTTCGCGCTTTCAACCGGATCACCTTTCCGATCCCTGCCTTTATGGTTGGTATTGTAGCACTTTTGAAGTGCCCTGTCAAGGGGTAAATAAAAATTTTTTTATTTTTCCGAAAAGCTATTGACAAACGCTGAGTACGGTAATATAATGAATACATGAGCAATCGTTCATATATCAAGTACCCGAAGCCTCCGGAGCCTCGGGCGAAAATGAGGTGCATTTAATGCAGACAACCGAAAAAAGTCCCGATACCGAGGCGGCGCGGCTGGCAGTGCTGTTTAAAGTATTCGGAGACGAAACGCGGGTTAAGATAATGACCGCGCTTGCCGAGTCGGACAAATGCGTGAGCGAGATCGCCTCGCCGATGGGCGTAAGTCAGTCGGCGGTGTCGCACCAGCTCAAGCTCTTGAAAGACGCGAAGCTTGTAAAAAGCGAGAAATCAGGCAGAGTCGTTACTTATTCGCTCGCTGACGATCATGTGAGGACCATACTTAATATGGGATTCGAACACATACGAGAATGAAAGGATAAAGCCATGAAAAAAACATATGTAATTGAAGATCTCGACTGCGCACACTGCGCTGCAAAAATCGAAGAAGCGATCGCCGCGATCGACGGCGTTGAATCGGCAAATGTAAATTTCCTTGCAGGTAAGCTTATAATCAGCGCGCCCGACGAGCTTCAGGATTCTATAATTAAAGAAGCGATCAAGCTTGCCGCGAAGATCGAACCCGAGTGCCGTATAGTAGTTTAAAAACATCCTGCGAGGGGACTCTGCGAGGGACTCTGCGAGGGACTTGTCTAAGGGCTTTAGCCCTTTCCGCGCTCCCATTAAACGCGTGCGGTATGTGTGATTTTTACACCTCCACCCATATCCCGTTTCTCTGATAAAATTTGTCAAGCAACTTACCCCTGCGGGCGACTCTGCGAGGGACTCTGAGGGGGACTCGTCCCCCTCGACCCCCTATAATCGCATTTAGCTTGTGCGATTTTTACATCTCCACCCATATCCCGCTTCTCTGATAAAATGCATGAGCCGGCTACGCCGGCAAATATGTTGTTATGACTAAGATCAAAACCGCGCTCGGACGCGCCGTCGGCGCGTTCAAAAATTACCGCTTCACCAAACACCAGCAAAATATGCTTATGAAGCTTGCGCTTTCACTTGTCGCTTTTATCGCCGCGCACTTCTTCGGCAAACCCGAAGCTCCCGCGCCGCTCTTCTTCGTCCAGCTTTTCATCTACCTCATATCTTATTTCGCCTGCGCCTACGAGGTGCTGCTCGAAGCCGTCAAAAAGATCTCGCGCGGTACCTTCTTTGACGAAACCATATTGATGGCAGTCGCGTCGATCGGCGCGTTCGCGCTCGGCGAGTTCTCCGAGGGCTGCGCCGTCATGATCCTCTATCAGCTCGGCGAGCTGTTTCAGTCGGTCGCCGTCGGCAGATCGCGTAATTCGATCCGTGCCATGATGGAGCTGCGCCCCGACGTCGCTCACCGCGTAAGCGGCGGCGAGATCGAGGACGTCGATACGAGCGAGCTTAAGATCGGCGACATCTGCGTCGTGCGCCCCGGCGAGCGCGTGCCGATAGACGGCGAGCTTGTCGAAGGCGTGCTTGAAGCCGACGCCTCCGCGATCACCGGCGAAAGCCTCCCCGTCACCGTAAAACCCGGAAGCCGCGTCACCAGCGGCATTATCAACCTCTCGGGCATCGTGCGCATCCGCGCCACCACAAATGACGCCGACTCCACCGTTACGCGCATACTGAAGATCGTCGAAGATCAGGGCGCTAACAAAGCCGAAAGCGAAAAGCTCGTCACCAAATTTGCCAAATATTATACCCCCGCCGTCTTCGGACTGACTCTCATAATCGGCGTCGTCGTGCCGATCTTCGCCGGAAATTGGCGCGGGTGGATCTATAAAGCCCTCTCCTTGCTCGTAGTTTCATGTCCCTGCGCCTTCGTCATCTCGGTCCCGCTGACCTATTTCGGCGGTATCGGCGGCGCCGGCGCGCACGGCATACTTATCAAAGGCGGAAGCGTTTTCGACCGCCTTACCGGCTGCCGCACCCTCATGCTCGATAAGACCGGCACGCTGACAAGCGGCAAGCTTGCAGTGACCGCGCTCGTTCCCGCCGAGGGCGTAGATGAAGTCATACTTAAAACGGTTGCCGGAATGAGCGAATGCGGCTCAAACCACCCCATCGCCAAAGCGGTGATCGAGGCGGTCGGCGCACCCTCGTCCGCTCCCGACGATTACAAGGAGCTTCCCGGTCTCGGCTGCGCCGCGTATAAGAGCGGCTACGCTTTCTTCTCGGGCAGCGAGGAGTTCATGCAAAAGCTCGGAATAGAGCTTCCCGAAACGTCCGATACGTTGGCGCGCCGGGTCTGTTTCGCAATGGATAAAAAGTACGTCGGAGCGATAGAGCTTGCCGATAAGATCAAAGAGACCGCATACGATTCCCTGCGCGATATACGCGCCGCAGGCGTTACGAATATCGGTATGCTCAGCGGCGACCGCCGCGAGATCGCCGAGTCGGTCGCTCATGAGCTTTCGCTTGATTCCTGCTACGGCGAGCTGAAACCCGAAGATAAACTGAACGTGATACGCGAGCTTGAAGCCAACGGCGAAAAGGTAATATTCGCGGGCGACGGGATCAACGACGCCCCGACCCTCGGCGAAGCCTGCGTCGGTATGGCAATGGGCGACGTCGGCTCGGACGCCGCGCTTGAAGCCGCCGACGCGGTCATCATGGACGGCAGACTTGAAAAGATCGCCGACGCGATCGGGATCGCGCGCATCGTGACCCGTATCGTTAAAGAAAACATCGCCTTCGTTATGACCGTCAAGCTTGCAGTGCTCGTCCTCACGATCTGCGGACTCTGCACCATGACCGCGGCGATCTTCGCCGATGTCGGTGTCGCAGTGATCGCCATAGTCAACGCTATGCGTACACTTGATCCCAATATCGGAAACCGTTCGTAATCACAAGTGCCGCTTGATCCTAGTATCGGAAACCGTTCGTAATCACAAGTGCCGCTTGATCCAAATATCGGAAACCGTTCGTAATCACAAGTGCCGCTTGATCCCAATATCGCAACACGCGCGCCGCGAAATTCGCGGCGCGCAGTTTTTTATATTTCCGTGCTCAAGCCCCGGGCAGGCTCATAAAATAATGCAGATGAGACCGCCGCTGCCCTCGTTGATGATCCGCCCGAGCGTCTCCGAAAGCTTTTCGCGCGCGTCGTCCGGCATATTCGCAAGCTTTGCGTTCAGTCCGTCGCTCGCAAGCTCATATAAGGTCTTTCCGAACATATTCGACTCCCAGATCTTCTCCGGCGACTCGTCAAGCTCCTTTTGCAGGTACTTGACCAGCTCCTCCGACTGCTGTTCGGTGCCCACTATCGGCGAGATCTCGGTCTCTATCCCGGCTTTGATAATGTGTATGCTCGGCGCCGACGCGCGCAGCTTCACGCCGTAGCCGCCCGCCTGCTTCACAAGCTCCGGCTCCTCAAGCTTCAGCTCCTTTTCGCTCGGCATCACGATGCCGTAACCCTTCGTCTCGGCAAGCTCAAGCGCGTCCGCCACCCGATCGTATTTCCGCTTCGATTCGGCAAGCGTGCGCAGCGTGGACAGCATCTCCGCCTGAGAAGCGATCTCAAGCCCCGTCAGCTCGCTCACCGTCTTGTAATAGATCGAATCGTCAAGCTCGACCGCCGCGCAGGCGTCGCCGCAGGAAAGATCAACATTCACGACCCTGATCGACTTTATCCGTTCGGATTCTTCGCTCTGCTCGCGCAGCTCGTCAAACAGTCCCCGCAGCTCGCTGATCCGCCGCACCCCGCACGCTCGCTCGGCGACGCGTTCGCGAAGCTCGCGGCGCAGCTCATGATCGCGCGGCAGCACGCTCACCCACGAGGGCAGTTCAAGCTTCAGCTTGCGTATCGGGAATTCGGTCAGCGTCATCTCAAGTATGCCGCGAATGTCGTCGCCGTTAAGCTCCAGACAGTTCACGAGCGCCACCGGCGCCGTATACTCGGCTTCAAGCGACCTTGCAAGCTCTATGCTCGCCGGATCGCGAGGATGCGCGGAATTGAGTATTATCACAAAGGGCTTACCCTCGCTTTTCAACTCCTCGATCACCCGCCGCTCGGCGTCTACGTAGTTTTCACGGTCAAGCTCGGTGATACTGCCGTCGCAGGTGACCGCCATGCCGATCGTCGAATGTTCCGAGATCACCTTTTTTGTGCCGAACTCGGCAGCTTCGGCAAAAGGCATCGGCTCATCCGACCACGGCGTGTGCACCATGCGCGGAGTGCCGTCCTCGCTCGTGCCCATCACACCCGGGATCATGTAACCCACACAGTCGATCATGCGCACATTCATGACCGCTTCCCCGTCAAGCCTGATCCGCGCGGGATCGTCCGGCACGAATTTCGGCTCGGCAGTCATCACCGTCCTGCCCTGCGCGCTCTGCGGCATCTCGTCGCGCGCCCGCTCACGCGCGCCCTCGTTTTCAATGTTCGGGATAACGAGCGTATCCATAAACCGCTTGATAAAGGTGCTTTTGCCGGTACGTACGGGACCCACCACGCCGATGTAAATGTTTCCGTCGCAGCGCGCGCCGATGTCCGCATATATGTTGTTTTCAGCTTTGCTTGTCATATCCGCCCTCCGAGTGCTCATGATTTTTTCTTGGTACAGCATATGAAAAGCAAGCGGCAGATATGACGACGGCTGGGTCAAATTGATTTTTTGCCCATGTAAGGATCACCGAAAGCGGATCACCGAACGCACCCGTAGAGCACGCAAAGCAAAAAGCATAAAAATGAGGTCAGACTTCAGACTCTGACCTCGCTCTTCGGCTTTGACCTCATATTGCTTTCAAACTCCGTCAGGTATGCCGACGAAGTTTCGCTTCTGTGATGCACATCACAGAAATGCGTACGCAAAATCAGCTTTTTTCAAAA
>DHJP01000169.1 GCA_002404395.1 Clostridiales bacterium UBA4717
CATCTATTGTAATCCTACACTTTTTTTGCGTGTTTTTCTGCTATTGCATTGACTTTATCCGAGCATTATGTTATCATTCAAATGTTGACCGCCGATAAAGCCGCCGGCGTATATTTATTGTCTCGCATATCGGAAAAGCGCCCGACCGAACGGTCTGAATCGGCAGGTCCGACACGGAAAAACTTCAATTCTTTGAGCCGCCGCGCGGCATAGGTATTATTATGCTTGGAACTGTATTTGATATAAAGGAATTTTCGGTCCACGACGGTCCCGGCGTGAGGACCACGGTCTTTCTTAAAGGCTGTCCGTTGCGCTGTAAATGGTGTCATAATCCGGAGGGACTGTCTCCCGAACCGCAGCTCATGGTCAAAGAAAGCCGTTGCGTTCACTGCGGGCGCTGTTTCAATCCCTGTCCCCATGAGATATGCAAAAAATTCGGCAGATGCCTGTTTGCCTGTCCGCAGGGACTTATCACGCTCAGCGGCAAGGAGATGGATTCGTTCGACGTTGCCGCACGCGTTTTGCGCGGTGCCGATTTTTTGAGGATGTCCGGAGGCGGCGTAACGATCTCGGGCGGCGAACCGATGTTTCAGCACGAGTTCACGATCGATCTGCTCAAAAGGCTAGGCGAGTTAAACCGTGCAATTCAGACAAGCGGCTTTACGACTCCAGAAATTTTCGCAAGCGTGATCCAAAACACCGATTACATAATGATGGACGTCAAGCTTGCCGATCCGGTAAAGCACAAGGAATATACCGGCGTCGATAATGCCTGTATACTTGAAAACCTCAGAATATTGCAAAAAAGCAAAAAGCCGCACGCAATAAGAGTGCCGCTCATACCGGATATCACCGATACTCCCGAAAATCTTTCGGCGATCGCCGAGCTTGCCGGCGACTCAAATGTTGAGCTGTTACCGTACAACGCCATGGCAGGGGCAAAATACAAAAGCGTCGGCATGACCTACCCCCTTGAGGGCCACAAAAGCACCAACAACAAAGTCGATCTCGAAATATTCAAGCACGCTAAGCTTGTTTAAGGATATTTTACAACTACCGAAAGGAACGAACTCATGAATGTATTTGAAAAAATGAAAGTGTGGGCGCTGCTCGAAAACGGCAGCAAAATTTTCCTCAAGAAGGACGGCAAAAACGGATATGTTTCAGAAGACGGCAACATCGCCGCCTCGCTCCGTACCGAAACGCGGGGAAATATGACCGCGCTCTTTATCAGCGCAAAAGCGGAGCGCGGATACTTAAACGGCAATTACGCCGTCGGAATATGCTCCGAATCGCTCAAAGATCTGAAGCGTTATCTCGCAAACTTCATGAACTGTGCTTTCTGGTGCAGAAGCGAGTTTTCAAGCGACCTCACAAAGCTCCATGTTGACACGCAGGGCTTTATGTATGAAAAAAACGACGGCAGATATTCTCTGCTTCTTCCGGTGTGCGATAAGGTCTATAAGGCAACGCTTTTCGGAGACAGCGACGGTATAAATCTCGGCATTACAAGCTATTACAGCAATCTTTCCAAAGCTGAGGACACTCTCGCGCTCATAATAAACGACGGAAGCGATGATCCCTATACGCTTGTGCACGACAGCGCAAACTTTGCTTTTGATTTACTCGGAACCGGGCTCGGCACCATCGAAAAAAGACGCTACCCGGAATTGTTTGAATACCTCGGCTGGTGCTCGTGGGATGCAATGCATATCGACGTAAACGAGGAAGGGTTACTCGAAAAATGCCGTGAGTTCAAAGAAAAACAGATACCGGTCAGATGGGCGATCCTTGACGATATGTGGGCAGACTGCCGCGGTCTCAATGCGCGTCCGTACATCAACAACGATATGTTCAGACAGATGCACTCCTCTGCACTCACCAGCTTTGAAGCCGATCACGAGCGCTTTCCGAAGGGTCTCAAGCACTGCGTTCAGGAAATGAAAAAGCTCGGAATGCACGTCGGTATGTGGCACCCCACCACCGGATATTGGCGCGGCGTCGATCCCGAAGGGCCGCTTGCAAAAGAATTTGCCGACTGCCTTGAAACCGTGCCGAACGGCAAGCTCATACCGCGGATGGAGAGCGATAAGATATTCAAGTTCTACAATGCCTTCCACAAATTCTTCCGTGAATGCGGAGTCGAATTCGTAAAAATAGATAATCAAAGCTTCCTGCGCGGTCACTATCAGAACGTGTACCCGATCGGAGTAGCCGCACGCGCGCTTCACGAAGGACTTGAAGCCTCGGTCGGCGCGAACTTCGACAACAATATAATCAACTGTATGTGCATGGCAAACGAGAATATGTGGAACCGCCCGACCAGCGCGATAAACCGTTGCTCGGGAGACTTCCAGCCCGAAAACCGCGAATGGTTCAAAAAACACATTCTCCAATGCGTTTACAGTTCAATGTTTCAGGGCGAATTTTACTACTCCGACTTTGATATGTGGTGGACCGACGACGGACAGGCAACCAAAAACAGTCTGCTTCGCGCGATCTCCGGCGGTCCTATCTACGTGAGCGATACGATCGGTCGTTCCAATAAGGCATTACTCGATCCGCTCGCCTTTAACGACGGCAGGATACTGCGTTGCGACCGTCCGGCACGTCCGACGCTCGACTCGCTCTTTACCGATCCCGAGACCTCGACTTCGGCACTCAAAATATTCAATACCTGCGGAAACGGCAAATTCGGCGTGATCGCCGCCTACAACATAAATGCAAAAAACAAGTCGGTAAGCGGAACGATCTCCCCCTCAGACGTTCACGGTCTGCCCGACGGCGAGTACGCGGTATACGAATACGAGACCGGCAAGCTCCATATCATGGACAAAAACGACATCTTTTCATTCAGACTTAAAGATCACGACGATTTCAGACTTTATATAATCTCACCGTTTGACAAGAACGGGATCGCAATGCTCGGCAGAATTGATAAATTCATGGCACCCGCCGCAGTTCTTGATTCTTTCAACAATACATATAATGTGTACGAAGGCGGAAAAACGGCGTTCGTCTGCAAGGGCAGACGGCAGTTTACGGCAGTTTGCGAAAGCGGCGAATACAAGGTGCTGAGAAACGGCTCGCTTTGTACCTTTACCTCACTGCCATCAGATCTGCATTTTGAGCTGAAATAACGTCCGAACGGCGACAGCATGAGCAAATATTTCAAAATTCCGGCGTGAAAATTCGGTTTTGCGCAAACGAAATTTTAAATTTTATGCTATGCCGTCCGAATCCGTACAGCTTCAAAAGGATGTTAAAAAGCGAAAGCTTTTTGACATCCTTTTTGCATTTTCACTTTAAATGCGCACGCCGACATGGAGGAATGTATGAATATCATCGTTTTCGGTTCCGAAGGCAAAATGGGCAGAGTGACCGCCGAGTTAATACAAAATTCAGCTCACACGCTTGCCGCAAAGGCTGACACGCTCGGCGGCGACGGCGTTTATCGCAGCATTTTCGACTGTAATACAGCGGCGGATGCGATAATTGATTTTTCCACTCATGAAGCCACGCGTGAGCTCGTAGGCTTTCTGCTCGGACATATTGACCTGCAGCGCACGGCGCTCGTAACTGCGGTGACCGGCAGAGATCACAAAGAAACGGAATTGATAAAGCTTTGCTCCGAAAAGCTACCCGTGTTTGCAAGCGCAAATATGTCGCTCGGCGCGGCACTGCTCGACGGACTTGTTGAAACGCTGGCGTCAAAGCTGCCGGAAGCGGACGTTGAAATAATCGAAACGCATCGGAAAGGCAAACTTGACATACCCAGCGGCACTGCGCTTGAGCTTGCGAAAACTATCGGCGAAGCGCGGGCGCGCGGCGGCAATACTATTATACACTCGCTGCGGCTCGGCAACACAATAGGAAGGCACGAGGTGATCTTCGACGACGGACTTCAGACGCTTACCGTCAGTCACAACGCAAATTCCCGCACGCTGTTTGCAAGCGGTGCAATAGCCGCCGCCGAGTTTGTATTCGGCAAGCCGCCGGGATTATATACGATGCGGGATCTGATCGGAGATTAACACAAAAGCTCAGTCTCACATAGCGGACCCGAAGCCGCGCGCTTTGCTTTTCAAAGACAGATCAGAAGTGCCAAACCCCATCGGCAATGTTCCGAAAGACAGACACGGCGATATGTCAGCAAATCGACCCGTTGTAAGCAGGATTTTAAAGCATCATAAATGACCCGGCAAGAAGGCGGAGGCAAGACTGTTTGTCTCCGCTTTCTTGCGCCCGTTTCCGCGCGCAGCGGATATGCGGTATTATCTGTAAGACTCGGAAAACATTTTGCGGTGACAAACTATACCTCTATCGCTTATAATAGTAGTATATCGGCATCGCCAAGAAACGAAAGCCGAATAACAGATCCCGCGCCGTAAGCAACGGCAGAACGGAGAATAATGTAAGTGGAACTGATCCTGATAAACGCCGACAAAATGAAAATCGTGCTGACCAAAAATGATATGGAGCAATACGGCATACATATTGATTTTCAGCTGTTTACCCTCGGACGTGCGGGAAGCGTTATCCGAGAGGCGTTTTCCGATGTGCTCGATGAAGTAAAATATGAAACCGGGTTTGATGCGCTCGGCGCTCACTCGATAATTCAGGTATATCCGGCGCGTGACGGCGGATGTGAACTGTATATAACAAAATTCGACAGAGGCGGTGATGATACCGTGAACGAAGCGGCACGCACGGAAAAACGAGAATCCTGCGCACGCGCAAAGAAAACAATGGTACACAGCGTATTTGCGTTCGACAGTCCGATCGACCTTATAGATGCCTGTACCATGCTCGCAAGTACATACAACGGCTGCAGCAGCCGCCTGTACCGCTCCGACGACCGCTATTATCTCATGCTTGAGCATGAGTCTCCCGCCGCGGCGCCGCCGATATTTACGCGTCTTTGCGACTTCGGTTATGAAGTGACCGACAGATACCTTGAAGCATACCTTGAGGAGCACGGCAGCTGTCTGATCGAATCTTCCGTCATAGAGAAGCTCGGCCGAGGCAGCCGGTAATTCGATCGAAAAAGGTTGACTTTGAAAAGCAGATGTGTTAAACTTATGTCACTATGATTCGGCGGTGACAGTAGGTGACGTTAATGAACCTGAATGAGCTTGAAGCACTCTGCGGCAAATGTGAAAAATGCGGACTCTGCCGCACGAGAAAAAATATCGTATTCGGAACAGGCAACCCGAACGCAAAGCTGATGTTTGTCGGCGAGGCTCCCGGGGAAAAAGAGGACGAAAGCGGAATACCGTTTGTCGGTCCTGCCGGAAAACTGCTCGATAAATACCTTGAGTACGTCGGAATAGACCGCGAGCTTGTATACATAGCAAATATCCTTAAATGCAGACCGCCGCATAACCGTGACCCGAAGCCCGACGAGGAAGATTCATGCATGGACTTTCTGAGAGAGCAGGTCAGAATAATAAAGCCCGAAATCATCGTATGTCTCGGAAGAATATCCGCAATGCGTCTGATAAAACCCGACTTTCGCATAACACGCGAGCATGGGATCAGATTCAAGATCGGCAGATTTACGATGTATGCGGTATATCATCCGTCCGCCCTGCTCAGAGATCCGTCCAAAAAAGGCGACATGATGCGTGATATGAAGGAAATATATAAAACACTCGGAGAGCTTCAAAAATGATAATTACGGTATTCAAAATGATGCTGACGCTGTTTATACTCTGCGCGGCAGGCTTTTTTGCACGTCGGCACGGCATCATAAACGATGACTTTTCACGCAGACTGTCGCGGCTCGTAATTGAGATCGCACAACCCTTTCTTATTGTATATTCGGTGATCTCTGCGGAATATTCAAAGGCAAAGCTCTTATCCGGCCTTGCAGTGGTCGGTATCGGTCTGCTTTGTCACACCATTATGGCGTTTGCGGCGCATCTTTACTCAAGATTCATTCACGAATTCAATGAAGCCAAGATCGTATCATTTGCTATAATATTCACCAATTGCGGATTTCTCGGACTGCCCGTTATCGGCGAAACTCTCGGTGCGGACGGTCAGTTTTACGGCGCATTTTACCTCATCTCGTTCAATCTTTTCTTATGGAGTTGGGGAATGATCCTGCTCGGAAAAGGCAGGACCGATATAAAGCTCAACCCGAAAAAGCTCGTGCTCAATTACGGAACCACCCCCTGCCTTGTAGGAATAGCATTATATATGCTCAAGCCTTTCTTTGAACTTCCCGATTTCATGTTAAATGCTTTCAATTTTCTCGGTTCGCTCTGCACGCCGCTTTCACAGCTGATTATCGGCGGTCTGATCGCCACGAGAAGCGCCAAAAGCTTCCTACTCTCACCGAAGATCTACCTGTTTTCACTCTACAAGCTTATAGCGGTGCCGCTTGCATTTGCGCTTGTCTGCCGCCTTGTCGGTGCCGGTGAGTTCATGACATACTTCATTACCGTTATGACCGCGCTTCCGAGCGCTTCAAACGCCGCAATGTTCGGCGAAATATATGACATCAAACCCGGATATGCGGCGGAGCTTGTAGGTATGACCACCGTGCTCAGCGTGGCGACCATACCGCTTGTTCTGCACCTTGCCGGGCTTATACTCTCGCTTTGACAAAAAAATAAAAAAATTGCAAAAAGGTATTGACAATCAGCGTTGTTTTTGATATACTATACGAGTCGCGAGGATACAGACGCTGGTGTGGCTCAATGGCAGAGCAGCTGATTTGTAATCAGCAGGTTGATGGTTCGACTCCGTTCACCAGCTCCAGGGAGCGTTCCCGAGCGGCCAAAGGGGGCAGACTGTAAATCTGTTGTCACTGACTTCGGTGGTCCGAATCCACCCGCTCCCACCAAAAGCACTTGCTTCGGCAAGTGCTTTTTTATATCATTAGCCGCTTTTGTATATCTGCGAACAGACGAATCAAAGAGCATAGCATCCGATTTTACCCGGAGCTATGCTCTTTTTTACGGTTTCAGTTTTATCAACACTTCCGAAATATCCGCATCAATACAGACGGAACGTTCCTCTATTTCACGCGGGCAAAATGCCTGACCTCTGTTAATACAGGCATATGCGGCTTTGCGGTTATCGACGGTCATCTGCCAAAACGGATATTTAATGATCGCAGGTGTATTAAAACCGACGCCCAACTCCAAGAACAGAATTCTTTGTCCCTCCCTCTCAGAAAGAAAGCGCTCATAACGCTCCGCCGCCTTGTACCATCCCTCGTCCTGAACAAACAGTGCGTCACATCGAAGATTCATGGCCATTGGTTTTCCGCATACGGGACATTTGGGGATCAGCTCCGCAGGGATCCTCATATTCTTTTGGCGGGCAGACATTTCTCTTACCGCGTCTTCGTTATCGTAAGTCGCCGCATGGCACGCCTCGGAACACTGCCACAAGCCGTAATCGCCTTGTGTGTAAAACAGTCTCTTCTTATCAAATCCCGCACGTTGAAATTGATGATCGACATTTGTGGTCAGCACAAAGTAGTCCTTGTCTCCGATAAGCGAAAGCAATTCTTCATACAGCTTTCCGACCGGACAATCATAGCGATTTACAAGAATGTTTCGCGACCACCAAGCCCAATATTCTTCCGGGCTTCCATACGGATAAAATCCACCGGAATACATATCGCCAAAACCGTATTTCAATTCAAAATCGGAAAAGTATCTGTGAAATCGCTCGCCGTCATAGTCAAAACCCGCCGCAGCCGAAAGACCTGCGCCAGCTCCGACGACCACCGCGTCGGCAGAATCAAGCTCATTTTTGAGCCGCTTCACGTTATCCGAGAAGTTTCCGATAGATCTCATAGTCTTCGTCTTTAAAAACATCAAATATCACCTTGATCTTACTTTGCGTCTCCGCTTTATATTCCCTTACGGCGTTAACTGCGATCTCCGCCGCCTTGTCATTCGGAAAATGAAATTCGCCGGCAGAGATACAACAGAACGCAATGCTTTTCAAGCTGTTTTCGTCCGCAATTTTCAGACAGGAGCGGTAGCAGGCGCGTAATAGTTTGCAGTCCTCATCGGTCGGTTTTCCGCATATTAACGGTCCGACTGTATGAATAATAAAGCGGCAGGGCAGATTATATGCCGGCGTAATTTTCGCACGTCCGACCGGCTCCCCGTATCCTTGCTTTTGCATTATTTCGTTGCAGGCAAGGCGCAACTCTATCCCCGCAAAAGTATGAACGGCATTGTCAATACAGCCGTGATTCGGACAAAAGCAGCCAAGCAAAGCGCTGTTTGCGGCATTAACGATCGCATCACAGCCGAGCGTGGTAATATCGCCCTGCCAAAGGTAGGTATCGGTTTGTATCGCTTTCAGCGATCCGATATCGGTTATACCCTTTTGTCTTATTTCCGCTTTCAGATATTCGTCCTGTATTTTTAAAAACTCTCCGCTTGCCGCCATAGGCGCCCGCACATTGAAAAGTGCACGAAGCAATAATTTCTGCTCTGCGACGTCGCCCGGAACGGACAGTTTTGCATACTGCGGGCTTTCTTTTTTTAATTCCGTTATCAGGTATGATATCTTTTCGGCCTGCGTCATATCCATTCCTCTTTCAAAATCGCTTTCCGCAGACAAAGCCAAAGATAACAGCCGGCTTTTCTGCCAAACACCGTGCCTTTTGCGTATTTTATAACCTCGGACCTGTCGATGTTCATTTTCAAAAGTGCCAAGCCTCACAGACAAAACGTCTGTGAGGCTTCAAAACGCAAATCAATTTACTTGCTTACTACGCTGATGCGCTGTCCGATATGGTCGCCCTTTTCGATCTCGTCCACAAGGGCAATTGCATAATCGGCATAGCTTATGACGCTTTCACCATCGGAACTAAGCACAAGCGACTCGCCGCCGAGCGTATATTCGCCCGTGCGCTCTCCGTCTGCTCTGAAA
This sequence comes from Clostridiales bacterium UBA4717, assembly GCA_002404395.1. Classification (GTDB taxonomy): domain Bacteria; phylum Bacillota; class Clostridia; order Oscillospirales; family CAG-272; genus UBA4717. The sequence continues at coordinate 8,911 of DHJP01000169.1, forward strand.
TCTCCGGCAGGGCTTATGTATGTCCATTTGACATCGCGTCTCTGCCGCAAAAGTTCAAGCAATTCCGAATGTGCCGCCGCAAGAGGCTTGAATGCCTCCGGAAAGTCCGGGCTGTCGGCGACGGTTAACGTATGCTCGTCGTTTACAAACAAACTTCCGGCACCTCCGACAATCACAAGGCGTTTATCGGTGTTTGAAAGCAGGTCGCAAAGATATTTTCCCGCTTTCGGTATATCCGGGATCGTCTTCTCAGTCCATCCGCCGCAGGCGTCAACGACAACGTCAAATTTTGCGAGATCTGCTTTGGTAAGCTCAAAAAGGTCCTTGATTATCGAATCCTTTGCAACCGTTCTGTTGTCGCCTCTTACCACTGCAGTCACATCAAACCCTCTGTTAACTGCCTCTTCGGTAATAAGACGACCTGCTTTTCCATTTGCACATACAACTGCGATTTTCATAATAACTCCCATGTCGGCGTAGCCGACTCAAAAAGCAAGCGTGAATTTTCGTGTCAGCAATACTGACACTGCGCGGCGTAAAAAATGCGATCGGTAATTTGCTGTGCGACCGCGCTCCTCTCTCAAGCTTCGGTGCAGACCTTGAAGCTTTGCCGTAATGAGCCGAGGCTTTCGCGCCGCTTTTGCGTCGAACATATGTTCGCTTTGCGTATTTGTATTATAGCAGACCTTTACGCGCTTGTCAATCGGTTTTGCGAACATTTGTTCGATTTGTGCATTCTACACAAAAAACGCCTCCCATTTTTTACCTTTGAAATTGCATTTTATGTTGCCACTGCCCGATATTTATGGTATAATAACGTGAGCAGGCGTATGGCGCTCCTGAGTCTGCTCGCGTTATTTTTATTTTGACCCCGCCCAAACGCTTGCGCATTTCGGGAGTCTGTACCCCTTTTGCCGATATTTTATCTATATATTATATTGAGGTGATAGCTTGATAAAGAAACTCTGCTTGAAGTTTGCCGCCGAGCTGAAGAGCGCCTTCAAAAGCGTGCTTTACAACAAACGGCAGTACGCCTTCTTTTTTGTCGCGCTCTTTCTGATACAGACCTTCTGCGGCGTTATCGTAATGTCCGCGTCGGTAAGCAACCGCGTTGAAAAAAAGGTGATCTCCGAGGACTACGACTACCATGTGGCTATATACGATCTGAACGGCGATCAGCTTGCGCATATCAAAAACGGCGCGATGAACGCCTTCAACTCGGGACTTTACACCGCGCGCTACGCCTCCCACACCGGAAGCGACAACCGCACGCTTCACGACGCTTTTCTCTTTTTCAACGACAGCGATCCGCGAGTCGGATACAAGCTGTTTTCCGAAAAGATCATGCCCGAGATCAATGCGCTCGCCACATACAACACGCATTTCGGACGCACGACTCCCTTGCTTTCATTCTATGACCGAATTGCCGACAACAACGCAAGCTATATCTTTATCGCGCTGTTATTGACGGTCCTCTCGATTTTGCTGATAACCGCGCTGTATAATATAAGGATAAACAACTTCAAATTCGACTACGGCATTTACATGACCTTCGGCGCGACCTACAAAAAGCTTGTCAAGACCGCCTTTTATGAGCTGTTCGCCGTGTCGCTCATTACCTTTCTGCCCGCATACTTCGCGGCGTTCATCACCAACACCGTGATATATCTTGCCGCGGGAGTCGGATTTGTGTTCAACTTCACCTCCCTGTTTCTGATGATACTTATGGATCTGCTGATCATCGGCGCCTCGGTCTTTCTTCCGATGCGCACCATGAGCGCGCAGACTCCCCTTTCCCTGATCGCGGCGCA
>DHJP01000059.1 GCA_002404395.1 Clostridiales bacterium UBA4717
ATAGGTAACTTCAAAGCCCTCTTTTTCAAGCGCTTTCATTGTGTGAAGCACCGCATGGTGTTCGATCGCAGTCGTAACAAGATGTTTTCCGCGCGCCGCATTTGCGTGTGCCGCACCTTTGATCGCCCAATTGTCCGATTCACTTCCGCATGAGGTAAAGTACAATTCACTCGGTTTGCATCCGAGCACCGCCGCAATTTTTGCGCGCGAAGCTTCAAGCAGCTTCTTTGCTTCAACACCCTTGGAATACAAGCTTGACGGATTTCCGTAAATTCCCTCAAAGCAAGGCTTCATTGCCTCGTAAACCTCCGGATACACGGCGGTTGTCGCCGAGTTATCCGCATATACAAATCGTTTTTCCATAATTTTTCCACTCCTATATCAAAACGACATATAAATTGATTCATCTCCGAGGAAGCATATGCTAACCCCGGGATAAGACCGCCCTCTTGTCAATACAGCTGCAGCCGATTACAGCATAGCCGCCGCTGCCGCGCCGGCAACCGCGAGTCTGTCGCACCGCTCGTTGTAATCATGTCCGTTATGACCTTTGACCCAAACCAACTCGACCTCATGCATATCAAGCAAAGCAAGCAGTTCAAGCCACAGATCCACGTTAAGCGCCGGCGAACCATCGCTTTTTTTCCAACCCTTGTCTTTCCATGAGTATACCCATTTTTTCGTGATCGAATCAATAAGATACTTTGAGTCTGAATACAGCGTGACTTCGCAGCGTTCTTTCAGCATCTTAAGTCCGACGATCGCCGCTGTAAGCTCCATTCGATTGTTGGTCGTAGCCTTTTCTCCGCCCGACAGTTCTTTTTCCCTGCCGTTGAATACCAAAACAGTTCCGTATCCACCCGGTCCGGGATTGCCCTTACAAGCACCGTCGGTATATATATCAACATGTTTCAAAAACGTTCTCCCGACTCTCAGACATTAAATCTGAACAACACAATATCTCCGTCATTTATGACATAATCTTTGCCCTCGCTTCGAATGAGTCCGCGTTCCTTTGCGGTATTCATCGAACCGTTGCAACCGACAAATTCATCATACCCGATCACCTCGGCACGAATAAATCCACGTTCAAAATCACTGTGTATTTTGCCTGCCGCCTGCGGAGCCTTGGTACCTTTGGTAATGGTCCAAGCGCGTACTTCCTTAGGTCCCGCCGTAAGGTAGCTGATAAGCCCGAGTAAAGTATAGCTTGATTTAATCAGTCTGTCAAGACCGCTCTCCGGGATGCCGAGCTCTTCTAAGAAAAGCTTCTTTTCTTCAGGCGCCAGCTCGCTGATCTCCTCCTCGATTTTTGAGCAAACCGGAAGTATCTGTGCCTTTTCATGCGCCACGGCTTCGGAAAGCCTGATAAAATGCGGGTTATTCGCATAATTTCCGGCAGCATCATCCTCGCCGATATTCGCCGCATATATAACCGGCTTATCCGACAAAAGCCGCATCTCGTTCATGATCAGCGCTTCTTCTTCACTGCGCTCAACGCTTCTTGCACTCTTGCCGTCGGCAAGGGTTTCAAGTACGCGTTTCAAAAATTCAAGCTCTCCGGCAAGGGTCTTGTCACCCTTCATTGCCTTTGAAGTACGATCGATCCTGCGTTCAACGACTTCGATATCTGCCAGGATCAACTCCATATTGATAATCTCAAGATCGCGTACCGGATCTACGCTGCCGTCAACATGAATAATATCGTCATCCTCAAAACAACGCACCACATGAATGATCGCATCGACCTCGCGTATATGAGATAAAAACTTGTTGCCAAGCCCCTCTCCCTTTGACGCGCCCTTTACAAGTCCCGCGATATCCACGAATTCGATTATCGCAGGCGTGTATTTTTCGGGCGAATATATTTCGCTCAGGTAATCAAGTCTGCTGTCAGGCACCGAAACTATACCGACATTCGGATCTATAGTGCAAAACGGATAGTTTGCGGATTGAGCACCGCCGCCGGTCAACGCATTGAATAGTGTACTCTTTCCGACATTCGGAAGTCCGACAATACCGAGTTTCATATTATCCTAAATCTCCTTCAAATTCGCCGCATACAGCTTTTGCGTCCTTTCTCTGATTCGGCACGCAAAACTCACGGCGTCGATCTGTCTGATAATGTTACATATTACTGCATATCTCAACAATACATTGTATTATAACATACGGATATTCTTTTTTCAATAGGAATTTTACACATTCTTAGACTCATATTGTAAATTTATTTATGCCATTACTTTGCCGATTTTTTTCAAACCGTCTTTTATGCATATCAAAAAGCGAAGCCTCCTCTGCATACGGTGCAACTGCAGAGGAGGCTTCGCCCGGCTTCTGATTTTGTGTCGACCCGCGCAAGCGCAGGAAGTACTTGTGAAGACAGAGTCACCTGTATTTGTCAGCCGATTCTGAACAGCTGACAGGTTTAATATGCATATTCTCCTGTCATCTCATTTTGAGGTTATCCAACGTTTTTCCTGTTCCGATTCATAGATCGCATCAAGGATCTTCTGACACTTGATTCCCTCGGTAATATCGGGATGATACGGAGTTTCTCGACCGCGCAGGAGGTTTACAAAGTTCTGCTCCTGCTCAAGCGCATATTTACCGGGCACCGTGATCTCATGCAGTCCGTCCGATTCGCAATCCACTTTTCCGATACATACCATTAACTTGTTCGGCTCATTCAGATTGAATTGCAGCACGCCTTTCGTTCCGTATATGTCATATTTAATAGTGTTGGCATTACCGTATGCACAACGGGTGATAAAGAAATCGGCAGTTGCTCCGCATTCAAAGTGCGCCAAAAATGAGCAGGTGTCATCGGTCTCGACCGGTGCAAGTTCTTCACTGTCAAGCCGCCTTCTCTCCTTTACCACGGTAGCAGTCCGACCTATGACCTCGGTAATATCTCCGACAAGGAATGTTGCCATGTCTATCAGATGAACGCCGAGATCGCCGAGCACACCGGTTCCGGCATATTCTTTGACAAAGCGCCAATCAAGCCGTCTGCCTTCCCAAAATGCGCTGGATTTCAGATATTCGACCTTGACATTGATAATATCGCCGAGCAGTTTATCCTCAAGTATTTTCTTTGCATATCTTACCGCCGGCTTAAAACGGTAAGAAAAGCACATCATATTCGGAACCGGATGCTGCTTAAGCTCATTTTCAAGCTCCTGCGTCGCCAAAACATTCACATCAAGCGGCTTTTCCACATTTATCGGCTTGCCGGCGCGAACCGCCGCACAGGCGATCTTTGAATGAAGATAATTCGGAGTGCAGATCTCAACTGCATCAACTCCGCAGTTTATAAGCGCGTTGTAATCCGCAAAGCGGCGCGATTCCGGCACTCCGAGCTTTTCGCCGACTTCGTTCAGACGATTTGTGTCAATATCACATATCGCATATATTTCGACTTCTCCCGTTCTTAAAAGTCCGGGAATATGTACTCCGTTTGCAATACCGCCGACTCCGACGATACCGATTTTAAGTTTTGCGTTCATAACTCCCCTCGCCGCCGCAGGCGGCTCAAAAACATTCGGTAATTTTCATATCAGCGAAGCTGACGGATTGGGTTCGGGTCCCATTCCGGAAAATTACGGTGTGAAACACGAGACCTCACTTGCATAGAACTTAATTTCACGCTCGCCGCCGCAGGCGGCTCAACGCGCTTTAGGCTCAGTTTGACGAATTGTTTATATATGTGTGCAGTCTGAGACTGTCATCCATACCCTCGAACTTGTCAACAACATTTTCAAGCGCGTCGAAATGTCCGAGCGTCGGATGCGGTCCGCCGCTCGGCGCCGCCCACAGCGTTGCATTGTAAAGAATACGCGAAATATCTTCACGATAGAAAATCGGATATGCCTCGTGTCCCGGTCTGAAATAAAATATTTTGCCGAGTCCGCGCTTGTAGCAGCATCCGCTTCGGAAAACCTCTCCGCCGGCAAACCAACTGATAAAAACAAGCTCGTCCGGCGTCGGGATCTCAAAACGCTCACCGTAGGTTTCTTCCTTTTCAAGCTCTATGTACTCCGGAAGCCCCGAAGCTATAGGATGCGACGGCTCGATCACCCAAATACGTTCCTTTTCGTCATTTTCACGCCATTTTGAGCGGCAGCAAGTACCCATCAACAGTTTGAACGGCTTACTGAAATGCCCGGAATGCAGTACAATAAATCCCATGCCGTCCAACACGCGGTCCGCAACCTTTCGCGCAAGCTCATCACTGATTTTGTCATGTGCACAGTGTCCCCACCAGAAAAGCACATCGGTTGAAGCCAGCACTTCGTCCGTGAGTCCGCACTCGGGCATCTGCAATGTTGCAAAGCGTATATTGAAACGCGCATCCCGTCCGAGCATTTCGGCGATCGCACCGTGTATTCCGTGCGGATAAATTTTACCGATCTCGGGATCTGAAGTTTCGTGAATGTATTCATTGAATATTGTTACGTTGATCTGTTTCTCCATGCATTCAAAGCCGCCTTTCGTACGTTGATAAGAGCTCATATTTGCAATGAACTTCATATCGGCAAATCCGACTCAAAAACGATCTGCAATTTTCGCAAAAAGCTTACGAAATCAAAACCGCCGTCCGAAGTTTAAAGTGCAAGCGCAAACCATTTCACTCTCGCAAACAGATATGTTGCCCTTTCGCTATCATCATTATACCATGAATATAAGTTATGTCCATGCAATTAGCAACACGATACTTGGACTTTTCGATACTGTAGGTTTGTCAATGATGTGTTACAAAAATCAGAAAACCTCACCGTTGGATAAAAAAGAACTTAAATAA
>DHJP01000124.1 GCA_002404395.1 Clostridiales bacterium UBA4717
GAGCCTGCCGCAGGACTTGATCCGCGCGGCAGAAATGAGATTCTCGATCGGATAAAAGCATATCGCGATGCGAAAAACACCACCGTTATCATAGTCAGCCACAGCATGGAAGACGTGGCAAAGTATTCCGACGAGATCATAGTGATGAATCGCGGAAAATGCTTCATGAGCGGTGACAAGGACGAAATATTCAAAAATGCCGATGCACTGACAAGCGTGGGGCTTGACATTCCGAATGCGACCAAGCTTTCACGCGCGTTGAACTCAAACGGCGTTCCGACTCCTGACGCGATTTATTCTGTCGGGGCACTTGCGGACAGCCTGTGCCGCCTGTTTGAAGCAGCCAAAGCTGAGTCTTCGGCTCAAGAAAGCCGTGGTGACAAATGATCAAGGACATTACACTCGGGCAGTTTTTCCCCGGCAATTCGATTCTGCACCGCGCAGATCCCGGCGCAAAGATACTTCTGACAGTTTTATATATTGTTGACGTATTTCTTGCCGACAGCCTGCTGTCATATCTGATACTGCTGCTCTTTTCCGCCGCGCTTGTGCTGACGGCGCGCATAAGCTTCAAAACCGTACTCAAGAGCATGAAGCCGCTCGTTATAGTTATCGCTTTTACCTCAATATTGAATATATTCTGGACACAAGGAGAAGATCTCTTGTTTTCGGCAGGACCTGTCACAGTATACGCCGAAGGGGTGATCTTCGCGCTTAAAATGGTCGTCAGAATCACTACTCTGCTTGTCGGAACTACCGTACTTTTGACTTATACCACCTCGCCGATAATGCTGACCGACGGACTTGAGAGGATCCTTAATCCGCTCAAGCTGATCCATGTGCCGGTGCACGAGTTTTCGCTCATGATGACTATTGCATTACGGTTTATTCCGACGCTTATTGAGGAGACCGACAAGATCATGAGTGCGCAAAAAGCGCGCGGTGCCGACTTTTCAAGCGGAAGTCTGGTCAACCGTGCAAAAGCGCTTGTTCCCGTACTGATCCCGCTGTTTATTTCGTCATTCAGACGTGCGGACGAGCTTGCGACTGCCATGGAATGTCGCTGCTATCACGGTGACGACGGCAGAACTAAAATGACTCAAAGCAAGCCGACGCGCGTTGATCTGTTCCTGTTTTTAATCATATGCGCTGTAGGCGCGGCGATCATCGCCGTAAATAGACTTGAAATTCTGTAGCGCGAAAGTGTGATCTCCGCTAAACGAGACTTTAGATCTCGCGCCCGGATTTTGCAAAGCCGACACGAAAATTCACGTTTGTTTTTTGCGCCGCCTGCGGCGGCTTGAGGTTGATATGCAATTATTGCTTGAATTAGCTTTCCTCGGCGGCGGTTTTTCGGGCTATCAGGTTCAACCCGGCAAACGCACGGTGCAATCGGTCGTTCAAGACGCGATCGAAGCGCTGTACGGAAAGCGTTACGACGTCAGAGGCTGCAGCCGCACCGATTCGGGAGTTCATGCAAACCGATTCTATATCACATTTTTCCCCGAATCCGAGCATATACCGGTCTCGCGTATCCCCGATGCCTTTAATGCAATGCTTCCGCATGACATTTCGGTCAATTCCGCACGCGAAGTGCCCGACAGGTTCCATGTCAGGTATGATGTGATCGAAAAAACATATGTATATATTATTCATGACTCACGCTTGCGCGACCCGTTTTTGTACGGGCGGGCATGGGAGCTTAAGCGCACGATCGACGACTGCGGCGTGCGGCGTATGCGTGCCGCCGCAACGCATATTTGCGGCAGGCATAACTTTTCCGCCTTTATGGCAAGCGGGTCTTCGATCGAAGATCCCGTAAGATGCGTGAGCGACGTGTCGATATCTCGGGAGGGCGGACTGCTGAAAATCGCGGTCACTGCTGACGGATTCCTTTACAACATGGTCAGGATCATTGTCGGAACGCTCGTGAAAGTCGCCGCAGGCAAGCTTGATCCCGACGAAATTGATGATATAATTCAAAGCCATGACCGCACCCGTGCCGGTGAAACCGCGCCTGCGTGCGGACTTTATCTTGACAATGTCAGATTCGCGCCGTCTTATCTTTATTCGGATATTCACGAAAGGAAAACTTACTTATGAGCACGCTGTCTTTATTTTTAATTGCCGTCGTATTGTCGATGGACGCCTTTGCCGTTGCGATCTGTAAGGGGCTTGCCACACGAAAGCTGAAGCTCTCAAACGCATTTATCGTAGGGCTCTATTTCGGCGGCTTTCAGATACTTATGCCCTTGGCGGGTTATTTGCTTGCCAACCGCTTTGAAAAATATATTACAAGCTTCGATCATTGGATCGCGTTTGCGCTTTTGTCCATAATAGGTATAAATATGATCCGTGAATCACGCTCCGAAGCCGAAAAGCTCGACGATTCGTTCGCGGTAAAGGTCATGCTGCCGCTCGCGGTAGCTACGAGCATTGACGCGCTCGCTGCCGGCGTCTCGTTCGCTTTTCTCGGTGTAAATATAATTCAATCGGTGCTTTTTATCGGCGTAATTACTTTCACTCTCTCAACTATCGGCGTATATGTAGGCAACATATTCGGCGCAAAATACAAATCGGGCGCCGAGCTGTGCGGCGGAATCGTGCTTGTGGCAATGGGCGTAAAAATTTTGCTTGAACATCTCGGAATAATAGGCTGACAATAAAAAATCCCCGCAAGTTTCGCGTTTTTCGGGGAATAATACCAAGTAACACGGCATACAGAAGATCAGATCGGTATTATCGGTATGATCGGGTTGTCAGATGCGTATTTTGTTTTGGGTCGGCTGCGCCGACGGAGAGAAAAATGGTAAACAAGCAGAAATGTGCAGTGATCGGATGCGGCTTTGTCGGTTCGACCATTGCATATACACTTATGTCACGCGGGCTTTTTTCGGAAATGGTGCTCATTGACGCCAATGAAAAGAAGGCTTTCGGCGAATCGATGGACCTGAATCACGGACTTCCCTTTCTCAGTCCCATGCTTATCAAAAGCGGCGACTATTCGGATATTTCCGATGCATATATAGTAATTATTGCCGCCGGTACCGGTCAGAAACCGGGCGAGACCCGAATCGAGCTCGTCAGTCGGAATACTCAGATATTCAAAAGCATAATACCCAAAATCACCGAAGTAAACCGCGAATGTATATTGCTTGTGGTAACAAATCCCGTAGATATTCTGACATATGTAACGCTCAGGATCTCGGGCTTTCCCGCTAACCGTGTAATCGGTTCGGGTACGGTGCTTGACACAGGACGGCTCAAGTATCTGGTCGGCGAACATCTCGGCGTTGACAGCCGCAACGTGCACTCCTTTATAATCGGCGAGCACGGGGACAGCGAGCTTGCGGTCTGGAGCAGTGCGAATGTTTCGGGAATCGACCTTGACGACTACTGCCGCATAACCGGAAGAAAATACGACGCGCAAACGCTCGAATCAATGTATGAGCAGGTGCGCGACAGCGCATACAAAATCATCGAAGGCAAGGGCGCGACCTATTATGCAGTCGCACAGGCAACCTTACGCATCGTCAAAAGCATTGTAAAAAATCAGAAGTCGGTACTGCCGGTATCAAGTCTGGTGGACGGTCATTACGGACTTGAGGGAATGTGCATGGGTCTGCCTGCGATCGTCGGCGAAAACGGGGTGAGCGCACTGCTCGAAATTCCGCTTAACGAAGACGAATCGCAAAGACTTTCAAACTCCGCGAAAGTGCTCAAGAGCGTCATAAGCGAAATTGAGCCGTTACTTGAGCCTGACGCAAACGCACAAGTCTGACATTACTCTGTATCATTAAGCATATATAGCTTGGTTTTTCGGTTATCCGCATACCCTACGAATTTTACCGCATCCGCGGCAATAAGAGTATTGAGGGCAAAATTCGTATGTCTGCCGCGCCGACGTCCGAGCGCTTTGGCAAACTCATCGGCGCAAAACCTGCCGCTCGGGAAACCGGGCGGCAGTATTTTTATAAAATCGCGCGGTTTTTCGATATTTATTACCGCAAACAACCCGCGCGGCACGCGGTCGATACGCAATGTGCCGTAGCGACGGCTTTTGGTTTTCGGCTCTACGAGCTTGTATTCGTCAAGATCGATCAAAATTACGGTAAAGGTCAGATTCGGATTGCCAAAATGCCGCCTGAGCGCCGAGGCTTCAAACAACAATTCCCTGCCGTCGCCGACTTTCGGCGAGCGGCTCTTTTTAATTATTTCGCCGTTGTCAGGATCGACCCAACATATGTTTTTACGATGTGCGCAA
>DHJP01000120.1 GCA_002404395.1 Clostridiales bacterium UBA4717
AAGAACAGACTCTGAAAAGTTTCCGTCCCCTCTCGGGGAACAGGGAATATCAACTCGTCACTCTTTTTTTATTCTCTGTAACACTTCTATTGTAAACCTACAGCAAAATTGTGTATTTCATTAAATTTACGGTTGATTTTGAGCGTAAAATATGGTATAATTATCAAGTACGGCAGACGGCGACGCAGCGCGCCGTTAAAGTGAATCCAAAAATCCGCCATAGGCGGGGAAACGGTGGGAATATGCGTTTTCTTAAAAAGACAGCTTTACTTTTTATGATCGCGGCAATATTGGTGATTGCGGTACTCGGCGTATCGGCTGCTGATGATGCGATCGTATTTGACGTTATTGACCTTGAAGGCAATGTATCCGGCAGTGGGGGATATGTGGTACGCGACAGCTTTGATTTTGACGGAAGCTCGGCTTTCTGCAAAATGGAGATCGGTACCGACGGCACGGCGAATGATAACACCGGATTTGATATACGTGTCGGACAGATCAAAGGCTTCAATATTCATGAATATCCGGTGCTTAAGATCGGGTACAAATCAAATATCGCCGATACCGAGGCGGTTATCGACCTGAATGTGGGCGTAAAGTATAACAGTGCCTCACAGCGTTTGTGGGGAATGCGTGTAAATTACGACCGCAACGGCGCGCCTTCCGAATTTGTGGTAAATCTGAAAAAATATTCGAGCGGATCGGTAAATCCGTGGGATTGGAATGCCGTTGACGCGGAAAACTCGGTCGAATATATCAGGATCAAGCCATATTATCAGGAAAAGCAATACAAGTCCGGCGAATATTTTTCGGTGGAATATGTTGCATTCTTCAAGACTGAAGAAGCGGCAAATGCGTTTGATTATACGCTTGATCTTACCGGAGCATACAAGGATATCTATTTCAGAGAACAGGTACAGCGTACGGTGGTCGGCGAAACCGTAAAGCTTAATCCGGTTGTAAAGCCCGGATACCTTGTGCTTCCGGAGATCGTATATACTTCGGGCGATCCTGAAGTCTGCTCGGTTGATGCGGACGGCAACGTAAAGGCATTGTCGGCGGGCCGCACGACCGTTGTGGGAAAATACGGAGAGTTTACCACCGAATGCGAGATAATCGTACTTGATAAGGAGATCGCTCCGGTAGAATTTTATCTCAAGGGTACCGGTTATACCGGAACCAAGCCGAAGGTCAACTGCCTCGGAGATTCGATAACCACATATGCTCCGGGACCCGAAAACGGAATGAATTATCATTTCTGGTGGGCAAAATGGTATGAGATCGAAAACCGAAATTACGGTATTTCCGGAACCACGGTTACTGCGCGAAACGACGGCAAAGGATTTGTTCAGCGTTATATCGGAATGGACGGCGACGCTGATCTGATCACCGTAAAGGGTGGTACAAACGATTTCGGCGGTCATTCAAAGGGAAGTGCGAACGACCGTAACGATACCACTTATATGGGTGCCACACGACTGCTGATGGAAGGACTTATCAAAAAATATCCCGATAAACAGATACTGTTCTTTACGCCTATCAGAAGATGCGAGCATCATCAGACCGTTGATACCAAAAATGCGTGGGGCGACACGTTGAACGACTATGCGTCGGCGGTTGAAGAGCTTGGTTCGTATTATGGTATTAAGGTCATCAATCTTTACAATGTGCCCGAACTTGACTTTACTTCAGAGGTCGTGCAGGATGTGATCCCGGATGATCCGACGACTCCGGATGTCAACGAGTATCAGGATGCGAAATGCGCAAGCGAACTTATGCCCGACGGACTTCATCCGAGCGGCAAGGGGCATATTATTCTCGGCGAATATATGTTAAATAAAATGGATGAGCTCGGTGTTATAAAGCTTGTCAAACCCGATAGCAAAAAACTCGGAGATATAGACGGAAACGGGCTTGTGCTGCCGGGAGACTCGATACGTTTGGCGAGATATATTGCCGGTTGGAAGGGCTTTGAAACGATCGACCGTACAAGTGCCGATGTCAATTCGGATTCTGTGATAGACACGCTTGACTACTTTATTTTAGCGCGTTTTATCTCGGGTTATACGGGATACGAGACCCTGCCGCATAATTAAGGCATCGAACCGATTTTTACAAAAACTCTGCCGATTTTTATTGCGGCAGAGTTTTTGTGTGAGTGAAAACACCGTTTTGTGCGACAAAATTACAAAAGCTGAAAAAAGCAGCGGTTGTACTTGAAAACGGAGGTGATATGTGATAATATAATAATACAGCGGAAGGATGAGCGAAACTCGGTATACATTTTGATTTTATGCAAAAGCTATATGACAAGGCGCGATTTGCCTTGTAACGACCGATGAAGCGACGCTCTGACTCTGATCGGCGTTAAGTTTTCGGATCACTAAAGTAAAATCCGGATTTTGCGTTGGAATTTTCCGAAAACGCAGGTGCGATAACCGATCTATGGAGTTGAGGTCATTCGGTCACACATTGGATTTGCGCGGAAGCGCAAAGTCAGGAAAAATCAAATGGTAAAAACTTTCTATTTTCATCAGCATTGCTGAATCGAAACCTATCGTTTATTTTTGAGCCGCTTCGCCGACGGGAGCAGTTAGCGTGAAAGTGTGATTCCCGCTGAGTGAGATCTCAAGTTTTGCGCCCGTTAATTTATCGGCTGCGCCGAATCGAAAATTTATGTTTATTTTTTGAGCCGCCTACGGCGGCATGGAGATTATTATGAAATTTAACAGAAAAATTGCACTTGCACTTGCAATAGCCGTACTTGCCTGCGGTTTTGCATCCTGTAAAGCTGAAGACGGAAAAATCAGCGAAAACAACACCGAGACCGAGTCCGCAAGCCTGAGTGAGTCTGTAACAGACTCGGAATCTGTCGGAACTGATGACACCGACGTATCCGATTCGGATAATTTGTCAAAGGACGACGCTGAGCTTGCCAAAATATTTACCGCGGTAAAGGAATCTTTCGGTGACGATTGGATGCCGAACATGGCATTGTCCGATAATGAGCTTGATTCGATATACGGAATTAAGTCGGAATGGATGGACGCATACAAAGGCGAGATCCCGATGATCAGCTTCCATGTAGATACTTTTATCGGCGTGCGCGCCGCTGACGGACATGCTGACGATGTTGAAAAGGCGCTCAACGATTATTACACTTTTGAAAACGAGACCGCACTTCAGTATCCTGCAAATGAGATAAAGGTCAAGGCGGCAAGAGTATACAGAAACGGAGACTATGTATTCTTTATTATGCTCGGCAGTCCCGCTGACGATTTTACCGACGAAACCGCCGAACGCGAGTTTTATGACAAGGCAAACGAGGGTGTGATCTCAATAATCGATGAGATACTCGGCTCGGATCAGGCTTGAGTCAACCTCGATTTCACAAGCATAAATCCGCGGGTGCGATGTCCGGCTATTGTTTACAGCCGGTGTCGCACCCGAGCGCGGAGTTGCGCGTAAGCGCTGAAGTTTAATTTATATCAGTTTTTAGCATAGCGTGAAAGCGTGATCTTTGTCGAGTGTGATCTCAAGTTTCACGCCCGAATTTTGCAGAGCCGACACGAAAATTCAAATTTGTTTTTTTGTGCCGCGGCGACACGGCATGGAGTCTTATATGGTATTCAGCAGTCTTGTGTTTTTATATCGATACCTTGCAGCGGTATTATTAATCTACTTTATTTCACCCGAAAAGCTGAAGAATTTTGTTTTGTTTGCCTTCAGCTTGCTTTTTTATGCTTGGGGTGAGCCCGTATATATTGTACTTATGCTGTTTTCAACGGTAGTCGATTACACGCACGGCTTGCTCGTTCACCGTTTGAAGAATAAGGGCAGACAAGGCGCGGCGCGGGCAGTGCTGATTTCGTCGGTGGTGATAAACCTCGCTCTGCTCTGCTTTTTCAAATACTCCGGATTTATAGTTGAAAATATCAACGCCGTGTTTCATACGTCGATCCCCTTTTCGGGAGTCGCGCTTCCGATCGGCATATCTTTTTACACCTTTCAAACTATGTCGTATACGATAGACGTGTATCGCGATGTGGCGAAGCCGCAGAAGAATATAATTGACTTCGGAACCTATGTGGTGCTGTTTCCGCAGCTTATTGCCGGTCCTATCGTGCAATACAATACGATCGCCGAGCAGCTTAACCACCGAAAGACCGATATCGACGGATTTGCAAAAGGAGCTTTGCGTTTTACGGTCGGACTTGGTAAGAAGATACTGCTTGCGAATACTGCCGGGGAGATCTTTGATATGCTCACCGCTTCAGGCTTATCAAACCTGAGCGCGCTCGGAGCCTGGGGCGCGATACTTGCGTATACTTTCCAGATATATTTCGACTTCTCCGGATACTCGGATATGGCTATAGGACTCGGAAAGGTTTTCGGCTTTGACTTTCTTGAAAACTTTGACTATCCGTATATGTCAAGAAGCATAACGGAGTTTTGGCGGCGCTGGCATATATCGCTCGGAAGCTGGTTCCGCGACTATGTGTATATTCCGCTCGGCGGAAACCGTGTCGGCAGAGCACGCCATATATTCAATATACTGACCGTATGGCTGCTTACCGGAATCTGGCACGGTGCAAGCTGGAATTTCTTATTTTGGGGATTGTATTACGGAATACTTTTGCTGATTGAAAAATTTTTCCTGCTCGAACGGCTGAAAAAGGCGCCGCGGTTCGTATCGGTCATTTATACCTTTGTTATCGTTGTGTTCGGCTGGGTATTTTTTGTGTTTGAAAAGGCAAGCGATATTTCAGCCTTTTTCTCCGCAATGTTCGGATTCAACGGGCTGTGGGACAGAAGCTCTGCATATATTCTGCTCAACAGCGTTGTATTGTTTGCGATTTTTGCCGTGGCGGCTACGGATATTCCCAAAAAGCTGGCCGCGCGTTTTACCGCTTCGGAAAAGCTTGCGGGACTCAACACCGCTATGTGCGGCGCGTTTATCGCGGTGATATTTGCCGTGTCGACCGCGTTTCTCGTTAATTCAAGCTATAATCCCTTCCTTTACTTCAGATTCTGAATTCCGATATCCGATATAATGCACGAGACGGCGACGGGGGAGTTATGAAAAGGTCAAATCTTACAATATGCATAGTGTTTACGGCGATACTTGCCGTGCTGACGCTTGCAAGTATATTAAATCCGGTGCGCGAGCGGTCGGAGACCGAAAATCGCACACTTGCACAGATGCCGGAGTTCAGCGCAAAGACGGTGTTTGACGGAAGCTTCACAAAAGGGTATGAGGATTTTGTGACCGATCAGTTTGTGGCTCGGGATTTTTGGATAAATCTGAAAGTGAATACCGAGCGTGCGCTCGGAAGGACCGAGATCAACGACGTTTATCTCGGCAGTGACGGCTACTTTTTTGAGCGAAAGACCGAAAGCGACATAGATGAAGATCAAGTGGCATATAATCTTGACTGCTACAGGAAATTTGTTGATGGGCTTACGGAACAAGGCATAAATGCATATGTTACGCTTGCGCCTATCTCCGCGATGATAAATGAGGATAAGCTGCCGTTTCTTGCCGATGAGTACGATTTTGACCGGATCTGCGACACGGCGGTGCGTGAGCTTGACGAACGCTTTATCGAGCTTCGCCCTGTGCTTCGTATGCATTCGGACGAATATCTTTACTACCGCACCGACCACCATTGGACGAGCGACGGCGCATATTATGCATACAGGGCGATAGCGGAAAAATTCGGTTTCACTCCGCTTGAGAAGAGCGAATTTACAACGCTTGACGTGACCGATAGTTTCTTCGGAACGGTGATCGCGCGGCTGAATATAAAGACCGAGCCGGATACAATAAAGCGGTACGATCCTAAGGATACAAAACTCGGCGGGATCACGATCACATACAATATGACCGATACGGTAAAAGATACATTTTATGATGAGTCGAAGCTTACGGTCTATGATAAATACGCATATTTTCTCGGCGGAAACGATCCGTATCTTGAGATCACGACCGGCGCGGACAGCGGCAGAGTGCTGTTTCTGGCAAAGGATTCATATGCAAATTGTCTGATCCCGTTTTTGGCGTGCCACTTTGACAAGATATATGTTGTGGATCTGCGCTATTTCAATGCGCATACGATCAGCTTTATTTCAAACAGCTGCACGGACGTGACGGACGCGCTCGCGCTTTATAATGTTTCGGGCTTTGCACAGGACAGATATCTTATAAAGCTTGCCGATTGAATGACAAAATGATAACGAATTATTAAAATTAGCCGCAAACTATTGCAAATCGGAGCAAGTTGTAATATAATTAACACGTATGTGTGCCGCTGCTTTGCAATTGCGGCAAAAAATAAACGACCGATAATATAAAAACGGAGGAACTGCAAAATGAGTACACTTCACATCATCGATCACCCTATGATTCAGCACAAGCTTACTATCATGAGAAGCAAGAAAACGGGAAGCAAGGATTTCCGCGAGTTGCTTAACGAAATTGCAATGCTCATGGGATATGAGCTTACCCGCGATCTCCCGCTCAAGGACGTTGAGATAGAGACGCCGGTCGCCAAAATGACCGCGAAAACCATTTCCGGTAAAAAGCTTGCCATTGTTCCGATCCTGCGTGCCGGCCTCGGCATGGTTGACGGACTGCTCAGCCTTGTACCGGTTGCAAAGGTAGGACACATCGGACTTTACAGAGACCCCGATTCTCACGAACCGGTTGAGTATTACTGCAAGCTTCCCTTTGACATCGAAGAGCGTATCGTTATCGTTGTCGATCCCATGCTTGCGACCGGAGGCAGTGCTTCGGATGCGCTCCGCTTGCTCAAGGAACACGGCTGTACCAATCTTCGCCTTATGTGCCTTGTCGGCGCTCCCGAGGGCGTGGCAAAGGTCCAAAAGGATCATCCGGACGTTGACATATTCATCGCGTCGCTTGATGAAAAGCTGAACGATCATGCATACATAATTCCGGGTCTCGGCGACGCCGGCGACAGACTCTTCGGAACCAAGTAAAATTTTCAATCAGGACATTGATAGGGCGTGTTGCGTCAGCAATATGCCCTATGCTTTGTAGTGACACTTATGCGAACTCTATATATCGGAAAAAACGATGCGGGTCAGCGGCTCGACAAGTTTATATCCAAAACATTGAAGGCGTTTCCGACTTCATTACTATACAAATGCATACGCACCAAAAAGATCAAGGTAAACCGCAAACGGACCGAGGCAGGATATATACTTGCCGAGGGGGACAGCGTGGAGCTTTTTGTGGCGGAAGAATTTTTTGCCGCGGATGCCGCCGAGGGCGCATTCATGAAGCTGATGCCAAAGCTTGACGTGATTTATGAGGACGGTAATATTCTTATTGCCGATAAGGCCCCCGGTATTATCGTTCACTCGGACGATAACGAGGAGGTCAACACGCTGATCGGTCATATCAAGGCGTACCTTTACCGTAAGGGTGAGTACGATCCGACTAAGGAACAGTCGTTTGCTCCGGCATTGTGCAATCGTATTGACCGAAATACCGGCGGGATCGTACTTGCTGCCAAAAATGCCGCGGCGCTCAGATTTTTTAATGAAAAGATCAAAGAACGGGCGCTTGACAAATATTATCTTTGTGCGGTTCACGGAAGTATGCCGAAGCAAAGCGATACACTGCGCGCTTATCTGAAAAAAGATGCCGCGCGCAATACCGTAGACATAAGAGACACACCCTGCAGGGGGTACAGAGAAATAATCACAAGATACAGAGTAATTGCCGAGAAGCATGGATTGAGTCTGCTTGAGATCGAGCTTATAACCGGTAAAACTCATCAGATCCGCGCGCACATGGCGCATATCGGACACCCGTTGCTCGGCGACGGCAAATACGGAGTGAACCGCAACGACAGACGTGCGGGATACGCTTTTCAGGCATTGTATGCATACAAAATTGTTTTTTCTTTCCCGCAGGGTGAGTGCGACGGTGAATTCGACTATCTTTCGGGACAAAGCTTTGAGGCAAACCGAGACAAGATTGACTTTTTAAAAGAATTTGAATAATTGCCTTTATGTTTGAAGAAAGGAAAATGCCCGTAAGCCTTTCGGGCAACGTGATATGAAAAAGAAAGTTTTCGAAAGCGGAATGACCAAACCGATTTCGATGAAAAAATGCTGTCTGCTCTGGACGGCGGGTTCGGCATTACTTGATATAGTCCTTGAGATACTTTCCTGCCGCTCGCTTTTCAAAGCGATTGCCAATATATTTACCAAACCCTACATTTTCCTGATGAATGTGGCAATACTCATGCTTTTCACTTCATTTGTGCTTATCGTGAAGCGAAAGCTCTTTGCTTATGCCCTGCCGTCGGTGCTTTGGATCATTGTCGGCGTTACAAATACCGTATGCCTGAAATTCAGACCGCTTCCCGTCTCCGCTTCGGACTTCAGACTCATAAACGAAGCGTTTTCAATGATGAAAATATATATGAAGCCGTGGCATATAGCAATTATTGTTGCCGGACTTTCGCTGACGGTTATTGGGTTGATCACACTGTTTATCAAGGGACCTAAGTATGAGACTCCGTTAAAGCCGTCGCTTATCTGGTTTGCCGCTTCTGTAGTAATTCTCGGCTCATTTTCGTATGTGGTAGGCACATATGATATTCTTCCGCGAACAGCGGATACTCCGAATGAGTTATATGAGAAAAACGGCTTTGCATATAACTTTTTCAAGAGTGCCGGTTCGACCGGGGTTACTGCGCCGATTGATTATGACCGCGACGAAAACGATATTCTTAAAGAAGAGCTTTTGCAGCTTGAGGACACTTCGGGCGATGAGCGTCCGAATATTATTATCCTGCAGCTTGAATCGTTTTTTGATATCTCGTGGATGAAGGGAATAAACACAAGCGAAGATCCGACTCCGAACTTCCGTAAGCTCTGCGAAGAAAACGCGAGCGGATATCTGTTCGTGCCGTCATACGGAGGAGGCACCTCAAACGTGGAGTTTGAAGTGCTTTCGGGAATGAATCTTGACCATTTTACTATCGGCGAATCACCCTATTATACCTTGCTTGACAAAAACGTACTTGACGACTCGATGGCTTTTAACATGAAGCGGCTCGGATATACGGCTCATGCGATCCACAATTACAGCGGACTTTTTTATAAGCGCAATATTGCTTATGCAAATCTCGGATTTGATACGTTTACGCCGGTCGAATACATGGATGAGCTTGAATATAACAGTCAGGGCTTTGCACGCGACAAGGTGCTGCCGTCCGAAATATTCAAGGCGATGGATTCCACCGACGGAAGTGATTTTGTATTTGTGGTCTCGGTTGAGGGGCACGGACCGTATCCGCAGAGCATTAAACCCGAAGATTTTGCCTACTATGTCGAAGCGGATGCCGACGATCTGACGCCCGAAGAAAAGGCGGGGCTTACCTATTATGCAAGCACTGCAAAGGATATGGACGTGATGATCGGCGACTTGATAGAACAGCTTGCAAATTACGATGAAAAGTGCGTGCTTGTGATATACGGGGATCATCTTCCCGCGATCGAGTTTACCAAGCACCCGCTTACCGCTCCCAATGCATATACGTCTGCATATGTAATATGGTCAAACTACGGTATAGAGGGCGAAGATAAGGATATAGAGGCGTATCAGCTGACTTCGAGAATGCAGGAACTTATCGGATTCAATGCCGGGATTCTGACGCGCTATCATCAGACCCGCTCCGAGCGCGAGGATTATCAGGATAACCTGAAGAAGCTTGAGTATTCAATGACAAACGGTAAAGATAAAGCCGAACCGTCAAAGCTTGTATACTCAACTCATCCGATCAAGGTGACCGATGCGGTAGAAAACGGCGGCGACGTAATTGTGTTCGGCGAAAACTTTACCGAGTACAGCCGTATTTGTATTAACGACGAAGTTGTCAATACGATCTTCCAAGGTAAGAGCTGCCTTATTTCCGACGGTATTGCGCTCAAAAAAGGGGATAAGATATCGGTAGCTCAGGTGACAAAACAGGGTGAGATACTTGAGTCGTATGAGCTGACCGCGTGATGTTGAACGCAAAGCGCATATAATTGATCAAGGGGCTGTTAAAAATTCGATGTTTTAACAGCCCCTTAAAAATGACGGTCCGGATAGACATTTTTTGAAGCGCTCTTTGGGCGCTTCTTTTTTTGCCGTTTTGATCGACAAAACGGCGTCGTTTCTGACGCCGGGAAACAATGTCGAGGCGTATCGCAGGATATTTTCGGTATTTATACGACTCCGTGCAGCCTTTTATACGCAAGGTCGAGCTCGTTTTCGGTCGGGATCGATGTTGCGGGCATACCGAAGTTTTTGCCGAGAGACGTGTATTTTGAGCCGGAAAAATCATGATACGGCAATATGACGGTTTTGGTTACGCAGCCGAGCGTTTTCAGGAACTTTCCGATCGCTTCGATTTCGCCGTCATTCATTCCGGGAACATACGGTATACGCACTTCGACCTTTTTTCCGAGCTTGTCTATATGCAAAAGATTTGAAAGAATAAGTTCATTCGGTTTTCCTGTGCAGTGCAAATGCACATTACGGTCGATGGCTTTTATGTCATATAAGAAGATGTCGGTGTATTCGGCGACTTTGTCTATTGCCTCGGTCTGAACGTATCCGCAGGTATCTACGGCAGTATTTATTCCGAGTGCTTTCAGAGACTTTAAAAGTTCACGGCAAAAATTTGCCTGAAGCAGACATTCGCCGCCCGAAAGCGTCACCCCGCCGTTTGAAAGCGCGTAAAATTCGCGGTCCTCACACAGCCGTCCGACTAATTCTTCGACCGATATGACCGTCCCGTAATGCTTGAGCGCACCGGTAGGACAGACTTCGGCACATTTCCCGCAAGCGGTGCAGTCCGCGCGGTTGAAATGGTGATGATCGTTATTTATTGCGTGATTGTTGCAGAGTCCGGCACAGGCGCCGCATGAGATGCACTTGTTTTCATAGTAAGCGGTTTCGGGCAAACGCGAAAGTCCTTCAGGATTGTGGCACCATTTGCAGGAAAGCGGGCAGCCTTTAAAAAAGACAGTCGTTCGTATTCCCTCGCCGTCGTGAACCGCGAAACGTTTGATATCAAATATTATACCGTTCATACTGATCCCCATGCCGTGTCAACGCGGCACAAAAAACAAATTTGAATCTCCGATTCGGCGAAGCCGACGAGAATCGAAGAGTCCCATTTTCGTAAGATTTTGACGTAAGGTCTGAGATTACACTTGGCGGAAGTCACATTTTCATGTTATCTTACCATTGAATCCGCAATTGCAATAAATTCGTCCTGCTCGGTGCGTGACAGATCCACAAAATATACATTCCAACCGCACAGTCTGACTTGAAGGGTCTGATATGCTTCCGGATCTTGCTGTGCTTTTCTCAAAATTGAGGCGTTAAGCACGTTGCCGTGAATGGCAAATCCGCCGTGGGTCAGGTAGTATTCAAAAAGCGCGTGCATGGCGTTCAAGCCGTCTTCTCCGGCGCAGGCGGAGCTGTGTAGCTGTATATCGAATACCGCTCCGTCGGGCGCGCCGCTGTAGTCCGGGGCGCAAACGGTTTTGAGGAGCGCAGTAATTCCGCATTTGTCCGCACCGACGCACGGGCTTGTGTTTTTGGATAGCGGATCCGAAGAATGTCTGCCGTCGGGCGTTGCAATTACGTGCCTGCCGTACTCAATTCCCCAATTTATTGAAAAAAAGCCGGCTCGGAACACACCGCCGCGTTTATTCGGACGTTTGTTGATAAGCGAAGCGGAAAAGTCGAATAATTCTTTGTACAGGTCGTCGGCTTCCGCGATCCCGTTGCCGTATTTGGGATAGCGGTACTTGCAGTTTATAAACAGTTCTTTTTGATTTTGAAAATTATCAAGGAGCGCACGGCGGATGTCGTCAAGCGTTGCGCTTTTTTCAATGAATACTGCATGCTTTAACGAGAGCAGTGAATCGACGGCATTTGCAATTCCGATGACGCAGATAGACGAATTGTTATATTTCGCACCGCCCTCATAAACGTCGACACCGCGGCTGACCGAATCCGAGAAGGTCGCGGATAATACCGGCGACGGATTGATCTTTCCGAAATAGCCTTCGCGCAGCATTACAAGCTCGGCGCATTGAGCGGTAAAGTGCGCGAGTTGGATCTTAAAAGAATCAAACAGCTTATCAAAACTGTCAAACTCAAGCGCGGTATCGGCGCCGATGTGTTTGCCCGATAACGGTTCATTGCCGCCGAAAAGAGTGCAGACTGTAACTTGCGCGAGATTTACGATCCCGGCGCAGGTGCAGGGAAGCTCTTTGCCCTCGGCGGCAGGCTCATAACAGCCGATCGGGATATAGTGCCTTGCATCTTCGGGCGTTTCACCGAGTGCGATAAGCGAGTTTTCGGCGACTTCGTCATTGATGAATACGATGCTGTTTATACCTTTGCGCATAGCGTCCAAAAGCTTCAGAATAAAGGCCTTGGGCAAAGCGCGGTGGTAGCGCACGTGAATTTTCGGGTCGGGCAATCCGAGCTTTATGTAAACATCGATCAACAGCTCTGACAGCCGATTGAAATATGCGTTACCGTCGTCATCTGTGCCGCATATGTAGAACGGAATATTTGCGGAAAAATGAATGGCATTGAGCTTTTTGTAAAAGCACTCAAGCATGAATGCGATCTCCGCCTCGGTGTATCTGCCGCAGGCGAGATCATTTTTAAAAAACGGATAATATAGTCTGTCAAGCCCGCCGAGCGAACGCAGATTTACGCCGTCAAGATAATGGTGCACCCGATAGTACAGCAATGTAAGCTCTAAAGCTTCATACATATTTTGCGGCGCGCCGACCGACAGGGATTCAAGAGCGGCGCAAAGCGTTTGCTTTCCGAGTTTTTTTGCAAGTGCGGAGAGCCTTTTGACGTAGATGATAAACGCTCGGTAAACGATGATACAGGAGTCGTAAAATTCGCGCTTGCTTTCGGTCAGTCCGTCAGATGCGGCGGCACTTTCAAGTCTTTCAAGTATTCCGACGATCCCGTTTTTCATCAAAAAGCTCCAATCGGGCGCGGTGTGGCTGAGGTCAGCCGAGCCGCTAATGGCGTATGCGTCAACGCTGTCCTTGAAGCTTTGCTTATATACGTCGGAAATTTCACGCTCGGCTTCCTCCTTCCAGATATCGCGTATCTTTGATACGATGTCGCCGTGATCAAGTTTGTCTGCAAAGATGGCGTTTTCGGAAATTTCAAGCCTTGCATTTTCGAGAATGTACGCGATGATTTTAGCTTTGGCAAGCTTTCGCGAGTCGGTGTCGGATGCAATTTTCATGCAATTATCAAACAGCACTGTGCTTGACATACCGGTATCATCATCCCATACGATATTTTCATATGTATCGGATATCATATTTGAATTTAAGTTATCGCCGTCAAAAAACATAGCACTACCTCCGTGTCGGTTTCAGTATAAATCCATGACTGTCAGAATACAATGCACAAATCATCCGTATTTGCAGAAAACGAACTAAATATTGTAAATTTACGTCTGTATAAGGCTTGAATGTTAAATCTGTAGGTTTGTCAATGATGT
>DHJP01000004.1 GCA_002404395.1 Clostridiales bacterium UBA4717
GGAGCTTTGCTTCCGCCGCAAGCTCCGGGCGGAGCGCTTGAAGATAAATAAAATTGGAGGACATCGGAATGGCAGAAGAGAAAAATATAAATGAAACCGAAGCGGCGGCAGACGAGGTAAACGCGGACGCGGACAATACCTGCGAGTGTGCCGAAAACGAAAAGAAACCTAAGGAATGCAAAAAAGAAGAAAAGAAGATTAAAAACGAGCTTGCCGAAACAAAGAAAAAGCTTGAAGAGTGTGAAAAAAAGCTTGCCGAGATGAATGACAAGTACTTGCGTATTATGGCGGAGTACGACAATTACCGTAAGAGAACGGCAAAGGAAAAAGAAGGTTCGTTTACCGACGGTTGCTTTGATGCGCTGGCAGGAGTGCTTCCGATAATGGATAACGTCGAACGCGCGGTCGCATTCAAAGGCTCGGATAAAGTTTCCGAGGGCATTGATCTGATACTCAAGAGCTTCGGCGATATGCTCGGAAAGTTTTCGGTAACTCCGTTCGGAGAAGTCGGAGAGGAGTTCGATCCGAACATTCACAATGCGGTCATGCATATCGAGGATGAAAACCTCGGGGAAAACACAATTGTGGAGGTCTTTCAGAAAGGCTACCGCAAGGGCGACAGAATATTAAGACATGCGATGGTCAAGGTCGCCAACTGAAAAGCATATCTTCCCGCCCGACAGGACGGATGATATCTTAAAAATTCACGTTTATTTTCCATGCCGCCTGCGGCGGCACGGAGATTAATATATGTAAATTAAATCAACACATGATGCGGAGGTATTTATCATGGGAAAAATTATAGGTATAGATCTCGGAACAACTAATTCTTGCGTAGCGGTATACGAAGGCGGCGAACCTATCGTTATCACGAATCCCGAAGGCTCGAGAACGACTCCTTCCGTAGTGTCGTTTTCAAAGACCGGCGAACGTCGTGTCGGTCAGGTAGCAAAAAGACAGGCTATCACTAATCCCGAACGCACCATCAGCTCTATAAAGAGAGAGATGGGAACCTCGTATAAGGTACAGATCGACGATCAGACATATACTCCTCAGGAAATCTCGGCAATGATCCTGCAGAAGCTGAAAGCCGATGCCGAAGCATACCTCGGATGCCCGGTCACTCAGGCGGTCATCACGGTGCCGGCATATTTCTCGGACGCACAGCGTCAGGCAACGAAGGATGCCGGAAAGATCGCCGGACTTGAAGTGCTCAGGATCATAAACGAACCTACCGCAGCGGCGCTCGCATACGGTATGGACAAAGAGGAAGAGCAAAAGATAATGGTGTTCGACCTCGGCGGCGGTACATTCGATGTATCCCTGCTTGAGATCTCGGACGGCGTATTCCAGGTGCTCGCAACTGCCGGTAATAACCGTCTCGGCGGCGACGACTTCGACCAGAGAATAATCGATTGGATCGCCGATACGTTCATGGCGGAAAACGGTATTGATCTGAGAAAAGACAAGATGGCGCTCCAAAGACTTAAGGACGCTGCAGAAAAGGCAAAGATCGAGCTTTCGGGCACTTCCGAAGCAAATATCAATCTTCCGTTCATTACTATGGATGCGGACGGACCCAAGCACTTTGACGCTAACCTCTCAAGAGCAAAGTTCAATGAGCTTACGGCGGATCTTGTTGAAAAGACAATGGGTCCGACCAAGCAGGTGCTTTCTGATGCCGGCATAACCGCGGCTCAGGTTGACAAGGTATTGCTTGTCGGCGGTTCTACCAGAATTCCCGCTGTTCAGGAAGCGGTCAAGAAGTTTATCGGCAAGGAACCGTTCAAGGGAATCAACCCCGATGAATGTGTCGCTATCGGCGCGGCTATTCAGGGCGGCGTCCTCGGCGGTGAAGTCAAGGATCTGCTTTTGCTCGATGTAACGCCTCTTTCACTCGGTATTGAAACTCTCGGCGGCGTGTTCAATAAGATAATCGACCGTAATACCACGATACCGGTAAAGAAGAGCCAGATCTACTCTACGGCGGCAGACGGACAGACTTCGGTTGAGATCCACGTGCTTCAGGGTGAGCGTGAAATGGCGGCAGGCAATACAACGCTCGGACGTTTTGTGCTTGACGGTATTCCGGCAGCTCCCAGAGGAGTGCCGCAGATCGAAGTAACCTTTGATATTGACGCTAACGGTATAGTAAATGTTACGGCACAGGATAAGGGTACCGGCAAGGAGCAGCACATTACGATCACCAGCAGCACGAATATGTCCAAGGAAGATGTTGAAAAGGCAGTTCATGAGGCTGAAAAATATGCAGAGGAAGATAAGAAGCAGAAAGAAGCAGTTGAACTGCGCAACCAGGCGGAGAGCCTGATCTTCCAGAGCGAAAAGGCGCTTGAGGAACTTGGCGACAAAGTTTCCGAGGGCGAGAAGTCTGACCTTAAGGCTGAGATAGAAAAGCTCCGCGAGACCGTAAAAGGCGGCGACAGTGCGGCAATCAAGGCAGGCATTGACGAGCTTCAGAAGAAGTTCTATGCCGTATCCGAGAAGCTTTACAAGGCAGCCGGCGGCGATGCCGGAGCAAATCCGGGCGGAAATGCCGGAAACGCGGGCGCTTCGGGAGACGGAACTTACTATGACGCCGATTTTGAAGACAAGAGCGGCGAGAATAAGTAAGCTTACGGAATAGGCGGTACAGACAGCGGGTGCGGATATTCCGTGCGCGCTGTCTTGCGCATATATTCCCGAAAATTTACAAAATCTTATTTAATTTATCGATCGGTTTATTTATAATAGAAAAGTTGAGTAAAAAGATGCGATAAGTAACAGCAAGAAAAATGAGTCTGCAATCGGAATCAACGTATATCGGCGGCTCAAAGAAAGGCATGGTCAGTATGGCGGAAAAACGGGATTATTATGAAGTGCTCGGTTTGAACAAATCGGCGAGCGAGGATGATATAAAAAAGGCGTATAAGAGCCTTGCGAAAAAATATCACCCGGACCTTAACCCGAACAATCCCGAAGCGGAGGAAAAATTCAAGGAGATCAATGAAGCATACGGCGTACTGTCCGATGCCGACAAGAAGGCGAAGTACGACGCGTACGGTCATGCGGCGTTTGACCCGTCGCAGCAGGGCGGCGGATTCGGCGGTTTCGGCGGATTTGATGCGGACTTTGACATTTCCGATATTTTCTCAAGCTTTTTCGGCGGAAGTACAAGAACGAGCAGAAGAGGCCCGGTTCGCGGCGACGATATACTTCAAAGAGTTATTATTTCGTTTGAAGAAGCGGCGTTCGGCTGTAAAAAAACGATTGAATACGCCCGCATAGAGGAGTGCCCGGATTGCGGCGCGACCGGCGCGAAGAAGGGTACCTCTCCCGAAACCTGCCCGACCTGCCACGGCAGCGGACAGATAAAGCGCACCCAGCGCACCCCGCTCGGAATGATGCAGTCGACCGATGTTTGCGGCACCTGTCACGGAAAGGGAAAGATAATCAAGGATCCCTGCACAAATTGCCGCGGAACCGGATATATAAGAATAAGAAAGAAGCTGGAAGTTACCATTCCTGCCGGAATTGATGACGGTCAGCGTGTGGCGCTCCGCACGCAGGGAGATGCAGGCAGACTCGGCGGTCAGCCCGGCGATCTTATCATCACGGTCGGCGTAAGACCCCATCCGATATTTGAGCGTGACGGATACGACATATATTGCAACATACCGATAACATTTACCGAAGCGGCGCTCGGAGCCGAAATAACGATACCGACGCTCGACGGAAAGACTGCCTACAAGATACCCGAGGGCACGCAGACCGGAACCGAATTTACTATAAAAGGCAAGGGTATCCAAAAGCTTGAATACAAGGGCTGCGGAGATCTTCATTTTACGGTTACGGTGGAAACGCCGCGCAATCTTACAAACGAGCAAAAGGAGCTTTTGAAAAAACTCGATCAGAAGCTCGACGGCGGTGCTGCAAAGCAGGACGGATTTTTTGACAGATTCAAAAAAGGGAAAAGATAAGGGATCGGCGAATGGACAATAATTGGACACAGCTTAAAGTAACGGTGAATATCGCTCGACTTGAGGAAACATCGGCGGTTATGGGAATGCTCGATAACGGGCTTATGATCGAGGACTACAGCGATATCGAAACCAACCTCAAGACCGTGTACGGCGACTTGATCGACGAGTCGATATTGAATGCCGATAAGAATATTGCGTCGGTATCAATATACATACCGTCGGAGAAAAACTACAACGATTATGTGGCTTTTCTGCGCGAACGGTTCGCCGCGCTCGGAATCGAATATAAGCTTGAGCTTATCGGGCTTGAAGAGGAAGAGTGGGCAAATGCGTGGAAAAAGTATTATAAGCCGATAAAAACCGGCGAGCGGTTGGTCATAGTTCCGATGTGGGAGGAATATACGCCCGCTCCGGGAGAAGTGACGGTGAAGATGGATCCGGGAATGGCTTTCGGAACCGGAACTCACGAAACTACGCGCCTGGTGGCTGCTTTGATCGAAAAATACCTGAAGTCGGGCGATAAGGTGCTTGATGTCGGAACCGGAAGCGGGATACTCTCGGTATGTGCTTCAAAGCTCGGAGCCTCGCTGTGTCTGGCATATGATATAGACCCGGTGGCGGTAAGAGTTGCAAAAGAAAACTGTGAAAAGAACGGGTGCACGAATATTGAGTGCAACGTGTCCGACCTGCTTTGTAATGTTGAAGCTCAGGACGACGGATACGACCTTGTGCTTGCAAACATTGTCGCCGATATTATTATCAGAATGGCGGACGATATCGGCGGTTTTGTGAAGAAGGGCGGCTATTATATAACGTCGGGAATAATTGACGAGCGCGAGAACGACGTGCTTGAAGCAATGAAAGGCACGGGCTTTGAAGTGCGCGAGGTGCTTCGTGAAAACGGTTGGTGTGCAATAGTCTTTGAAAAAGTTTGATGAAATGAAAAAAGAGCGGCAGGAGCATTGAACGGCTCCTGCCGCTCCTTTTTAGGTCTGTTTGCCTGCAAAGAGGCACTTAAGCGGCGCAAAAAAAGTGTGTTTTACCATATTATGGGGAAATAATGCGTTTTGTATAAAAAAAATCGTTGATTTTCATAAAAAAGTGTCAAAATAATTTGACAAAATGACGAAAGTATAGTATAATGTCGTAGTGGAATATCTCTGCGACATGATAGGGGTTGTGCGTTTTGCCGAGATTTTTTGTATCTCATGAGGATATTGTCGGCTCGCTTATTACGGTGAGAGGCGACGATGCCTTGCATATTTCAAGGTCGCTCAGATTGAAAAAGGGCGAAAGGGTCACGGTTTGCGACCCGGATTCGACCGAATATCTGTGTGAGGCGGTTGAGTTTTACAAAGATCACGTGGAATTCAGAGTGCTCTCTTCGCAAAATTGCGCAAGTGAACCTCCGTATGATGCGGTGCTGTGTCAGGCTTTGCCGAAAGGCGATAAGATGGATCTGATCGTCCAAAAGGCAGTCGAAACCGGAGTATCGGGGATCATTCCGTTTATCAGTGAGTATTGCATATCAAGACCCGACCTTAAAACTTCGGCGAATAAACTAGAGCGGTGGAACAGGATCGCGCTTGAAGCGGCAAAGCAATGCGGCAGAGGAAAAGTGCCGCGCGTTGCGCCGATCTGCACTTTCGGCGAGCTGTTTGAACGGCTTTCCGGGGACTCGATAATACTGTATGAAAATGAAGATCGCAGATCGCTCAAACAGGCACTTCGTGATATTTCGTCATCAAATGGCGGGACGGTCCCGGAACGGCTGAATATCGCGGTAGGCTCGGAGGGAGGCTTTTCCGACTCGGAGATCGAATGCGCGCGCACGCACGGTATGCTCAGCGCGGGACTCGGTTCGCGGATCCTTCGGTGCGAGACGGCTTCAATCGCCGCGCTTGCAATGCTTTCGTATGAATTTGAGCAAGAATAATATTTGTACTCGGAATAAATTGATTCTGCCGCAGGACGGCAAAAACGAGGTTGATGATGGAAAATAAAAAGCTTAGCAGAGAAGAAAAAGCGGCACTTGCGGAGATCCGTGAAATGAGGACCATGTATCGGTTGCTTGCGGCGTGTTTTGCGGCGGCGCTCGGTATAATCGCGGTTATTCAGCTCAGACCGATCAACCGCATCGCGTTTTTCTACGAATATCTGATTTTACCGCTCGTGATCGTGCTTGCGGCAGTGACGGTCGGCGCGGCGGTAAAGATGTTTGCCTTTTCCAAAAAAGCCAAATCGGAGCTGCCGACGGTCTTTCATTCGGCGGATCTGCTTACGGTGTCTGCCGGCGCACTTGCGCTTGTCGCGTCGTATTACATTTCGACCGGACTCGACACGCTCAGAATTATCGGAATAATTGTACTTGCACTGTTAAGACTAATATATGTGCTTGCGCCGAAAACGGCATTTGCACTTTCGCTTCAGTGCGCACTCGGCGTTTTCCCGATTCTGGCGTTTTCCTATGTCTCTTCGGATACGCTGAAGCTTATATTGACAATAGTTTCGGCAGCGGCGGCGCTTGCGGTTGCGGTTGTCTGCGCACTGCTGTTTGCTTCCGGAAAGCTTAAGGGGATCGGACGTTCTTTCTTCTATATTCTTGCCGGAGTAGTGATCGCGGCGGCGGTGCTCAGCGCGCTTATCCCCGGCGTTTATACATATGCGATATTTACAACGTTTGCGGTTTATCTCGTACTTATCGTAATTTATGCTATTGAATCAATGTGAATCTTGCGAAATGTGCGAAGTTTTATTGAAAAAACAAGGCTGAGCGAGTAAAATAAAATTTATATAGAAAATTTTTTGAAAGGTCGAAAGGAGGCGCCGTATGTCTAACAGAGTGTTTCAGCGAGTGATCCACCAAATGAAAGATGCTGTTGATCGCGTAATTGGCGTTATTGACGAGAACGGCATAATCATCTCATGCTCCGAACTTGGGCAGATCGGAGAACCCAGACAGGGAGTGCGTGATGAGCTCAATTATACTACCGACGCCGTTGTGAGCGGAGGCTACACATACCGCCCGATCGGTACCGGAATCAAAGCCGAGTACATAGTCTTTGTTGAAGGCGAAGACAAGATGGCGGATAAGATCTCACAGATTCTTTCGGTTTCACTGAGTAATATCAAGAGCTTATACGACGAAAAGTATGATAAGAGCTCATTTATAAAGAATATCATTCTTGACAACATACTTCCGAGCGATATATATGTCAAGAGCAAGGAACTTCATTTTAATGATGAAGTGGAGAGAATAGTCTTTCTTGTCAAGTTCAACGGTAAAGGCGAATTAAATCCGTTTGATCTGGTTCAGAATATGTTCCCCGACAAAAACAAGGATTATGTCATCAGCGTCGGTGAGCATGATATTGTACTTGTTAAAGAGGTCAAGCCGAACTTTGAGGTGCGCGAAGCCGAAAAGATCGCAAAAAATATTTCGGACACGCTGAACACCGAGTTTTTTGCTAAGGTTTCGGTCGGTATCGGCACTGCGGTCGACAGCATAAAGGATCTTGCGCGTTCGTATAAGGAA
Organism: Clostridiales bacterium UBA4717; assembly: GCA_002404395.1. Lineage (GTDB taxonomy): Bacteria > Bacillota > Clostridia > Oscillospirales > CAG-272 > UBA4717. The sequence continues at coordinate 7,516 of DHJP01000004.1, forward strand.
GCACAGGTCGCGCTTGACGTCGGAAAAGTATTTGATACCGAAAAGAATATTGTCAGCTATGAAAATCTCGGTATCGGCAGACTTATATATCAGCTTCCGACCACGCTTTGCGAAATGTTTTTAGCCGAAGTTTTCAAGAAAGGCTCGCTTGAGTCGCTTGACCGCGAAACGCTTACGACTATTCAATGCTTCTTTGAAAATAATCTGAATGTTTCCGAGACCTCCAGAAAACTGTTTGTTCACAGAAACACACTTGTATACAGACTTGAAAAGATACGCAAGCTGACAGGGCTTGATCTGCGTGAGTTTGAGCACGCGATAACCTTCAAAGTGGCACTGATGGTAAAGAAATATCTTTCGAGCAAGCCGAGCAAGTTTTAATAACCGAAAGTGTTATATCCGAAGGAGGAAACTCTTTCGGATATAATGTGCTTTTGAGGCTTTCGGGAAAATTACGGAGAATTATAATGATAGAATTTAAAAATGTCAGAAAGGTATATCCGAACGGAACGGTTGCGCTTGACGGTGTGGATCTTTCGATCGCTGACGGTGAATTTGTGTTCATAGTCGGCGGAAACGGTTCGGGTAAAACCACAATGACGAGACTTCTCATAAAGGAAGAGGATATTACAAGCGGAGAGATTACGGTCAATAATCAGAAGCTTTCAAAAATGAAAAGCTGGCAGATACCGTATTACAGACGCGGTCTCGGCATGATCTTTCAGGATTTTAAGTTGCTTGATCAAAAAACCGTATATGAAAACGTGGCGTTTGCAATGGATGTTATCGGAAAGCCGAAAAAGTCCAGAAATCTGAATGTCAAAACTGCGCTTGAGCTTGTCAGACTTATTGACAAAGCCCATTGTAAGCCTCACGAGATATCCGGCGGCGAGCAACAGCGTCTGGCAATAGCGCGCGCTTTTGTAAACGAGCCGCGCGTTATAATAGCGGACGAGCCGACTGGCAATATCGACCCGGAAATGAGCCGCGGAGTTATGGAGCTGCTTATTAAGATCAACAAGCAGTTCGGACGCACGGTCATCGTGATAACGCACGAAGAAAAGCTTGTAAACTATTTCAAGAAACGCGTTGTGCGGATCGACGGCGGCAGGATAGTAAGTGACAGAGTCGGGGGTATGTTCTGATGAAAAGCTACAGACCGACATATTTTATTTCCGAAGCGTTCAAGGGAATGTGGCGCAACAAGCGGTACAGCCTGGCGACGATCTGTGTGCTTATCGGCTGCCTTATAATTATCGGAAGTTCATATCTGATATATGAAAACGTTGACTACAACATGGAAAGCCTCGGGCTTGCCAAGGAGATCGTGGTATTTATTGACCGTGATACGAGCGCAGAGCGTGCGGCGGAGATCGGCGAGCGTATACGCGCGCTTGACAACGTGGAATCCGACGGCGTGGTCTATATTTCAAAAGAACAGGCGCTTGAAGAAGAAGCGAATAAGTATTCCGCATACGGCGATCTGTTTGAAGTGCTTGACGGAGACAACCCGCTTCGCGACTCCTTTATAATTCCGTATAAAACCAACGAGGGCGTTTCGACGCTGATCTATCAGCTTAATCAGATCGAAGAAATTGTCAAGATAAATAACAGGCTTGATCTTGCCGGAAATATAGAAAGTCTTAAAAACGGAATACTGTTCGTGCTTGTCGTTTTTATGATAATTCTTTTGGTGGTTTGCGTGTTCGTGATAGTGAACACTATCGGGCTTGCGGTGATGGCACGTTCGGACGAGATCGTGATTATGCGTTATATCGGAGCGACGGGGTGGTTCATTGCACTGCCGTTCATTTTGGAAGGAATAATTATCGGCGCGGTCTCCGGAGTTTTGGCATATTTCGCGCAGCATTTCATTTATAATTATCTGACTGCTTCTCTCGGCAGCAGCTTCAGCCTTATCAGCACCTGTCCGTTTGAGTACGTAAGTCAGACAATATTTATCGGATTTATGATCACGGGACTTTTCTGCGGTATTGTCGGAAGCTTGCTTTCAATGAAAAAATATTTAAAAGCATGATCCGAACAGCTTGACGGTAATAGTATTCTTATAAAACTTGACCCGGGTATGCTCGGGCAGATCGGAGAAAACTGTGAAAAAAGTAGTATGTGCGCTTTGCGCGCTCCTTTTGACTGTCTCTGTATTTGTATTATGCGCATCGTTTTTTGACACACCGGTAAGCGGTGCATACGGAATTTCCGACGCAAAGGTCCAAAAGCTTGAAGAACAGCTTGCGGGACTGAAAAAAGAGATTTCCGGATTGCAGAGCAAGATCAATTCGGCGAAGAAGGACAAAAACGCAAAGCTTCAGGAGAAAAACGATCTTGACAGGCAGATAAAGCTGACGCAGGACAAGATCGCTTTGACCGGTGAGCTTATCGAAACATTGAATCTCGGCATTGAAAACAAAGAGGGCGAAATCGCCGTCAAAGAGTCCGAATATGCCAAAAAACTTGATAATTTTAAACAGCGTCTGCGTATCAACTATGAAGAGGGCGAGATCGGATATGTCGATATGATGCTCGGCGCGGCAAGCCTCGGCGAGTTCTTCGAGAAGCTTGATCGTGTGGGTTGCATGATCGAGTATGACAATGAGGTAATGACCACGATATCATCCGATAAGGCTGCGCTTGAAAATGACAAGAAGGATCTTGAAAGCGCGCTTGAAAAACAGGAGAATCTGTTAGCGGAGCTTAAAGCCGATGAGGAAAAGCTTGAGCAGGATGCGGAAACTGCCGCCGGGTATATTCAGGCGCTGCTTAAAGACGAGACTCTGTATGCGGCACAGCTTGCCGAAAAAGAAAAAGAACGCGACGCGATAAACAAAGAGCTTGACGACTATGTAAAGCAGTTAAAGGCGCAGAACACGAAATATATCGGCGGCGAATTCATGTGGCCGGTCCCGACAGAGTATACTTACGTGTCCTCCGAGTGTGCATGGAGGACCAGCCCGATTTCGGGAAGAAAAGAGTTCCATAACGGTATGGACATCCCGGTCAAATTCGGAACTGACATTTATGCTTCCAATGCCGGAACGGTCGTGAAAAGTCAGTGGCATTCGAGCTACGGCTATTATGTTATGATCGACCATGGCGGCGGATATGCGACGCTGTACGCGCACAACAGTACGCTTTTGGTTTCGGTGGGAGATGAGGTCGAACGCGGTCAGGTTATTGCAAAGGCAGGTTCTACCGGAGATTCTACCGGCAATCATTGTCATTTCTCAATGTATGAAAACGGCGTGATAATCAATCCGAGGAAGTATTTCCCGGCATGATGACGGCTTAAAGGCAGGTGCATAATTTGAAGAAAAAAATCTCGCTCGCAACCGTAATCGTGGTGGTTGCGCTTGCCGTGCTGATTACTTTTCAGCTTACCTATATCAAGGTCAATAATAAATATCAGAAAGCGCTGAATGAGCTTAAGAACACACAGCTTTTGTATGACAAGCTTGCGGCGGTCGATTCGGTATACCGTTCGAAGTATATCGGAGACATTGACGATAACAAGCTTATTGACGGTATGCTCAAAGGCTATGTATACGGTACGGGTGATAAGTACGGATCATATTTTTCCAAAGATGAATTTGCCGAGCTGATGAAGGACTCAAACGCCGAGCTTGAAGGCATAGGCATTAATGTCGTTTATGATTACGAGCATAAGGCGATAAATATAGTAAATGTCATGCCCGATTCTCCGGCACTTGAAAGCGGTCTGAAGCCGGGTGATAAGATCGTTTATGTTGACAGCGTGTCGGTCGGCGAGCTTGGCTATTCGTCGGCTATCGGAAAGTTGAGGGGTGCCGCCGGTACATCGGCAAAGTTTACGGTGTTACGCGACGATGAAATGACTGAGTTTGAGGTCGAACGGCGTAAGATCACCGAATATACGGTTTACCACCGTTTGTACTCGGAAGATGATACGATCGGCATAGTACAGATCCTTGAATTTGATGCCGGTACTCCGTCGCAGTTCAAGGCGGCGGTCAATGAGCTGCTCGAAGCGGGTGCGGAGAAACTGATATTTGATGTCAGAAATAATCCCGGCGGAAATCTTGAGTCGATCGGCGAGGTGCTTGATTTCCTGCTTCCCGAGGGTGTGATCGTGCGTATATACGACGCGGACGGCAACGAAGAGACCCTGTCCTCGGATGCTAATGAGATCGACTGCCCGATGATGGTGCTTGTAAATTCATCGACCGCGAGTGCGGCAGAGCTGTTTTCGGGCGCGCTCCGCGATTACGAAAAAGCTAAGCTTGTCGGGGTCAGGACCTACGGCAAGGGAACTATGCAGACGATCATGCCGCTTTATGACGGTTCGGCGATAAGCGTTTCATACAGAATGTATTGCCCGCCGTTTTCCGACAATTACGAGGGTGTCGGACTTTCTCCCGATATAGAGGTTGAGCTTGATGAAAAGTTCAAAAACACTTCAGTGTTTATGCTCGATGAAAAGGACGACGCTCAGCTTCAAGCGGCGGTAAGCGAGTTTGACAAGACAGCATTTTAAGACGCCTCGGCATGATGGAGAGATATTCCGGCAAAAATTATCCGATTCCACATAATTAAGAAAATAAAGCAACCGCCTGCGGCGGAGTAGAGGAGATATTACCATGGCAAATGTTATGACAGTTACCACAGAAGGCTTTAAAAAGCTTGAATCCGAGCTTGATTATCTGCGCAACACCAAGCGTAAAGAGGTGCAGGAAGCGATCGCGGTAGCCAGATCGTTCGGAGACCTTTCCGAGAACAGCGAATACGATGAAGCTAAAAATGAGCAGGCAAAAGTCGAAGCACGTATCGTTGAGCTGGAAGAAATGCTCCGCAATATTACGGTTATTGATGAAAGCTCGATCAGCACCGAAACGGTCGGACTCGGAACAAAGGTCAAGGTCGTTGACAAGGAATTCAACGAGGAAGAAGAGCTTTCGGTCGTCGGTTCAAACGAAGCGGACTCGCTTGCAGGCAGAATTTCCGACGTATCTCCGCTCGGAGCGGCACTGCTCGGCAAAAAGGTCGGCGATATCGTAACGGTTGAGGCGCCGAACGGAAGCTATTCGGTGGAGATCCTTGAAATATCGCTTGATAAGAAAAACTGATAAACGCGGCAAATAAAAAACGCTCGGCACTTTGAACTGCCGAGCGTTTTTTATTTGCTTATTCAACAAGCAGTGCGCTTATCATGTAGCTTTTGTTCTCTTCGTCTAACTCTGCACGTATAGTCAATGTGTGCTCGGCGTTTTCAAGACCCGAAGTCAAAAGCAGGGGATGGTTTCCCTTCTGGTTCTGCACTCGTTCACTGCCGCCGTCGATACTGTAGAAGATTCTGTTCCCCGAGCCGTATTGTGCAAACAATGAAATTGAACTTCCGGTGAAGCGTATTACGAGCTCATTGTCATCAGAGGTCGGATAAAGATAACCGCTGTACGGATTTGCGGTGGTCCAATAGGATTCGTTTGAAAGTGACCAACCGTTTGATGATACAATGTCAATTTCATTTGCCAGAATGTATTTCGGGGAAAATTCGCCGTCAGCCGAAATTGCATTTGCAAGCGTATATTCAACCGCTTCGGAGGTCTGCGCATCGGCAAAAACCAATTCATACTCCAGATATTCGCGGATTATTTCAAAATATCTGCGGTATCCCTTGTCGTTCGGATGCACAATGTCGGTAAAATACTCCGAAAAGGCGGCGTTGTCCTTACAGTCAATGTCGGAAGTAAGTGCCGCGCCGATGCTGATCGACGGTATGTTGTAATGCTTTGCTACAGATTCTTCGGCAGCGGTCTGTATGGGCAGGGTGCCGCTTGAAGCGCTGCTTTGGTCGATCGTGTAAAGCGAGATTATATCGCAGTCGGGGTATGCGGTTTTTATCTGGCGTATAATGCTTTCATAATATTTCTTTACATTGCTTTCCGAGGTGCCGCAGTACAGATCGTTGATCGCAAATTCAATGAATACCAGATCGGGCTTCAGCGCCAGAACATCGTGGGCGCATCTGAAAGCGCCGTGCATTGAGCCGGAGCCTCCGATAGCCGAGTTGTACGAGGACACTGCCGCTTCGGGAAAGGTATCTGTAAACCATTTTGAGGTAAGTGCGCGCCACGAGGTTGATTCTGCATCGGAGGAACCGTAACCGGCAGTCACCGAACCGCCGAAATAAACTATGTTAAGTTTTTTGTTCTCGACAAGCTTGTAATAAGTATTGTATAGCGGCTGTCTGCACTCATAATAATTATCATAATCAAAGCGGTCTGACGGCGACTTTACGGTTCCGGTAAATTCAAAGCCCTCATCCAACCGCGCGTGTCCGACGAGTATCTCATCTGTGAAGTGCGTTGTTGCGGCATTCAAACCGTATGCGTTCGCGGCGCTCAGTGTAATATCGCCTTGCGATACTTTAATTTTGTATTCCGAAGCGGTCAGCGATTTGTCGCATTTCAAAAAAATATTCAGCGAATCTTTAAGGTCGCCCTTTTTAAAGCCGGCATGAGATTCAATAGACTCTTCAAGCGTTTTGATCATAGCCGTGTATCCCTCGCTTTGCACTGCGGATACGACGTTGAATCTATGCACTTCCTTGCCGGACACCTTTAGACTTTTCAGCGCATAGTCCTTATGGTAGCTGTAATTCTGAATGTCCGAATAATTGCCGTTCTGATAGCAGGTCAGAAAATAATTCACCGCTTCTGCGGTAGCGGAATCGCTTCCGCCGATGATTATTAGCTTCTGCCCGGCTATTTTTACGATATAATCGTCGTATAGCAGAGTGTCCTTAAGCGCATTTGTTTCCGTGCGCGCCGTTTCGCCTACGAGGATCTCCTTGTCATTGGCACTTGCGGAGTCGGAGCAGAGCTCACCGATCCCCGAGGCAAATTTGCTCTTGATCTGAGCGGCGGCGGCTCTGACGGTCTCCCCGGCATTTTCGGGATAAACTATATTATATTCTTCAAGCTTGATATTTTTATTGCAGGAACAAAGCAACACCGCTGCCGACAGTATTATCAGTATCAGCAATGAGATGCGTTTCAATTTCATGGGCAATCCCTTCCTTGGATTATTTACCGTACTATTTTACCACAAACCCGTCTGTATGTCAAGTTTGCCCGAATTTGCAAGCATTTGCGCCGAAAGCGAAGAGAGGAAGCGAGTCGCTTCCTCTGACGAAAAGTGGGTGTTAAAAACTCAGTTTGAGATTTCTAACACCCACTCGATATTGATATCGGTGACAGAGCGCCGCCGTTTTGCCGTTAAATCAGGCAAAAAGTCAAAGTAATTGAGATAAAAACTACCAAAGATATCTTTTAAAATGCTGCTAAAACAGCGATTGTTTAACAGTAACTTTTTAAAATATTTTTTGTTCAGCTTCTGCCGTAGAAATCACGCATCTGCTGAATAGTGTATTTGAATGTGGCTTCGTTGCTTGCATACCATGATGCAAAGGTGTTTGTCTGATTTTCTATTGCCGTGCGAATGTCGCCTGCACCGATGAAGCCTTCAACCATATATGTGGAAGAGCCGAGAATAATGTTTACCATATCGAGGGTCTCGTCATCTTTCGCTTCTTTAAGCGAAAGGGTCACGTCGTAGTAGGTCGGACGCACGTTGTTGTAGGATTCGATCGACATAGCTTCGAGAATGATTCCGGTTTCATAAAGCTCGGTGTTGGTGGTCGGAATATAGCAGAGGTGGGCAATGTTAGCCGCACGGCTGTAGTATTCACCTTGTTCCTCGTCGAGCATCGGATAAGGCACGACGCCGTATTCGTAATCTCCGTCGCGGTTCAATACAAGGTTTGTAATGAACATATCATCCATGAGCAGTCTGCCCTCGGAAAAAGCGGTCTTGTCGATTCCCCAGGTATCCATGCAGGTGAAAGCGTTACGGTTGTCGAAAATTTCGATAATTTTGTCAATGATCTTTACGGTGCGCTCGTTGTTGAGGTTCAGCGCGGGCAGATTGTTTTCGTCACTGACGACAGGCTTTCCGCCGAAACCTATGTAAGCGGCGGTGTTCATTTCCCAACCCCAGCCGGAAAATCCGAAACGGTCGGCGTTGTAATTGACCTCGGTATTACCGTTAAGATCCTTATATCCCTGCTTTACTATTTCAATGAATTTGTCTGCGGTCCAAGTCATATCGTAAACATCCTGATACGGATAGTCGATGCCGAGGTCATCAAACAGATTCTTGTTGAACATGATGCAGTTGGTCGAGTTATAGGTCATCAGATTAAGGTCGCCCGCCATGGTGAACACCTTGCCGCCGAAGTTGATATCCTTGGCAATTCTTGAGTTCCAATAGGGCTTGGTGTAATCAAGATATTCGAGATCGTTCCAATCCACAAAGCAACCGTCAAGTATCATTTGCGGCATAGCGTTGTGCTGAACGTTGACATACATATTGTAGGTGGTATCGCCGGACATGATGAAATTTTTGATCTCGGCGCAGGGCTGATTGACCTCAGCCTCGACCATGTTAAGTGTAAGATTGTATCTGTCCTCAATAGCGAGATTCCTTTGGAATACCGCGTCATTGACAAGGTCGCCGTTTTCTTCTTCGGCAATCAGATACTGCGCACCGGACTTGTCAATGTAGATCCCGAAAGATCTCTTTCCGTAGTCAAGCTCGGGAAGAGAGTCAAGCGTATATAGGAGTGCTTCAGTCGAAGTATCGCTTAACGATTCGCGCGCCGAATCGGTGCTCTCAGCTTCATCTTTGCCGCAGGCTGTGAGCATCGGGGAGATAACCATTATAAAAGCTAACAGAAATGCAATTTTTCTCATACTCAGATCAGATATCGGCGTCGCCGACCCATGATTTTTTCGACTCTGTAAAGCCGTTATATCTTTATAGATTAAGTATATCACCTCAATACAATTGTTTCCATTTGACGGTGTGACTATTTTATGTGTTTATGCAACTATATTAAAAACGGTCCGCTTGCTCAATGCAAACGAACCGTTTGTGTGGGGGCTGCTACAAGTAGGATGCGGTTTTATTTCCAAAACTGTCAGTCTCAGCTCTGAGTTTCACCGCTGTAGAATGCGGCCATCTTCTTGACCTGGCTCTTGAACATACCTTCGTTGCTTGCGTACCAGGAGGCAAAGTGATACTGACCGCTTTGCATGATCGGCGTGATCGTACCGGATGAAACAAAGCCTTCAACTATGTACGATGAACTGTCGAGGATAATGTTTACCATGTCAAGCGTTTCTTCATCCTTGGCTTCTTTGAGTGAAAGGGTCACGTCATAGTAGGTCGGACGAATATTGTTATAAGATTCGATCGACATAGCCTCGAGAATGATGCCGGTGTCATGAAGCTCGGTGTTGGTAGTCGGAATATAGCAAAGATGGGCAATGTTAGCCGCGCGGCTGTAATACTCGCCCTGATCTTCGTCAAGCATCGGGTAGGGAACCAGACCGAATTCAAACTCGGAGTCGCGGTTGTTTGAAAGCCCGGTTATGAAGGTGTCGTCCATGAGTATTCTGCCTTCACGCACCATCTTTTTGTCAAGATCAAATTCGCTTGTGTTGACAAACGCGTTTCTGCGGTCGAAAATATTTGCGATAGCCGAGAAGATCTTTTCGGTATGTTCGCTGTTGATATTGAGCGTCGGCATATTGTTTTCGTCGTTTATGACCGGTTTGCCGCCGAAGCCGATATACATTGCGGTGGACATTTCGGGAGACCAGCCCGAAAAACCGCAACGATCTTCTGTCGGATCCCAAAGCTGATTACCGTTTAAGTCCTTATAACCTTGCTTAACTATCGCGTCAAACTTTTCCGCAGTCCAGGTCAGGTCATAGACATCCTGATACGGATAGTCAATGCCGAGGTCGTCAAACAGATTCTTGTTGAAAAGGATGCAGTTGGTGGAATTGTAGGTGGTAAGATTGAGGTCGCCCGCCATGGTGTAGACCTTGCTGCCGAAGTTGATATCCTTTGCGATACGCGAATTCCAATATGGTTTGGTATAATCAAGATACTCCATCTCGTTCCAATCCACAAAGTAGCCGTTGAGGATCATCTCAGGCATGGCATTGTGTTGAACGTCGATGAACATATGGTATGTAGTGTCACCCGACATGATAAAGTTCTTGATCTCTTCGCAAGGCTGATTTACTTCGGCTTCAACCATGTTGAATTTGAGGTTGTAGCGTTCTTCGATAGCGAGGTTTCTCTGAAATACCGCGTCGTTGACAAGATCGCCGTTTTCTTCTTCGGCGATGAGATAGTCCGCGCCATCTTTATCTATAAAGATTCCGAAAGACTTTTTTCCATAGTCAAGCTCGGGAAGCGAGTCAAGGTTGTAGAGAAATTCCTCTGATGACGAATCGTTTGATGACTCTGCGGATGATTCTTCGTTCGGATCTTTTCCGCATGCTGCGAGCAGGGGCGTAATGACCATCAGAAGCGCTAAAAGAAAAGCGAGCTTTTTCATATTTCCTCCGTAAATCGCGCCGACAGTTGCCGGTATGCAAGGCGCTGGGTGTGATATAATGCTTTGCATTGCTTGGCGTCGATTGAAATTTGTACGATAAAATTATACCATCTTCTGCGATATCAAGTCAATTGTTCAGACAACGAATTTGTGTAATATATACCGATTTGGCTTTGCCCGGGCATTTTGCGTTAAAACGAAATACGGAAAAAGCGCCCCGAAAATCGGGGCGCTTTGAGTAAAAGGCGATATCAGAATTATTTGCCGTAGAACTCACGCATCTGCTCAACCTTGACCTCAAATGCTTTTTCATTTGAGGCGTACCAGGAAGCGAAGCTGTTGAACTGATTGTTGATCATAGTTTGAATAGTTTCGACACCAACAAAGCCTTCGTAAATGTAGGTGGACGAATCAAGGATAATGTTGACCATGTCAAGAGTCTCCTCGTCCTTAGCTTCCTTAAGCGAAAGGGTTACGTCGTAGTAGGTCGGACGTACATTGTTGTAGGATTCGATCGACATAGCTTCAAGTATTATACTTGTATCATTAAGCGCGGTGTTGGTAGTCGGAATGTAGCAAAGATGGGCAATGTTAGCCGCACGGTTGTAGTATTCGCCCTGATCTTCGTCAAGCATCGGATAAGGAACGATACCGAACTCGTAGTCGGAGTCACGGTTCATAGAGAGGTTCGTGATGAACATATCGTCCATGAGCAGTCTGCCTTCGCCGAACTGCTTCTTGTCAACGCCGTAGCTGTCCATGTTAGCCCAACCGTTTTTCTTATCGAAGACCTCGATGATCTTATCAAAGATGCTTACCGAACGTTCGTTGTTGATGTTCAGAGTTGGAAGCCCTTCATCATCTGCAACGATAGGCTTTCCGCCGAAACCGATGTAGGTCGCGGTCAGCATTTCCCAACCCCAGCCGGAGAAGCCGAAGCGGTCGGCGTCAAGGTCGACCTCGGTATTACCGTTAAGATCCTTATAACCCTGCTTAACGATCTCAATGAATTTGTCTGCAGTCCAGGTCATGTCGTAAACATCCTGATAGGGATAGTCGATTCCGAGGTCGTCAAAGAGGTTCTTGTTGAACATGATCGAGTTGGTGGAGTTGTAGGTGGTGAGGTTGAGGTCGCCCGCCATAGTGTATACCTTACCGCCGAAGTTGATATCCTTGGCGATACGCGAGTTCCAATAGGGCTTGGTGTAGTCAACGTATTCAAGGTCGTTCCAATCCACGAAGTAACCGTCGAGGATCATCTGAGGCATAGCGTTGTGCTGAACGTTGATGAACATATGATATGTAGTGTCGCCTGCCATGATGAAGTTCTTGATCTCGGCGCAAGGCTGATTGACCTCGGCTTCAACCATGTTGAACTTGAGGTTATATCTGTCTTCGATAGCAAGGTTTCTCTGGAAAACTGCGTCGTTTACGAGGTCGCCGGTCTCTTCCTCTGCGATGAGGTAGTTAGCACCGCCCTTGTCGATATAAATACCGAAAGAGTTCTTGCCGAAGTCAAGTTCGGGAAGTGAGTCAAGGTTGTAGAGAAGCTCGGCAGACGACGAATCGCTTACTGAGTCGCTCGCCTCTCCGCTGTTCTTATCTTTATCGCCGCCGCACGCTACGAGCATGGGGGAGATAACCATAAGAAATGCTAACAAAAATGCAATCTTTTTCATAATTTCTCCTTTTCATGATCCGGAATCGGCAGAGCAGATGCACGACCCTGCCGCCGAGAATTTTGGACATTGAAATTATATCATATTTTTGAAAATGTGTCAATGATTTCGCGGCTGTTTTTGCACATTTTATACTGAATATTTGCTCAACCCGGCAATATATTAGTAAATTATCGGCAAAAAATAAAAGAAGCGGAGAAAAATCAAAAAAATTGTAAAACTTTGCCCGCAAAGCAGAGCGGGATTTTATTTTTAGCTCTCGTTTTGTGCTTTTAAAAGTCTCGGTCAAACCGTCAAAAAAGCTGCAAACATATCCTTTTCGATATGTTTGCAGCTTTTGGATCAGCTTAGCTCAAAGCTTATTATTTGCTGTAGAAGTCGCGCATTTTCTGAACCTGAATTTCAAACGGCTTTTCATTTCCGGCATACCAGGAAGCGAAGCTGTTGAACTGCGCGTTGATCATGTTGTTTATTGCTCCTACGGTTACAAAGCCTTCGACCATATATGTGGAGGAACCGAGAATGATGTTGACCATGTCAAGGGTCTCCTCGTCCTTAGCTTCTTTTAGCGAAAGGGTTACGTCGTAGTAAGTCGGACGCACGTTGTTGTAGGATTCGATCGACATAGCTTCGAGAATGATTCCGGTGTCGTGGAGATTGGTGTTGGTGGTCGGAATGTAGCAAAGGTGGGCAATGTTAGCCGCACGGTTGTAGTATTCGCCCTGCTCCTCGTCAAGCATCGGATAGGGGACGATACCGTATTCGTAATCACCGTCGCGGTTCATTGCCAGCGAAGTGATGAACATATCGTCCATGAGCAGTCTGCCTTCGCTGAACTGAGTTTTATCAATACCATATTTGTCCATGTTTGACCATCCGTTCTTCTTGTCGAAAACTTCGATGATCTTGTCAAAGATGCTTACCGAGCGTTCGGTATTGATATTGAGTATCGGAAGATTATCTTCATCGTTGATTACCGGTTTGCCGCCGAAGCCTATGTAGAGCGCGGTTTCCATTTCGTGACCCCAGCCGGAGAAGCCGAAGCGGTCGGCGTCAAGGTCAACTTCGGTATTACCGTTAAGATCTTTATAACCCTGCTTAACAATTTCAATGAATTTGTCTGCAGTCCAAGTCATGTCGTAAACATCCTGATAGGGATAGTCGATTCCGAGGTCGTCGAAGAGATTCTTGTTGAACATGATCGAGTTTGTGGAGTTGTAGGTCTTGAGGTTAAGGTCGCCGCCCATGGTGTAGACCTTGCCTCCGAAGTTGATATCCTTTGCAACTCTGGAGTTCCAATAGGGCTTGGTGTAATCAAGATATTCAAGATCGTTCCAATCCACGAAGCAGCCGTCGAGGATCATCTGGGGCATAGCGTTATGTTGAACGTTAATGAACATCTGATATGTGGTGTCGCCCGCCATGATGAAGTTTCTGATCTCGGCACAGGGCTGATTTACCTCGGCTTCGACCATGTTGAAGCTTAAATTGTATCTGTCTTCGATTGCAAGGTTTCTCTGGAATACTGCGTCGTTTACAAGATCTCCGGTCTCTTCCTCGGCGATAAGGTAGTTAGCTCCACCCTTATCGATATAAATACCGAAAGACTTCTTGCCGTAATCAAGCTCGGGAAGCGAATCGAGCGAATAAAGCAGTTCGGAAGATGACGAATCACTTGCCGACTCGCTCACCGAACCGTCACTCTTATCTTCATCGCCGCCGCAGGCTACGAGCATGGGTGAGATAACCATAAGAAGCGCTAACAGAAATGCGATCTTTTTCATGTTTTCATCCTTTCGCTGGCGGAATCGGTTTATTCTTGGCAGTATTGCCGCATCGCTGATCCCGCTATTGTTTAATGTCATCATTATAACATAATTTTGACTTCAAATCAATAGCAATGCACTAAATAATTGTGAAAATGCTCCAAAAAAGTCGCGCAAATCATAGGCGTTTTTTAAAAAATTGCACTTATTTTACGAAAGCTGTCAAGGCGTGAGAGATCAAGGCAAAAAAAGAGAGCAACCGTAATTGCTCTCTTTTATCTGGTGACCCGTACGGGAATCGAA
>DHJP01000122.1 GCA_002404395.1 Clostridiales bacterium UBA4717
GCGGCGTATTTATGTCAAGTTTTTTCAAAACTTGACATAAATACGCCGCTGTTTTTTCAGAGTTGAAATTTGCAGGCAATTGTGGTATAATCTTATATACACTGCCATGCACTGCCATGCACTGCGCAAAGCGTGAAAATTTCGTCTCGCGCAGGCGAAGCCGAAAGCTTAGCACCGAAAATTTTCCTAAAACGGGTCCCTTCTCGTTTTCTCGGCTTCGCCGAATCGAAAATATACGTTGATTTTTTTTGAGTCGCCGGCGGCGACATGAGGTTCTGTAAAATGAAAAAAAGTGTAAAAGAAAGATTTCTCGAATACGTGTCATACCCGACAATGTCGGACGAAACATGCGACGCCTGCCCGAGCACCGAAAAACAATTCGCGCTTGCGCGTGCTCTCGCAAGGGAGCTGGAAGCGCTCGGGCTTGAGGCAAAAGTGGACGAGCATTGTTATGTTTACGGAAGACTTGCCGCTAATACCGAAAAGAAGTTTCCGAAGATCGGATTGATCGCACATATGGATACTTCGGATGAGTGTGCCGATTCTCCGATCAGACCGAGAGAAGTGAAGTACGACGGCAGTCCTGTTGAATTGAGTGAAGACATTTGGCTGTCGGAAGCTGAGTTTCCGATCCTCGGAAGATACTGCGGCAAGCATATAATTGTCACCGACGGCAAAACTCTGCTCGGCGCAGACGACAAGGCCGGCATTGCCGAGATCGTATCCGCGCTTGAGCTGCTTGTCTCGGAAAACCGCGAACACGGCGAAGTGCTTGTCGGATTTACTCCCGATGAAGAGATCGGACGGGGTGCCGATCTGTTTGATGTAGAGGGCTTCGGTGCGGATTTTGCATATACACTTGACGGCGGCACGCTCGGCGAGATAGAATACGAGAACTTTAACGCCGCGTCGCTCAAGGTCGATATCCGCGGCAGATCTATCCATCCGGGAGCCGCAAAAGATAAGATGATAAACGCCGCGCTTGTTGCCTGCGAGTTCAATTCCATGCTTCCGAGCGATGAGATCCCGGCAAAGACCGAGGGATACGAAGGTTTTTTCCATATGACCGACATATCCGGCGGCTGTGAAAACGCTTGCGTGAGATACATCATACGCGACCATGACCGTGATAAATTTGAGTCGAAAAAGACGCTTGCACGCACGATCGGAGAGAAGCTTTGCGAAAAATACGGCAGCGGTACCGTGAACGTGACTCTGAACGACTCGTATTATAACATGAAAGAAAAGATCGCGCCGCACATGGAGATAATCGAGCGTGCGGAAAATGCGCTGAGACGTGAAGGCGTAGAGCCGAAGTGCGTGCCGATACGCGGCGGAACCGACGGTGCAAGACTGTCGTACATGGGATTGCTTTGCCCGAATCTGCCGACGGGCGGTGAAAATTATCATTCGCGCTATGAGTTTGCCTGCGTCGAAGATATGGAGACCATGGTACGCGTTATCGTGAATATTCTGTGCGCCGGGTAAGCTGTCGCCCTTTGCCGAAACCGCAGCTTTTCGGCGGCGCTAAGCGAAAAAATGCCTGAAAACCCGCCTGCAAGTAATTGCATAATATTGTCGCCTTTGTGAATCTTTCATGACAAGAGTTGACTCAAAACGGAAAATGTAGTATAATATCCCCCGGTTAAAAAACGAAAGGAGGTCCCATTATGAGTAAATTAAAAAATACTCAGAATACGCCCGAGCGGTCAAACAAGCCCGTCGGGGAGGAGCGGATCTCCGCCCATCATGAGCTGACCGCGCTTGAACGTCTCGTCAATTCGATCGCACTCAAACTGTTGAATTTTGAAAAGGGCATCGGCAAGCATTTTGCCGATGCGGTGCTCGGCCTGATAAAAAAAGTATCCGGACGTTGGTATGTGTTCTATAATTCACGGATAAAGAGCCGGCGCAACCGCGAAATAATCAAACGGTATTTAAACCGTTGTGACAGCCTGGCAAAAAAGTCCGCTTTTATTTTGTCGTGTATCGCAAAACCGGCGGCACTGCTCGGAGTGTTCGCTGTTGTGGCGGCAACGCTCGGTATTATTATAAATGCCGCGAGTTACGACGTGGTGCTTGGAGTCTATCTGAACGGTGATTTTGTCGGATATCTTGAAACGCGCTCTCCGATGACTGTTGCGGAAACCATGATAGACACCGATTTTGCCGCGATGGCAGGGCAGGATTACGAGCTTGACTGCCGTATCGACTATACCTTCCTGAACGTCAAGTCTCCGACCTTTATGAATGATGCCGACTGCTACCGAGTGTTGTACAATGTAGCTTCCAAGGACTTTACCGACGCATACGCATTGTATGTTGACGGAGAAAAAATCGCGGCGGGCACGAGCTACGACGAGCTTAACGGCTTGCTTGACCAATTTGAAAATGCGAACGGTGAAAAACGAACGCTCAGAAACGATATCCGCATAGTGAATGAACTTTGCCTCAAGAGCTCGGTAAGGACCACCGAGCAGATCGCGCAATTGCTCAATCTTGAAATTGCTCAGATCGCAGACGCGTCAGAAAGCAACGAAGCTGTTACCGATACGGTCGGTATCAATCGCGTGAGTGCGCTTGCGCTTACCGCTTCGGAATCGGATAATACCGACGCTGCAAACGATGTCGGAGTCACGGCGCGTTTTTCGGATGGTATAAATACGCTTGTTGTGCCGAAAACGCTCTCTGACGGTACTCAGATAACCACAGACGAAGAAAAGCTTCGTCGCGAGCTTAATCTCGTGTACAGCAAGGAAGAGACTGCAAGTGAAAAGATCCCATATGAGACGGCGTATATTGAGTCCGATGATTATACCGTGGGCACACAGATACTCAAGACCGGCGGCAGAGATGGAAGCGCCGAGGTCGTGTACGAGGTCGAATACGACAACAGCGGAGAGATCTCGCGCAAGGAGATTTCGCGCAAAACCGTCAAGGAGCCCGTGACCGAAGTAATGGTCATCGGCACTTCGCCGGTGCCGACCAAAAATCCGAGCGGCAACTTTATTT
>DHJP01000194.1:0-18162 GCA_002404395.1 Clostridiales bacterium UBA4717
CACAGGGCAATCTTCCTCCCTTTAAACTCATTTGTTTTTTCAAAATTTTTGGTCTCACATCATTGACAAACCTACAAACCGATACGAAACTTACAGTTTTCTGCCCATAAGCACACCCATCGTCGACGCCATCATCAAACCGCGCGTCCAACCCGAGGAATCTCCGAGGCAGTACAAGCCCTCCACGCTGGTTTTAAGATCTTCGTCCATACGCACACGATTGCTGTAAAACTTCAATTCAGGAGAATACAACAGCGTTTCACCCGACGCAAAGCCGGGCACCACATGATCCACAGCCTGTATGAAATTGATAATATTCATCATCGCGCGATACGGCATTGCCGCAGTAATATCACCGGCAACCGCATCGGGTATCGTCGGTCTGACATTTGAAAATGCAAGCTCCTTTTGCCACGTGCGCTTACCGTCAAGTATATCCCCGTAACGCTGTACAAGGATATGACCGGTTCCGAGCATATTTGTCAGTTCTCCCACCTTGCGCGCATATTCGATCGGCTGATTAAACGGCTCTCTGAAATTATGGGACACGAGAATCGCAAGATTGGTATTGGAGCTTTTAAGCTCCTTATACGAGTGACCGTTAACCACTGCAAGTCCGTTGTCATAGTTTTCCTGGCTTACAAATCCGCCGGGATTCTGGCAAAATGTCCTTACCTTGTTTTTGAACGGCTTCGGCCAACCGATCAGCTTTGATTCGTAAAGCACCTCGTTGACCTTTTCCATCACCTCATTGCGCACCTCCACGCGGACGCCGATATCAACGGTTCCGGGCTGATGCTCCACTCCGTTTTCGCTGCACAGCCTTTCAAGCCACTCCGCGCCGCGTCTGCCGGTTGCAACCACCGTAGTTTCCGCCAGGATCTCGCTGTCCACACCGTTTTTGGTTATACTTACACCGTAACATTTTCCGTCTTTAATAATCAGGTTATTACACTCACAGCCGAATATCAATTCAACGCCGTTAGAAAGCAGATACTGCTCTAACTTATAGTATATCTCCTGCGCCTTTTCGGTCCCGAGATGACGGATCGGGCAGTCAACCAGCTTCAGCCCTGCCTGAATAGCTCTTTTGCGGATCTCTTTGACTGCTTCCGCGTCGCTTATACCCTCAACCTTTGAGTCGGCACCGAATTCAAGATAAATTTTGTCGGTATAATCTATAAGTTCAGAAGCAAGCTGTTCGCCGATCAATTGAGGAAAATCCCCACCGACCTCCGGGGAAAGCGAGAGCTTACCGTCCGAAAATGCGCCTGCCCCCGAAAATCCCGTGGTAATATGGCAATACGGACGGCAGTTTACGCACTTCTGCGTTTCTTTTTTGGGACAGTGCCGCTTTTCTATCGGCGCTCCCTTTTCTACAATAACTATTTTTTTATGCGTGCCGCGGCGGATCATTTCGATCGCGGTAAATATGCCGGCAGGGCCGGCGCCTACAATCACTACATCGGTATTCATCTGTTTACTTTCCTTTCAAACAACATCAGAGCTGCCGCAAAAGCGGCAGCTCTGTCAAGCAAGCATAATACAGACTGTCTGTCGTCCTGACAGTCGGTCAATATACTGCGCGCAAACAAACCGTAAATATTACGAGAAATCAGCGATCTATGCACGCTTCTCTGCTTTTGAAGCCTTAAGGCTTAACGTAAGGGAGCTTTTCGTAGCCGACGGCACCGCCGAGATGACGTCTCAGCACAGCGAGGTCACTCATCTTAATCACGCCGTCACCGTTAAGGTCAGCAGCCGCCGGATTCGGAAGCGTCTCATAGCCGGTAACACCGGTAAGATATCTTCTCAATACAGCATAGTCATTCATCTTTATGACACCGTCACCGTTTACGTCACCGTATAAAACCGTAGATCCGAGCTTGATCTTACCGTTGACACTGCTATTATTGGTAAGCTTATTGCTGTCGGTATCAAGCGCTTCAATTCCGGAAACCTCAAGATTGATCTCGGAAGCTTCAATGCTTTCCGGGATCTTGTACGACAGTGTTACGAGTTTGCCGGTTGCAGTATCGTTTGCAACAACAGGGTCAACTACATATACGACTACAGGCTTTGTGCAATCTACATTATCCACGGAAGGAGTAAAGTTATTAGCCGAAGTTTCTTTCAGAACGGCGGCATCGGTGCGATCATTACCATTATAGAGCACATCTGCATTATCGAGGGTAACGGTAAACTTAACTGAAACAATACCGGGGTTCGAGGTGATCTCAACAGGCACGCTCACAATGTAATAGCCGTCAACAGCAGTTTCGGTTTCGGTATCAAGCTCTACAGTTCCGAGCTTGACAGTAAGCGTATCGTCGGCGTTTGTACCGATCACAGCCACAGACGCGAGCATGATCACGCAAAGCACAAGCGATAAAATTCGAGTCGGATTCATTCTCATTTTCATAATGGTGATTCTGCCTTTCCTTAAAAAAGAAAATTTCATCGACAGAACTGCATCGTCCCGTCTTAATACGTCGTCATTATAGCACAAAAAAATGCGAAAGTAAATAGCATTATGAGTATTTTTTTGCCAAAACGCTTATTTTTGACTTTTTGACAATTTTATGCCTTTAATTTTATGCAATATGCCCATTATAGCTTACCGTACGCCGCCTTTGCTTTTTAAAGCAATTGACTTTTCAGGACTTTTTGACTTTTTTGAATATATCAAAAATCGTCATTCCGACTTAAAGTTATTTTTTGAAAGTACTTTTTCAGACAACATAAAACCATGTTGAAGTTGCATCGTACCATTGACCTTGAAACATTTAAAATGCTACAATTATATATGCAGTTATTCGCAGCACGATTTTGCTGCAAAACCAAACTATCGTCGGCAGCGCCGACCCGGAGGTGCTATGAAAAAAACATCACAAAAAATCACATCTGTTCTGTTGTTGATCCTGACGTTTTCATTGACGTTCGGAACCGCGACGACAGCCGCGGAAGGAGTTATCAATATGGAATCAAAGCCCGAAGTATTTTTTGAAAACGCCGATGACACGCTTATATCATCATATCTTTCAAAAGTCGAGGCGCTCAAATCAGAGATCGAAGAAAGCCGCACCGAAGCAGCCTTTACCGGAAAAGCTTACTACATTTCGGAAAACGGCAGCGATTCAAACGACGGTCTGACGCCTCAGACCGCATGGAAGTCAACGCGGATGATCGCAAACGCCGACTTTTTAAACCCCGGCGACGCAGTATTGTTTGAACGCGGCGGAGAATACCGCATGACGGAAGCGATATACGCTTCAAGCGGAGTTTTATATTCCGCATACGGAACCGGTGCAAAGCCGAAATTGATCGGCTCGCTGAACGCTTCCCTGCCCTCGGATTGGAACAAGACCGAGTGGGAGAATGTGTATGTATACAAGGATACCGTCAGTGCCGCATATAACGATATCGGCGTGATCGTTTTTAATCTCGGCGAAGCATGGGGTATAAAAATGCAGTCACGTCTTAATAACGGCACCGTTTCAAACGGCATTGAGACCTTTGCGTCGGGCGGGCAGGTGATCGAAAACGCCGGCGCATTGAAAAATGACCTTGAATTCTGGCACGATCCGTTTAATAATTATGTATACTTATATTCCAAGGACGGTAATCCCGCCGAGCGCTTCGATTCGGTCGAACTTTGCCAAAAGTGCTACGGCATAACCTCGCGCGACGAAAAATTGACCGATGTGCAAATCAGCGAGCTTTCGTTCTTCGGCTTCGGCTCCCACGCGATCGGCTTCGGCGGAGTGGGCGATAACGCACCCGAAAACATCAGCGTCAGTTATTGTATGTTCTCGTTTATCGGCGGCTCGCTTCCCTTTTCGTATCCCGAGACCGGGCGCTTCGGAAATGCGGTTCAGATATACGGCGCCTGCAAGGGTTTCGAGGTCCATCACAATTATGCGGATAACGTATACGACTGCTGCTACACCATACAGTATCAATCAAATTCGCACGGAGCTGACGTTTGCTTTGAAAACATCAGCTTCCACGACAACATTGCTATGTATTCAAACACCGGTGTCGAGATCTGGCTCAATAATCACGCGCAGTTTGAAAATGATGCCGTGTATTCCATGAAAAACGTCCGTACTTACAACAACTACACACTGTACGGCGGCTACGGTTGGAGCCATCAGCGCCCGAACAAAGACGGAAACATTTTCTACGGCGGCGCAACGCCTGCCGAAAACGTCGTTTACGAAAACTGCTCGGTAGACAACAATGTCGGAATGTTTGCAAATCCTTGGCTCAACTATACGCGTTACCCCGGAAAAGATATGTATAATTTCCACGACAATGTGTATTTTCAGAAAAGCGGACTCTATTACGGCGGAACGGCTTCGGACCCCGCCAAAGGCACCGGAAACATTGTAAAGAACGCATATACCGCCGAAGAAATGCAAAAGCTGACCGACGCGGGAGTCGAATCCGGCACAAAGTTTTATTCGGCAGACGCAAATTACGCCATACCGCAATATGATCCGGATAATGCAGGTTTTTCGGACATTGATCCTTCGCATTGGGCATACGGCAGCGTAAAGAGCATGGTCTTACGCAAACTGTTTATGGGCACGAGCGAATCGTCATTTTCGCCCGAAGCGAAAATGACACGCGCCATGTTTGTGACCGTGCTCGCACGCCTTGCAGACTTCAACGTTTCCGATAATGCCGCGCCGTTTACCGACATAAACGAATCGTCATGGTATGCTCCGGGCGTAAAGTTTGCATATAACGCCGGCATTGCCGACGGAGTCAGCTTCAGACCGGATGATCCGATCACGCGCGAAGAACTTGCCGACATGCTCTACCGCTTTGCCAAAAAGCAATACAAAACGCGAAGCTATGAAAACGCCGCGCTCACCTTCCCGGACGCTTCAAGCGCCGAAGCGGCATATAAAGCCGGACTTGCCTTTGCTATCGACAAAGGTGTGATCACCGGATATACCGACGGAAGCGTAAAACCCAAAAACAACGCCACCCGCGCCGAGGTTTCGGTAATGCTCAAACGGTTTATAAACTTCTATTATAATGCCGAAAAGGATCTGAGCAATCTTGCCACCGCCACCGACGAATTTGTAATTGACGCCGCCACGCTTGCCCAAAGAACCTCAACCGTCGGCTTTGACAAAAAGCAGTCGGGAACGGGAGAGAGCGCGTTGCTTGAGCTTTTCCCTTCGAATCAGAACAACTTCGGCAACGGAAAGCTCATTCTTTTCGAGCGTATCTTTAAAAAGAATTTCTTTGACTACGGCTACGTCAAACTGCGCTACCGCACCAATCTTACCTCAAAGCAAATGAATATCGGCGCCGCAAAGGGAGCGATCGAAAACTATATTACGGTTGAGCTGAACGGCGACTCCAAATGGCATACACTGATACTTCCCTGCCATGAGATACTCAAGCCCGAGAGCGGAGCAGACTACAGCGCAAACGGTACATTCTATATCAACCCCTGGTCTCATACCGGCGGAGGCAAGTACGGGATCGACCTCTTTGAGCTTGACTATATCGGATTTTTCCCGACCGAAGAAGCCGCCGAAAAGTACCGCAGTAAAAACGAGTCGGAGATCGTCAACATAACCTTCACCGCAAACGGAGAAACAGTCGCATACGCACAGCAAAAGAAAGGCGAAGCACTTGTATATCCCGAAAACGCGCCCAAGCTTCTCGGATATATTTTCGGCGGCTGGTCGCTTCCCGAGGGCAGTATCATAGAAAGCGACACCGCTGTTGAAGCGCTGCTCTCACCCGACGCGAACGCTCCGAAAATTCTGATTGACAGTGAAAACACCACCCTCAAAATGACCGGCGGAATACGTGCCAACAAGAAATCTGATAACGATCTCACATATTTCAGAATAACGACCGAATTGGGTGCCGGCTCAATGGAAGCCACTTCACTGTCGGTAGACGCGACCTGCGCGGCATTTGTACCGAACAGCACGTTTACGATCCCCGAGGACTGCAAATATCTGAAGATACGACTGCGCACAAATATCAAAACCTCCGCAGGCATCGACCTTGTTATGCACGCAAGCTCTCAGGGCATCTGGGGACCGAGACCGAAATACACAAATACCGACGGCGCATGGTTCGACATCGTGCTCGACCTGACCAAAGATTGGACCGGCGGAGGCGGACTTGTGTCAAACCGCCCGTCAAACGAGTATTACGAAAAGTATATAAAGGGCGGAACGCTTGACAACATCAGTCTTAAGCCTTTCAACTATGCAGGTCCCGGCGCCGCAATGGGAAAGGACGACTATATCGACGTCGCTTATATCGCCTTCTTTGATTCGTACGAAAAAGCCGCAAACTACAACGGCTGACCGCTTCCCGCAAAAACATAATAATCCAAAAGGTCCCGCACGGAAACTGCAGTATAATGCAAAGTCTCCGCACGGGACCTTTTCCGTATTTAATTTTTCAGGCGCCGGGTCATATCGACATCCCTGCGCGTTTCTTGATACGTTCGAGCTTGGCAAGCATCGGAAGCGCGAGCACAAACAGGAAGACCGCACTTGACAGAGCGTGGACCAGATCAAACGGCAGTCCGCTCGCCAAGAAGGCCATAACGCTTTCATAGGATATTTCGGAACCCGAGACAAACATAGTCGCCGTGTTCATTATCACACCGTATATCACAAGCACAGAAAGCGCGCCGTAGACGCAGATCGAAAGTCTGCCGTGAGCCTTGCCGTTTCTGCCGAATATTATCCCGGCAAGCGCCCCTATAATGCCGAAACCCGCCATCTGCCACGGTGTGTACGGTCCCTGACCGAACATAAAATTTGACACGAACGCCGCCAGCGCGCCGACCAGAAAGCCGCACTGCGGCCCGAGCGATATACCGGAAATGATAACCACCGCCGCCAGCGGCTTTACCTGCGGAAGCATATAAAAGACCGCTCTCCCAGCAACGCCGAGCGCAGCAAGCGAGCCGGTCAGCGCCAGCTCCTTGGAGCGCGGACGCTTTTTTTCATATACAAGCGCAAACGGCAGAAAAAGCCCCGCAAGCAAAATAAAGCTTATCAGATAGTAATGACGGTCATCAAAAACAAACACTCCCGCGGCAACCGTCATAATTGAAAAGATAAGCATGAGCGCAAACAACATTATGTCGTTAAGCTTATCGAAGTTTCGTTTCGGTGTTTTACGATCGTCGAAAATAACCGGCAGTATTTTTACGCTCTGCGCGGAGGGGATCAATCGCAATACCGCCGATAAGATCAATGCAAGCCTTAACGGCAAAGCAAAAAGCGGCGATACCTGCGCCGACACTGTCGGTATAAACGATAACGCAAGCAAAAATAACATCATCGCGCCGACGCCGACTTCGCGCGGTGTTTTTTTGACCTTTGAAACGGCAGTATCCCCGCTGAACGACGCTTTTAACGCGACGTCGGCAGCTTCTATATCCCGGGCGTCGGGCATATCGTCCGTGCCGCCGCTTTTAATTTTAAAACCGCCGTCAGATTCGTCGGTACGGTCGGATATCGCGGCAATGATATCTTCGGTGCAAACTGCGCCGTCGATTATTCCCTGCGCCATTCGACAGGCAGGCGTAGTGTAAAAACGGTTTGCCGCAAAAAATTCGCGCGGCGTGCCGACAAAGGTCGCCGACCCGTCAAAAAGCATCGCACAGCGGTCGGCATTAGCGGCGCTGAACTCTGCATCATGAGTCACCGCTATCACGGCGGTTCCGCATTTTTTCAATTGCCTGATAATATTTGAAAGTCTGAGTGAGTATGCGGCGTCAAGTCCTTTGGTCGGCTCGTCGAGCAACAGAATATCCGGCGTGCAGATAAGCAACTTTGCAAGCGCCGCCATTTCGCGCTCGCCCCCAGAAAGATCATACGGATGCCGCTTCAACAGCTCTGCGATCCCGCATAATGCCACCGTCTCGGCAACACGTCCGTCGTTTGGGTCAATTCCGCAAGCTTCGGCTTGAGTGAAAAGTTCCTTTGCCACCGAGTCACGTGAAAACAAAAGCAGCGGATCCTGCGGCAGGCAGGCAAGCTTACCGCATACTTCGATTTTCCCCGCAGTCGGCTCAAGACTGCCGGCAAGCAGAGATAGCAGCGTGCTCTTTCCGACACCGTTTCCTCCGAGCACCGCCAGAAATTCGCCCGCATAAGCTTCAATATCAAGTCCCGCCAGCACTTCGGTACGCTTTGCGTCATATCCGAAGTGCAGAGCGCGCGTGCGCACGCGCGTCTCAAAAGCCGTTTTTTCACATCCGTGCACAAAAGTGAGCGGCTGCGCCGTCGGCTTCGATGACGGCGCCGCCGTTGAGAGTCGATCAATCAGAAATTTCCTGCCCTCTCTTATGCTGATCGGCAGCTTGTCCGCGCTAAGAGACTGCCCGACGCTTCCGAGCGCGACACGCGACGCACACGGAAGCTCTCCGGCGCTCACGCGCGAGCTTCGATATATAAATTCCGACACAGTCCGCACATCACCGTCCGACGCCAGCCTGCCGTTTTCAAGGAACAAGACCCGATCGCTGATCTCAAACGCCGCGTCAAGCTTGTGCTCGCAAAGTATGACCGTTGTACCGAGTTCGCGGTTGATACGCTTGACCATATCGAAAAAGCGTTCCGCGGCGATCGGATCAAGACGTGCGGTCGGCTCGTCAAGCAACAAAAGCTCGGGCGACAGCAACATCGTCGAAGCAAGGCACAAAAGCTGCTTTTGACCGCCCGACAGCGTATCGGTCTTGGCATGGAACAGTTCGCTTTGACCGAAATACGCCGCCGTTTCGGCTACGCGCGAGCGCATAAGTTCGCGCGGCATTCCGATACTTTCGGCGCCGAACGCAAGCTCGTGCCAGACTGAGTCCGTAACTATCTGCTCCTCGGCATTCTGCATCACGAATCCAACCGAGCAGGCTTCTTCACGCCCGTCAAGCACTTCAAGCGGCACGTCCTTGAAAAAACGTTCGCCGACGAGCCTGCCGCCCGGGGTGAGCGAGGGCTTTAAACATCTGAGCAAGGTCGATTTCCCGCTTCCGGTGCCGCCGCACAGCGTGATAAACTCTCCCGGGGCTACCGAAAAAGAGAGCTTCTCAAGCGTCGGACTTTCGGCTCCCGGATAGGTAAAAGAAAGCTCATGCACCTCAAGCAAATTACTTTTTGATATTCCGCTCAATCCGCTTCCCTCCTTGCAGAAATTTCTCGATCTGCCGCCATGCGGTCAATCCGGGCGGTATCAGGCAAAATAACGCAAATGCCGACGACGAAACGCCAACGCTTTCATTTGACATTCCCTTGATACGCGGGAAATAGGCAAAATCAAATCCGCGCGCCGCCAAGGAAAGCGCGAGCAGGGCAAGCAGAACTCCGCCGAGCGCAAGATCGCGCGGCTCGGCGCGATACAGCTCATAAGCACTGCGGCGCGCAGTGCCGTACCCGCGGCTTTTCATGCTCTCGGCTGTTTCGATCGAGGATTCGAGCGCCCAGGTCAAAAGAGCGGAGAACTCGGCAAATCCCTCTCGCAAACGCGGTATAAGTTTTGCTTTTCGGCGTTTTCTGTTTCCGACATCGCTTTTTCCGTCGGCAGTCTGCCGCACAAGTACGCTTCTTGCCGTATGCAACTGCTTTGCGCGGTCAAAAAACTTCGGCAGAAACCGCAATGTTATCGAAAATAACAGCGACAGGTGCGGAAAGCACCGCGCTCCGAGCGCAATAAGCTTGTCACTTGTGAATATTTCATTTATCGAATAAAACCACAGGATCACATCAAGCAGCGTAAGCGCCGCCGCAGTGCCGTACAGAAGCGATTCGAGCGTGAACGGATTCCCGTTCGGAAAATATGCAAGCACCGTAACCCCGCGATGGTTGAACAGCGGATTCACCGCGCCGATCGCAAGCGTCAGCGGAAGCAGCAGCGCCGCTCTCGCAAGCGTTTTTCGCATGCCGGACAACGTCGCAAGCGACACGATCGCACCGACAAACGAAACGGCAAGCATAAGCGGATGCTTATATATAACGGTAATCAGAATCACCGCGGCAAAATATGCAAAGTTCACCGCAGGGTGATAATTTTTGAATTCGTACATCAGCTGTCACCTCCGCCCTCAAATTTTGTCCGTGCCCGATAAAGCGGTACTAGGCGGCAGACTCGGAGCCGAAGTCCGCGCCGAGATCCCGCCCGAGATCGCAGGTATATTCCCACTTCACAACATCGCCGTCGCAAAGCATATACGCGCTTGCGCCCACATTCGGGAACTCGCCGTTGACGCTGTACATCCAGCCGGACAGCTCCCCGCCGTCAAACTCGTAAATATTTCCGATGCCCTCAATGTATTTGCTGTTAAACGCCGGAGTTTCGGAAAACTCAAAGTGTATGCCGGCTTTCGTAAGCTCGCGGCTCAATACGTCAAACACGCTCTCCCCGCTTGAGAATTCGACCTCGGCAGGCGCAAACAGATAACCGCCCTCAGGGATCAGCGCCGTCACCTCGCTTGAAGCGCCGCCGTTCCCGACTAAAGTCGATGCCGACACCGAAAGCGTGCAGGTAAGCGCGCCCTCGGTATCTTCGACTTCTCTTACGCATGAACAAAAGCATAACGCAAAGCACAAGAGCAATGCGGCAAAGAGCGTAAATCCGCTCAGTTTCGATCTATTTATACTCATTTTAATCCCCATGCCGCGTCAGCGCGGCGCAAATAAGCAGACGTGAGACTAAGATCACACTCGGCGTATATCACGCTCTCACGCTTTTTCCCACGGAATGGTCCGCCGCAAAGCTTAAAGTCTGTTGAACCCAAAAGCCTCAGTGCAAAGGTCAATTCAGAAGTCCCGAACGGTCAAGCAATACATAAAGTATGTGCGCAATGTCCTCGCGCGCCGCCGCCTGTTTTGAATCTCCGCCGTTAAGCGCAGACGCATCGATCATTCCGTTTTGTACGCAGATCGCGGCGCCATCTCTTGCCCACGGCGAAACATCCGCGTAAGCGGCGGTGTCAAGCGCCTCGCTCTTGAGTCCGGTAAGCTTTGCGCACCTTGCGATCATCGTCAGCGCCGCTTCATAGTCGAGCTTGCCGTCAGGATCGAATTCGGTCGGGCTGATACCGTTGATGATACCGAAATATCTTGCCGACGCCGCGTAATCGTAAAACCACTTGTCACGCGTAACATCCGAGAATCCCGAAGCCTTGCCGGTGTCAAGCGGCAGACCTAACGCTCTGACCGTGATCGCCGCGAATTCGGCTCTGGTAATGCCCGCCTCAGGATCAAATTCATCCGCGCTCTTGCCGTCGATGATCCCGCGCGCAGCGAGGGCTTCGATCTCGCTCTTGTATTTGCTCGTGTCAATATCATTGAAGCGTTTGCCTTCGACACTGCCCGTGGCCTTAACAAAACGGTTACGGGACACGTCTGCGAGCTTGTACAACGCGCTTTGACCCGCCTGTCTGCGGCTGTATGCCGCAAGCGCGTAAAGCGCCTGCTCGGTCGCCATAATATTTGACGTTGAGCCTGTATGAGCAAAGCCCCCGTCCGAAGTATGATATGAAAGCAATGCGTCGAGCACGCTGTGACCGCGCTTTACAAAACGTTCGTCGTTCACATCAATTCCGAGTGTCGCGAGCGCGCACAGCACCTGCGCGGCGCTTTCGGAATTTTCCGCACCGTAGCTTTCAAATCCGCCGCTCTTTTCCTGAGAATCGGAAATATATTCAAGTGCGCGTTCGATCGCCGCCGCAACCTCCGCTTCGTATCTGTAAGGCGAAAGCGCACACAGCGCCATTGCAGTGATATCTATATCCGAATTGCTTTCTTCGGCAAGCGCAAAACCGCCGTCCTTGTTCTGCGCCCTGAGGATCGCGTTTTTGTAGACTTCGCGCGCTTCCCGCGAACCGTAGCCCTGAGAATCAAGTGCAAGCAATGCGAAGATCGCACCGTTAGTGCCCTGCGACGCGACCTTTACGGTCTCCTCAAGCGGTAATGTAAGATCGTATCCGCATACGTCGCGCACATCCTTGCCGAGCGCCGCAAGCGCAAGCAGTGTACGCGAATACTCGGTGTATTTACGCGTGCTGAGCACACCGTCCGCCGCTTTCAGTTTGTCGCAAAGCTTCTCGTAATATCCGTCATAATATCCGCTCTTTACCTCGGCATTGCTGCGTGCGAGCGCAAAGACCGTCCACTCGCCCCCGACCGAACCGGGAGCGGGTTTTGATATCTGCTTCTTAAGATAGTTTTGTGCCCCGGCGATCGCCTCTTCGGCTGTGACTTCTTCCGTTTCATCGGCTTCGTCTGTCCGCTTTGAGTCCTCAAAATCACGGAAGTCATCTTCAAGCTTGTAGTCGTCGGTGTAATGGAACACCACTCTGTCGCCCGAATCAAGCGGCTGTTCCATGACGCCCAAACGCACGTAAATGCCGTTGACGGTGTACATCCAGCCCGAACCCGGTCCGTTGTCGAATTCGGCAAGTCCGCCTATCTCGCTTATGTAGTTCCCGCTCTCGTTTACAAAGTCGATCCCCGCCTCGCCGAATGCCGTCTCCACAAGGTCAAGCACGGTTGCGGGCTTTTTCAGAGTGTACTCGGTCTTTGGGATAAGCGTTATAAGCTCGGATCTGCTTTCAGCATAGCTGTGAACTTCGCCGCCCGGACCGTGTTTTTCGTCCGTAAGCAGAGTAAGGTATACAGTTATCTCATTGCTCTTCGGCGGTGCGCTCTCCCGTGTGACCGTAAGCTTTGCCGTCTCCGAGAGCGCTCCGCGGCTTGCCGACAGCTCAAAAACGTTTTCGCCGTATTCAAGCGGATACAAGGCCGCAAGCGCTTCGCCGTTTACGGTGACTTCAACATTGTCGTCAACCGTCGGGCATATCTCGAGCGAGTCCACACGGTAACCCACCGAAAGCGCAAAATTCTTTCCGTCATTACTTTCGGCAATACGGGCAGCTCCGTACACCGAAGCGCGCACACCTTCTATAAGCGTATCGCTTTCTTCGGCGCTTCCCGAAAGCTTGAGCAATATTATCTGCGGCTCACAATCGCCGCTTTGCACCACGACCCTGACAAGCGTTTCCTTTGCCGAAGTGACCTTGAAGCCGTGCGCGGTAAAATCACCGTCCGCACGTTTACTGTTGAAATATACGTTGGTTCCGTCAGCGACGCCGTCGGCTTTAAGCGATACGTATTTCATATCGCCGACGTCAAGCGAATATACATTCGTTCCGCCGTCAAGTTTCAATACTTTCTTCGATATACCGTCGGAAACGGTTATGCTCTCGGGAAGCTTGGTCCTGCCGACTTCGGCATCCGCTTCATCGGCGCGCACCACATAAGAGATCTCCGCCGATTTTTCACCGAAGCTGTTGATATTGCTTGCAGTGACCGCTTTTATGTAGTGGAACTCCATTCCCGACACGTCGAACGGCACGCCGTAGTCGTCTACTGCCCACTCAAGATCAAAGCCGTTTGCGGCAAGCTTGCGGTCGGAGTTGTCCAGATACGGGTTTACCGCCTTACCGATCGTACCGTTTGGATAGCAGTCGGCATATCCCCACTTGACGTCGGAAGCCGGTACGGTGGAGCTTTCTCCGAGCAGCGAGCCGTCATATGCCGGCAGTATTATGCCCGAAATGGTAAGCTCGTCCGCGTCAAAGCCCGAAAGCGGGTAATTTGACGCCTTAGGCCACTCAAAGCTGAGGCGCTTTGAGTTACCGAGGTTATCGACCCATTCGGTCGTGCCGTCCGCACTCTTTTTATAGTTTATTTCATAATTCCAAAGCGTGCCGTCGTTATAATGATTGCTTCCGGCAAGCGCATACCATTTTTCCCCGTCTTCGGACACGTATATCTGTGCCGGTTCAAAGAAACTGCATCCGCTCTCGGTCGTCTTATCCACATTGGCATTTCCGTAAACATAAAAGTCAATGCCGTAAAGATGATTCGGGTCGTTTACTATCGGCTTCTCGTAATAATATGTAATGTATCCGCCGAAACCGCCGAGCGATTTTGCTGTTCCCGCCAACGTAAGCTCTGGGTAAATTCCGACATCAAAAGTTTTGGCACCGCCGTTGGTATACTGACTGCCTATGCAAAGGAAATCCACCACACGGTCGGGCACCGCATATTTCGATTTTTCGACTGCCTTTATCGTATATTCTCTTGAAACAACGCCGTCAGCCGAAGTAAGAGTTATCGTCTGCGTCAGCGCCGACTTCGCAAACTCAAAAGAATAATGACCGTCAGCATCCGCTTCAAGTTCGCTCTTGCCGACCTTTACCGCCGCGCCGTCGCTTACCTTAAAAGTGATGCTCGGATACTTCGCCTCCGTGTTGTTCTTGTCGTGAAACGCCGCATTGTACGGGAATACCAGATTATATCTCAGGCACTCGGAATCAAGCGCAGGATAAAAGTCTCCTTCGCTTTGAACAAGCTCGGTTACAGACGGTAATTCGCCGAGTTTGACCTTTTCAATGTACAGCGTATATACCGAAGCCTTTGCTCCGTCAAAACCGCCGTTTGCGTCGTAGTCCGCGTCGCTTACCAGCGTAAAGGTCAGCTTTATAAGTTTTGAGTCGCCGAAGTCAAAGCCTGCACTTACATTCTTTGCCCCTTCAAGCACGGTCGCGCCAAGATACGGCTCAAATACGCCGGCTTCGTCCGCACGCTCGGCAGTGTATGCGATATGTGTATATTCGTTGCCGGCATTTACTATAATGTTGAAAGAAGTTTCATCATATATGCGCGTAAGGTAGTTATAGTTTTTGGTGCTGACGCCCGTGCCCTGAGTCGGAACTCCCGTCTCATCGGCAACAAGCATTACGCCTTCGGCATATCCGCAAAACTTCACCTTCGACAGCTCACGCGAAGTCAAAGACAGCGCAAAGCCGTCCTTAGCGATCGTGTTTGAAGTGCTTCGCGGACGGTGTACGTTGAAAGTGTATACCGTCTCAAGTCCACCGTCATTTTCGGCAAGCTTTATAAGCAATACCGAATCGCCGGGAGCAAATTTTTCAATCACCGTCAGCTTTTTCGATTCGATCGGCAGAACCTTGAGCGCGCCGCTCTGATCGGTAAACTCGGCGGTCGCCGTGTATTTTTCACTGTCGTACTCGGTATCAGCGGTAAGTCTGAGCGTTGCTGCCGACGCGTTTTTCAGATTAAGCTCATATGTAAGCTTATTCGGTTCAAATATAGAACCGTTTGTCCAATTTGAAAGCGCGGTCTTATTAAATTCAAGCGAAATAAAATACGGAGGTTCACTCGCCTCATCGGGATCCTCGCCATCTCCGGCTTCAGGCTCCGCTTCGCCTTCACCGACGCCTTCGGCAGCATTGTAAGAGAGTATCTCCGAGCTGTCGGGATCATTTGCTTCAATACTCCCGACAAGCGCCCCGTCGTCGTTTTTTACCGTATCGGCATCGTCGGTACGGTCAGCGTCGTCTGCGTCGCCTGTAAGGTTTTCCGTAAGCTCAGAAATCGCTGAGCTTGCATCGCCCGACATCAAAACATCGGGTGTCCCGTTCGTCATGTCCGCGGCATATACCGGCAGACTTGCCGCGATCATTATGACCGCGAGCAGAAGTGCAACAAGTTTTTTCATATTTTCCTTTCCGAAAATTGCAATAACCGCAGTATAAACCGTCGTTTATGCAGATCGCCCTGATTCATCGGATACTCAAACTTCGGTCAAACCGGCGTAGCGTACAGGACGTTTGAATACGATCTCCTGTCCGCCGCACCCGATGCGCCGATTTAAAAATTCCGAAGCAGGTCAAAACTCAAAATGCGCCGAAAAGCGCATAACCTTCCGACGCATTTTTGTACAACGACAAAGGCAACGCGAATTTTCAAAAAATCCGCCCTACCCGTTTACGTTAAAAAACACGCGCCATATATACCGTAGCTGCATTTTCATCCGTTGTAAGCATGTCTCCCGACTCGCCGATCATAACCCTTGCACCCTGTCTTCCCAAGCGGTATTATCGCTCAGTGACTGCCCTTCGGCACGGACGCAGGACTCCCGACTCACGGTGGCGGCACCGTCTGTGATTTTCACACAGTTCCATCTCAGCTGCGCTTTCAGGCAACGCAGAACTTCCAACGGTAACTTTATTTTATTGCGGTTATATTATACCAAAGCATACATATGCTGTCAAGCCAAAGCAGCGGCTTTTTTAAATAATACAAAACAAAAGTCGAAAAAAGCAAAATCAATGCACGCAAAACGGCGATCGTCGGATTTGCCGCAATAAAAAAACACGGCAGCAGCGCCGTGCACAGTTTTTTTCGGGCAAACAAGACAAGCGCACCTTGCGGTGCGCTCACAAGAAAACAAAAACAACTTTTCAGCCGTTCAGGTGCGAATCAAACTGTTCAGTCTCTGGGAGTAAGCTCGTCTTCCCAATATACAGGGTTGTATACGGCGATGTCTGCACCTTTGGCTGCGCAAATACTTGCAGTTATAACATCCTCAGCTTCGATAACCGAAGCGGTCACTGCCGGCTCAATGTATGCCTTTTTCATTTGATTTCCTCCCGAAATGATTTTGCGGTCATCTCCGTGATGCCGTAAGAGAATCGGACTCAAGCCCACGCACATTGAGACGAGCATCAAATTGCACGCTCATGCGTCTACGTGATTATAATATCACAATATTCGGCAACTGTCAATAGTTTTTTGGAAAATATAATGAATTTTTACCGAAAGAAAAGTTACTTTCAATCAGAATACACAAAATGAAGCGGCAGCTGTGACCTGATCACAGCTGCGTTCACAGTATCCGAGAAAAAATCAAAATATACTTCAAAAAGCTTCGCATCGGCATTGACGAAACGCCAAACGAGTGATATACTTAAAATATGCCCGTGCGATCTGAGTCGGAGCACCGTGTTAAGCTTACTTGTCCTTGTCGCTCACGTGAATGTCGCCTTCGGTAAACTTTATCGCCCGCTCAACGCTGTCCTTGGAGTTTCCCCACGGCTCGTCCTCGTAACGGTAGTCGAATTTTTTTATAAAATGCTTGATATCCCCGCAAAGCGATTCAAAATACGTTCCGACCACGCGGCTTATATCTTCGTAAAACGCCGCATATGCTTTTTTGGAAAGCTTGGCTTTACCGAGGGCAATAAGGCGTCTGTAGTGCGGCAGGCAAAAATACGGCTGAAGCGTCAGCTTTTTGGCAAAGGTTGAGTCGGTATCGTACAGATATACCGCGGTCTCAAGCATTTTTGAAAGCGAAAATTCAATACGCTCGCACAGATAGCAGCTGCCCGCAAGCTCGTCAAGCCGTTTTTGAGCGGCGGCGCCCGGCGTGCCGATAAGGCTCTTTTTCGAGATCTCCGCCTTTACTCCGTCCAGATGGCTCTCAAGCATGAGCGCAAGCCCGAGCCGGTTTTTCCTGACAAACATACGGTCATAATGCGCGCGGCAGAATCCGGCTTTGTTGGTTTTGATCCTGACATCCGGCTCCATCATCGAAGCTCCGAGTATAAGCTCAAGATTATCCTCCTCAAGCTTGCGGCTCAGCGCGCAAAACGGACAGCCGCAGGAAGAATCAGCCGCAGAGCGGTCAAAGGCTTCGTTGAGCGGTATGGTATATATCTGTTCCATTTGTTTATATATATCCTTTCGTTTACAGCAACCTGGCTTGTGCGTATTTATTTATTCATATATAATTATAAGCAAACGACGCGGGTTTTGCAATAGGTTGACGCAAAATTCCGTTTTCAGGAACGCACCGCGCCGTTTTTGACCCTGCTGTTTGGTGAAGATCCTCCGATCGGACATACTCTTATTACGGGTCGGCTGCGCCGGCAATATCATACTTTCATGACAGATACCAAAGTAAAAAAAGAGATCGACGTGCGGGAATCCGCGCATAACGGCATACCCGTTGTCAAGTTGCAAAATATCGCGCCGTTTTCTGCCGAAAAGACCTTTGATTGCGGTCAGTCGTTCCGCTTCGGGAAAGCATCGGACGGTGCGATCGAAGGCGTGGCGCACGCAAGATTCGTGCGTTTTATTCAAAACGATCCCGACTCGCTCATAATCGAAAATACCACTGCGGACGAATTTGAACGCCTGTGGCGGCACTATCTCGGACTTGACCTTGACTACAGCGGGATCACGCGCCGATTGCTTGAAACGCCCGACGCCGACATACTCGCCCCGGCGGCGT